>NZ_JBBKZV010000006.1:0-357346 GCF_037889915.1 Variovorax humicola | reverse complement strand
GAACCCGCTGGCGCTGCGGGTGTCGCACAACGGCACGCAAGTCGAGGCGATGGTGCTGTCGCCGCTGGGCGCGCGGCTGCAGCAGCTCATGCCCTACAAGGCACCGCCGGACCTCAGCAGATACCTGATGTCGCCGATGCCGGGCCTGCTGGTCGAAGTGGCCGTGAAGCCGGGCCAGCATGTGCAGGCGGGCGAGAAGCTGGCGGTCATCGAGGCCATGAAGATGGAGAACGTGCTGTTCGCCTCGCATGACGGCGTGGTCGGCACGATCTCGGCGGGCAAGGGCGAATCGCTGGCGGTGGACCAGGTGATCCTGGAGTTCGCATGAGCGCCGTCCAGCGGCCATCCGTCCAGCGCCCGTTCAAGGTGCTGGGCATCCAGCAGATTGCCATCGGCGGGCCCGACAAGCAACGCCTGCAGAAGCTCTGGGTGGACATGCTGGGGCTGGAGGTCACGGGCACGTTCAGGAGCGAGCGCGAGAACGTCGACGAAGACATCTGCGCCATCGGCAGCGGCCCGTTCAAGGTCGAGGTCGACCTGATGCAGCCGCTGGACCCTGACAAGAAGCCGGCGGTGCACGCCACGCCGCTCAATCACGTCGGCTTGTGGATCGACGACCTGCCGGTGGCCGTCGAATGGCTCGCTGCGAAGGGCGTGCGCTTCGCACCCGGTGGCATCCGCAAGGGCGCGGCGGGCTTCGACATCTGCTTCCTGCACCCGAAGGCCAACGACGAATTCCCGATCGCAGGTGAAGGCGTGCTGATCGAACTCGTGCAGGCGCCGCCCGAGGTGGTCGTCGCCTTCAACGCGCTGGCTACGCGTTGAGGATCTTCCGGATCGGCGGCTTCACATCCGAGCGTCGCGGCGGCAGCATCGGTTGATGTTCGCGCGCCGGGTTCAGGATGATCGAGGTCGCGGTCTCGGTCAACAGACAGAACTTCGTCACGACCGCATCGAGATGCGCCACGTCGATGACCGCGATCTCCAGCACCCAGCTGTCGTCCCCCGTCACGTTATAGGCATTGATGCATTCGGGCGTTTGCTGCACCAGCTTGACGACGCGTGCGTACTCGGCGCGCCCGACGCGAATGATGGCGCGGATGCCGTAGCCGAGCTTCGAAAGATCCACCGTCGCGCGATAGCCGCTGATCACGCCTGAGCCCTCGAGTTTGCGCACGCGCTCGGTGACAGCGGGCTGGCTCAGGTGAACGCGGCGGCCGAGTTCGGCCATCGTCAGGCGCGCGTCGGCCTGCAATTCGGCGAGGATGCGGGTGTCGTAGGCGTCCAATGTCAGGTTCAAGGTCGTTTCCATGAATCTCCTTTGATTCCGTGGCATTCTGGCCAAAGAACCGTTGGTTATCCATGGTTGCGCGCCATTCGCCTTCATAGGATGGAGGCAAACCTTCCGCAATGGATCGCACCAAATGCCCGTCCTGAACTCACTGACACCTGCCAGCAAGCTGGCGCCGGACGCCTCGAGTACCGGCTTGTCATCGCTGCTGCTGCTGTGCCTTGCCGCCACCTGGTTGGTGTGGGGCTCGACCTACCTCGCCATCAAATATGCGCTGCTGAGCTTTCCGCCTTTCCTGCAAATGGGCACGCGCTTCCTGTTCGCAGGCGCCTTGCTTGCCGCGTGGATGCGTTGGCGTGGCGTCGCATGGCCGACGCGCCAGCAATGGCGCAATGCGCTGGTCATTGGCGGCCTGATGTTGGGCGGCGGGATGGGCGGCACGGCGTTCTCCGAGGTTTCAGTAGGCTCTGGCCTGGTGGTGGCCTTCATCGCAGTAGTGCCGCTGATGATCGCGCTGCTGAATCTGTTTTGGGGCGTGGTCCCTCGCAGGCTCGAAGCGATGGGAATCGTGCTGGGGCTGGGCGGCGTGTTGATGCTCACGCAAGGCAGCGGATTTCAGGCCTCGCCCGCCGGGTTGGTGGCCATCGCAACGGCCTGCGTTTGCTGGTCGGTCGGTAGCGTGTTGAGCCAGCGGACCCTCCAGCTTGCCGAAGGCGCCATGGGCTTTGCCAGCGAAATGATCTGCGGTGGCGTCGTGCTGCTGTTGTTGTCGGCATTGCACGGCGAAGCCTTCGACTGGCCGCCGCAGCCGCTGGCCGTCGCGGCCTGGCTCTACCTTGTGGTGTTCGGTTCGCTGATCGCGTTCAATGCCTACATGGTTCTGCTGGCCCGCGCGCCGGCTTCGCTCGCGTCAAGCTACACCTTCGTAAATCCGGTCATCGCGATGCTGCTGGGCGTGTTGATCGCGGGCGAGACGGTCACGCCCTTCGAGTGGGGCGCCGTGACGGTCGTGCTGTCGGGGGTGCTCCTGTTGCTATGGAAGCCACGCGCCTGAGCGCGCAGCCGTTCAGACTCCAGGCCGGCGCCAGAACGCGAGCATCGCCGCCAGTGCCCACATGCCCGCCGCACAGCCGCGGTTGAGCCGCTGCAGGCTGCGCTTGGACAGCCAACGCACGGCCTGCGTGCCGGCGCCCGCATAGGCGAGCATCACGCAGGTATCGAGCGACACGAAGATCGCGCCGAGCACCACGTATTGGTGGGCCTGCGGTTGCGACGTATCGATGAACTGCGGCAGGAAGGCCGCGAAGAACAGGACCGACTTGGGATTCGACAGCGCCACGGCCAAACTGCGCAAGAGGGCGCGCCCGCCCTGCGGAGATTCGCCCTGTTCGGCCAGCGCCGCGCGCACGTCGGGCGGTTGGCTGCGCCAGAGCTTCACGCCGAGCCACACCAGGTAGAGCACACCGGCCACCCGCAGCGCGTTGAACAGGAATTCCGACGCTGCCATCAACGAGCCCAGTCCCAGAGCAACCGCGGTGATCACGGCAGTGCTGCCAATCGATGCCCCCGCGATGCCCCAACCCGCGCGCCGCATGCCACCCGAGATGCCGTTCGACAGCGCCAGCAGCATGGTCGGCCCTGGCGTGACCGCAAGCAGCAGCGAGGTAAGGACGAAGAGGAGCAGGGTGTCGATGGTCATGGCTTTTTCGCAGGTGGGCGCGCGGCGGCGGCACGCGCACGCGCGAGGGCTGCTTCGACGAAGGCGCGCTTGCGGTCCGCGGCGGGGGCCGGCGCTTCGTCGGGTTCAATCAGATCTTGTCGCCCGCCCGCGGGGCGATGTGCGGCATGGAGGCTGTAGCGTTTCAGGGCTTCGTCGGCCCGGCGCTGCGACCATGCTTGCCAGCCGGTGCGGCCCGGCGTCACGTCTTCGAGCGAGATGCAGTCGACCGGACAAACCGGGATGCACAACTCGCAGCCGGTGCAATGCGGCTCGATGACGGTATGCATGCGCTTGTGGATCCCGAGGATCGCATCGGTCGGGCAGGCATCCAGGCACAGCGTGCACCCGATGCACCACGCTTCGTCGATCACGGCCATGCGGCGCGGCCCTTCGACGCCGAACTCCGCGCCGAGCGGGCGCGAGGGCTGGCCCGTGATCGCCGCCAATCGTTCGATACCTTCGGTGCCCCCTGGCGGGCATTGGTGGATACCTGCATCGCCGCGCGAGATCGCCTCGGCATAGCCGGCGCAATCTGGATAGCCGCAGCGCGTGCACTGCGTTTGCGGCAGCGCGGCGTGAATGCGCACTGCCAACGGCGTCATGTTGAACCAGGAGTCGGAATCAGCGCGCGGCGCGGCGCGTCTTCGCGGGCGCTGCCGCCGTCTTGCGCACGGCCTTCGAAGCCGCCTGCACCAGACGCTTCTTCGGCGCACGAATGGTGTCTTCAGCGGTTACGCGCGTCGTGGAGCCCGCGCGTTTCTGTGGTTCGTCATGGTCGGCAATGAACGTCGCAGCCTTCGGATACACCAGCTCACGCCAGCGGCGACCACTGAAGATGCCGTAGTGGCCCGCGCCCTTGACCTCGTAGTGCTCCTGGCGCGCCGCCACAATCCCGGTGCACAGCGCATGCGCCGCCTTGGTCTGGCCCGAGCCCGAGATGTCGTCCAGTTCGCCTTCGACCGTCAGCAGCGCAGTCGTGCGAATGTCCTGCGGCCTGACCCGCTCGATCTGTCCTTGCGGATTCTTCACGTCCCACGTGCCGTTGACCAGGCCGAACTCCTGGAACACGGTGCGGATGGTCTCCAGGTAGTAGTCCGCGTCCATGTCCAGCACGGCGTTGTACTCGTCGTAGAACTTGCGGTGCGCCTCGGCGCTCGCATCGTCGCCCTTGATCAGGTCCTTGAAGTAGTCATAGTGGCTGCTCGCGTGGCGGTCGGGGTTCATCGCCACGAAGCCGGTGTGCTGCAGGAAGCCCGGATACACGCGTCGGCCCTCGCCCGGGAAGCCGGCCGGAACGCGGTAGATCACGTTGTTCTCGAACCACTCGAAGCTCTTGTTGGTAGCCAGGTTGTTGACCGCCGTGGGCGACCTGCGCGCGTCGATGGGCCCGCCCATCATTGTCATCGTGAGCGGCGTCTGTTCACCGCGGCTGGCCATCAGCGACACCGCCGCGAGCACCGGCACCGTCGGCTGGCACACGCTCACCACGTGGCAGTTGCCGTATTCGGCCTGCAGCAGGCGAATGAACTCCTGCACGTAGTTGACGTAGTCGTCGAGGTGGAACGCGCCTTCGGACAGCGGCACGGTGCGCGCGTTCTTCCAGTCGGTGATGTAGACCTTGTGGCCCTGCAGCATGGTGCGCACGGTGTCGCGCAGCAGCGTCGCGTAGTGGCCCGACAGGGGCGCCACGATCAGCACCACCGGCTGCGCCTTGAGCGTCTGCAGGGTGTGCGGGTCGTCGGTGAAGCGCTTGAAGCGGCGCAGCTGGCAGAAGGGCTTGTCGAGTTCGATGACCTCCTGGATCACCACCTCGTCGCCATCGACCTTCACGCTCTTGATGTTGAACTCGGGCTTTTCGTAATCCTTGCCCAGGCGATAGAGCAGGTCATAGCCGGCGGCCATGCGCTGAGACATCGGGAGCTGGCCCCAGACGGCGCCCGGCGCATAGAGCTTGGAGGCGGCCTGGGCGAAGTCCGAGAACGGCTCCATCAAGGAGCGTTGTGCTTCGTAGAACTGATAGAGCATCATGGGCACCCTGTTATGTAAATATTGCAGTGCAATGTATCAGGGAGCGCCACGATGCGTGTAGGCAAACTCCTACAAATCCTACGGGCTCAAATCACCTTGGCGACACATTTACACACATATTCGATGTTCTTGCTGTTGAGCGCAGCGACACACATGCGGCCGGTATCCGTGCCGTAAACACCGAATTCATTGCGCAGGCGAACCATCTGGTCCTTGGTGAGGCCAGAGTAGCTGAACATGCCGATTTGCGTCGTGATGAAGCTCATGTCCTGCTTCACGCCAGCGGCTTTGAGGCCGTCGACAAACTTTTGCCGCATGGCCTTGATGCGGACACGCATTTCGGCCAGTTCGCCTTCCCACACCGCGCGGCGCGCCGGGTCGTTGAGCACGGCTGCCACCACGGCGCCGCCGTGGATCGGGGGGTTGCTGTAGTTGGTGCGGATCGCGATCTTGAGTTGCGACAGCACACGGGCAGCCTCTTCCTTGCTCTCGCACAGCACCGACAGCGCGCCGACGCGCTCGCCATACAGGCTGAAGCTCTTGGAAAACGAGGTCGAGACGAAGAAGGTCAGGCCGGCCTCGACGAACTTGCCGATGACCGCGCCGTCCTCCGCGATGCCGTTGCCGAAGCCCTGGTAGGCCATGTCGAGGAAGGGCGTGAGGTTCCTGGCCTTGACAGCGGCGATGACCTCGTCCCACTGAGCGGGGGTGATGTCGTAGCCGGTCGGGTTGTGGCAGCAGGCGTGCAGCACGACGATGGTGCCGGGCACGGCTGCGTTGAGCGCAGCCAGCATGCCGTAGAAGTTGACGCCACGGGTGTCGGCATCGTAGTAGGGATAGCTTTCGACAGGGAAGCCGGCGTTGGTGAACAGCGCGCGGTGGTTCTCCCAACTCGGATCGCTGATCAGCACGGTGGCATCGGGGCTCAGCTTCTTCAGAAAGTCCGCGCCGACCTTCAGGCCGCCGGTGCCGCCGATGGCCTGGACCGTGGCTACGCGGCCAGACTTCACCGGTTCGCTGTCGGCGCCGAACACCAGTCCCTTCACGGCGTTGTCATAGGCCACGATGCCGTCGATGGGCAGGTAACCGCGGGCAGTCGGCGCTTTCATCATGTCGGCCTCGGCGGCCTTGACGCACTCCAGCAATGGCAGCTTGCCGTTGTCGTCGTAGTAGACGCCGACGCCCAGGTTGACCTTGTCCGGATTGCTGTCGGCGGAGAATTGTTCGTTAAGGCCCAGGATCGGGTCGCGCGGCGCCATTTCGACGGCGGTGAACATTGACATTGAGAAAAGTCCTTCGGGTGAATCGATGCGACCCTGGCGTCGCCCGGGTTTGCGCTGCTGCTCGAGGCTGCGTTAGCCTATCGAGTTCGCTTGAATTTTACCGATCGGGCCGCAACTCTTCCGAACCCCATGCCTGAAATCACCGAAGTCATTCCCGAACGGCAACATGCCGAGTCTGTCGGCCCTGTGAAAGAGGGCGAATTCATCAAGTTTCCGGGCTCGCCTTTCGAGTTGTTCCAGCCCTATCCGCCGGCGGGCGACCAGCCCACGGCCATCGAGGGATTGGTCACGGGTGTGGAAGACGGCGAGGTGTTCCAGACGCTGCTCGGCGTTACGGGCTCGGGCAAGACCTTCACGATGGCCAACGTGATCGCGCGGCTCGGCCGGCCAGCCATTGTGTTCGCGCCCAACAAGACGCTGGCCGCGCAGCTCTACAGCGAGTTCCGCGAGTTCTTCCCCAAGAACGCCGTCGAGTACTTCGTCAGCTATTACGACTACTACCAGCCCGAGGCCTACGTGCCGCAGCGCGACCTGTTCATCGAGAAGGACAGTTCGATCAACGAGCACATCGAGCAGATGCGCCTGTCGGCCACCAAGAGCGTGCTGGAGCGGCGAGACACGGTCATCGTGGCCACCGTGAGTGCCATCTACGGCATCGGCACGCCCGAGGACTACACGCAGATGCGCTTCATCATGCGCGTGGGCGACAAGATCGGCCAGCGCGACGTGATCGGCCGGTTGATCCGCATGCAGTACACGCGCAACGAGCAGGATTTCTCGCGCGGCACCTTCCGTGTGCGCGGCGACACGATCGACGTGTTCCCGGCCGAACACAGTGAACTGGCGATCCGCATCGAACTGTTCGACGACGAGATCGAGACGCTGCAACTGCTCGACCCGCTCACCGGTCGCATCCGGCAGAAAATCCCACGCTTCACCGTGTACCCGTCGAGCCACTACGTGACGCCGCGCGACAAGGTGATGAGCGCGGTCGAAACCATCAAGCTGGAACTGGCTGACCGGCTCAAGGAACTCGTGGGCGCCGGCAAGCTGGTCGAGGCGCAGCGGCTGGAGCAGCGCACGCGCTTCGACCTCGAGATGCTGTCCGAGATCGGCCACTGCAAGGGCATCGAGAACTACACGCGCCACCTCTCCGGCGCGGCGCCCGGCGAGCCCCCGGCAACGCTGACCGACTACCTTCCCAAGGACGCGCTGATGTTTCTCGACGAGAGCCACCAGATGATCGGCCAGCTCGGCGGCATGTACAACGGCGACCGTGCACGCAAGGTCACACTGGTCGAGTACGGCTTTCGCCTGCCGTCGGCGCTGGACAACCGGCCGCTCAAGTTCGACGAATTCGAGACGCGCATGCGCCAGGCCATCTTCGTGTCGGCCACGCCGGCGCAGTACGAGAAGGACCATGCCGGCAACGTCGTCGAACAACTCGTGCGGCCCACCGGACTGATCGACCCCGAAGTCGAAGTGCGTCCCGCGACGAACCAGGTCGACGACGTGCTCGGCGAGATCCGCCTGCGCGTCGAAAAGAGCGAGCGCGTGCTGATCACCACCCTGACCAAGCGCATGGCGGAGCAACTCACCGATTACCTGGGCGACAACGGCGTCAAGGTGCGCTACCTGCACAGCGACATCGACACCGTCGAGCGGGTGGAAATCCTGCGTGACCTGCGCCTGGGCGCCTTCGACGTGCTGGTGGGCATCAACCTGCTGCGCGAGGGGCTGGACATCCCCGAGGTGTCGCTGGTCGCCATCCTGGATGCCGACAAGGAAGGCTTCCTGCGCGCCGAGCGCTCGCTGATCCAGACCATCGGGCGGGCCGCCCGCAACCTGAACGGCAAGGCGATCCTGTACGCCGACAGGATGACCGAATCGATGAAGAAGGCCATCGACGAGACCGAGCGCCGCCGCGCCCGCCAGATCGCCCATAACGAGGCGAACGGCATCACGCCGCGCAGCATCGTCAAGCAGGTGCGCGACCTGATCGACGGGGTCTACAGCGAGAAGAGCGGCAAGGAGGCCGCCAAGCTCGAACTCGAACGCGCCAAGGTCGAGGACATGAGCGAAAAGGACGTCTCCCGCGAGATCAAACGACTCGAAAAGCTCATGCTGGAGCACGCCCGCAATCTCGAATTCGAAAAGGCCGCCCGCGTGCGCGACCAGTTGGCGCTGCTGCGCGAGCAGGCCTTCGGCGCCCGTGGCAGCGACAACATTGCCGTCCTCGCGCCGGGCGGATCGCGCGCCTGAAATCCCTTGCCCCGGCCAAATCGGGGTTTACCCGAGCAGTCCGGAGGGTTTTCTGGTATAGTTGACCGAAATAGTCAACAACAAGAGAACTCCGGATGAAGGGCCGGCTCCAACCAGATGGCAACACCAATGGTTATGAGCCGGGCAGGGCGGAGACGACGTTGCCGAGCCTACCCGGCACGGTGTCATTTCAATGGTAAGCACACAAGGAGCTTGCGATGCGTCTCACAACCAAAGGCCGTTTTGCGGTCACCGCGATGATCGACCTGGCATTGCGCCAGAACACGGGTCCGGTCACGCTGGCCGCGATCAGCCAGCGCCAGCAGATTTCGCTGTCCTATTTGGAGCAGTTGTTCGGCAAGCTGCGCCGCCACGAACTGGTCGAATCGACCCGCGGCCCCGGCGGCGGCTACTCGCTGGGCCGCAAGGCGTCTGAAATTACCGTCGCGGACATCATCGTCTCGGTCGACGAACCCATCGACGCCACCCAGTGCGGCGGCAAGGAAAACTGCCTTGGCGAAGCCGGGCGGTGCATGACGCACGAACTCTGGGCCTCGCTGAACCAGCGCATGGTCGAGTTCCTGGACTCGGTCACCCTGCAGAAGCTGGTGGACGATCAGCTCGCCAAGGGCGTGCAGGTCGAGAACAAGCCGGTCGTGAAGCGCGCAATTTCCGCGCAGCCGGTCGTCAAGCCGATACGCGTCAACGCGCCGAATTCGGTGTTCGCACTGGGCAACGTTTTCGCCAAATCCTGATCCTGACGGCGCCCGCGGGCGCCGTGTAAACGACTCAATCCTTTCCATCCTTCGCCAGCCCGAGCCAGCCATGGACGTCACTCCCCATTTCCCGATCTACCTCGATTACGGCGCCACCACGCCGGTGGACCCGCGCGTCGTCGACGCCATGATTCCCTGGTTGCGAGAACACTTCGGCAATCCCGCATCGCGCAGTCATGCGTGGGGCTGGGAGGCCGAGGAAGCGGTGGAAAAAGCCCGCGGTGAAGTCGCCGACCTGATCGGGGCCGACCCGCGCGAAATCGTCTGGACGTCCGGCGCGACCGAGTCGAACAACCTTGCGCTCAAGGGCGCGGCGCACTTCTACAAGGGCAAGGGCAAGCACCTGATCACGGTGAAGACCGAGCACAAGGCCGTGCTCGACACCATGCGCGAGCTTGAGCGCCAGGGCTTCGAGGTCACCTACCTCGACGTGCAGGACAACGGCCTGCTCGACCTCGAAAAATTCAAGGCCGCGATCCGCCCCGACACGATCCTGGCGAGCGTCATGTTCGTGAACAACGAGATCGGTGTCGTGCAGGACATGGTTGCGCTCGGCAACATCTGCCGCGAGAAGGGCGTGATCTTCCACGTCGATGCGGCACAAGCCACCGGCAAGGTTCACATCGACATGGCCAAGCTGCCGATCGACCTTCTGAGCCTGGCCTCGCACAAGACCTACGGCCCCAAGGGCATCGGTGCGCTGTACGTGCGCCGCAAGCCGCGCATTCGGCTCGAAGCGCAAATGCACGGCGGCGGTCACGAGCGCGGCATGCGCTCGGGCACGCTGCCCACGCATCAGATCGTCGGCATGGGCGAGGCATTCCGCATCGCCAAGCTCGAGATGGCGGATGACATTGCCAAGGCAGCCAAGTTGCAAAAGCGCCTGCTGCACGGCCTGAAGGACGTGGAGCAAGTGTTCATCAACGGCGACCTCGAACACCGCGTGCCGCACAACCTGAACATGAGCTTCAACTATGTCGAGGGCGAGTCGCTGATCATGGGCATCAAGGGCCTGGCGGTGTCGTCTGGCTCGGCCTGCACGTCGGCCAGCCTGGAGCCCAGCTATGTGCTGCGCGCCCTCGGCCGCAGCGACGAGCTGGCCCACAGCAGCCTGCGCATGACCATCGGGCGCTTCACGACCGAAGAAGAGATCGACTACGCGATCTCCACCATCAAGCACAACGTGGCGAAGCTGCGCGAACTCAGCCCCTTGTGGGAGATGTTCCAGGACGGCATCGACATCAGCACGATCCAGTGGGCCGCCCATTGACATCGATGCACTGACCGAACAAGTTCAAAGAGGTAACCCCATGGCATATTCATCCAAGGTCATCGACCACTACGAAAATCCGCGCAACGTCGGCTCCTTCGAAAAGGGCGACGACACGGTAGGCACCGGCATGGTCGGCGCACCGGCCTGCGGCGACGTCATGAAGCTGCAGATCAAGGTCAATGCCGAAACCGGTGTGATCGAGGACGCACGCTTCAAGACGTACGGCTGCGGCTCGGCCATTGCTTCATCGTCGCTCGTGACCGAGTGGGTCAAGGGCAAGACGCTGGACGAAGCTGCTGCGCTGAAGAACGCGCAGATTGCAGAGGAACTGGCGCTGCCGCCGGTCAAGATCCATTGCTCGATCCTGGCGGAAGACGCGATCAAGGCGGCGGTCAACGACTACAAGGCGAAACACGGCGCGGCCGTCGCCGCGGCCGAAACGACGCACTGATATGGCTGTAACGCTCACTGAAGCAGCCGCGCGCCATGTCACCCGCTATCTCGGTAAACGGGGCAAGGGCGTGGGTGTGCGGCTGGGCGTCAAGACCACCGGCTGCTCGGGCCTGGCCTACAAGCTCGAGTACGTGGATGAGCTGGCGCCAGAGGACGTCGTGTTCGAAGACCGCGGCGTGAAGGTGCTGGTCGATCCGAAGAGCCTGGCCTATATCGACGGCACGCAACTCGACTTCGTGCGCGAAGGTTTGAACGAGGGTTTCAAGTTCCTGAACCCGAACGAACGCGACCGTTGCGGTTGCGGAGAAAGTTTCCGGATCTGATTTCACGGCTCACGCAGCCGCGAGCCGCCAACATGTCATGTGCTGGCGGTTTTTTCTTGCCATGAATCTCAACGACACCGACTTCGAACTGTTCGACGTGCCCGCCACCTTCGCGCAGGACCGTGCGGCGCTGGATGCCCGTTGGAAGCAATTGCAACGCGAGGCGCACCCTGACCGTTTTGCCGCCCAGGGTGCGGCGGCGCAACGCGTGGCGATGCAGTGGTCGGTGCGCATCAACGAGGCGTATCAGCGGCTCAAGGATCCGATCAAGCGCGCGACCTATCTGTGCGCGCTCAACGGGTCGCCCATCGAGGCACAGAACAACACCACGATGCCGGCCGACTTCCTGATGCAACAGATGGAGTGGCGGGAAGAACTCGACGACGTGCGCGACGAAGCGGGCGCCGACAAGCTCCGCGACGAAGTCGACGCAAGCCGGGCACGTGCACTATCGTCGCTCGACTCGCTGATCGACCAGAAGGGTGATTACGCCGCCGCGGCGCGCCAGGTCAGAGCCCTCATGTTCATTGAGCGCTTCGCAGAAGACATCGATGCCAAGACGGCACAGTGGGGACAATAGAGCCATGGCATTGCTACAGATATCCGAACCCGGCCAGGCGCCCGATCCGCACCAGCGACGCACCGCCGTCGGCATCGACCTGGGCACGACGCACTCGCTCGTCGCTGCGATCCGCAATGGCGTGCCCGAATGCCTCCCCGATGCCGAGGGCCGCGTGCTGCTTCCTTCGGCCGTGCGCTATCTCGACCGCGAGCGGCGCCAGATCGGCTTCGACGCGCTGGCGGCGCGTACCGACGACCCAGGCAACACGATCACGTCCGCCAAGCGCCTGATGGGCCGCGGCATGGCGGACATCGCCAACCGCCACGCGATGCCCTACACCCTGGTGGACGAGGGCGGCATGGTCAAGCTGGACACCGTGGCCGGCGTGAAGTCACCGGTCGAGATCAGTGCCGAAATCCTGGCCACGCTGCGCTACCGCGCCGAAGACAGCTTCGCCGACGACCTGTACGGGGCCGTCATCACCGTGCCGGCCTACTTCGACGAAGGCCAGCGCCAGGCGACCAAGGATGCGGCAGAACTGGCCGGGCTCAACGTGCTGCGCCTGATCAGCGAGCCGACCGCGGCGGCGATAGCCTACGGTCTCGACAACGCGAGCGAAGGCGCCTACGCGGTGTACGACCTGGGCGGCGGCACCTTCGACATCTCCATCCTGCGCCTCACGCAAGGCGTGTTCGAGGTGATCGCGACCGGTGGCGACTCTGCGCTGGGTGGCGATGACTACGACCATGCGTTGACTGACTTCGTGCTCGCGCAGAGGGAACTGGTGGTCGAGACTGCCGCGGACAAGGCGGCCTTGCTGATCGCCGCTCGTGCGGCCAAGGAAGCGTTGACTGGCGCCGAATCGGTCAATTTCCACGCCGGACTGTCGGTTGGGACGATCAACCTTCGTCTGACACGCTCACAGTTCGACGAGGCGACCAGGCCGCTCACGGACCGTACCGTCGCAGCCGTGCGCAAGACGCTGCGCGACGCGAAGCTCAAGCCCGACGACCTGAAGGGCGTCGTGCTGGTCGGCGGTGCCACGCGCATGCCGCAAATCCGCCGTGCGATGGCCGAGTTCTTCGGTCGTGAGCCGCTGACCAATCTCAATCCGGATGAAGTCGTTGCGCTCGGCGCGGCGATCCAGGCGAATCAACTGGCGGGAAACGGCGGCACCGGTGACCTGCTGTTGCTCGACGTGATTCCACTGTCCCTCGGCATCGAGACGATGGGTGGCCTGGTGGAGCGGATCGTGCCGCGCAACCAGACCATCCCGACCGCGATGGCGCAGGACTTCACCACCTACCAAGACGGCCAGACCGCGCTGGCCCTGCACGTGGTGCAAGGCGAACGCGACCTCGTGGCCGACTGCCGCAGCCTCGCGCGCTTCGAACTGCGCGGCATCCCGCCGATGGCCGCGGGCGCCGCGCGCATCCGGGTCACCTTCACAGTCGATGCCGACGGCTTGCTGAGCGTCGGCGCGAAAGAGCAGGGTAGCGGCGTGGAAGCGAACGTCACCGTCAAGCCGTCGTACGGGCTCTCGGACGACCAGATCGCGAAGATGCTGCAGGAAAGCTTCTCGACCGCTGCAGCCGACATGCAGGCTCGCGCGCTCGTCGAAGCGCGCGTCGATGCCGACCGCATGCTGCTCGCCACTCAAAGCGCGCTCAATGCCGATGGCGACCTGCTCGATGCGGACG
The DNA here is from genome assembly GCF_037889915.1 of Variovorax humicola. NCBI lineage: Bacteria > Pseudomonadati > Pseudomonadota > Betaproteobacteria > Burkholderiales > Comamonadaceae > Variovorax > Variovorax humicola. The sequence goes on along the minus strand of NZ_JBBKZV010000006.1, from coordinate 343,675 downwards.
AACGCGCCGCCATCGAGTCGCTGATGGAAGCATTGCGCAAGGCGCACAAGTCCGATGACGCAGCCGTGGTCGAAGCCGCCACCAAGGCGCTGGCCGACGGCACTGAAGCATTTGCCGCGCAGCGCATGAACCAGGGCATCGCACGCGCGCTGTCAGGCCGCAAGCTCGAATCACTCTAAAAAATGCCCACGATCAAGATTCTTCCGCACGCTGAGTACTGCCCGGAGGGCGCCGAGATCACCGCGCCCAGCGGCACCTCGATCTGCGAGGCGTTGCTCGACCACAAGGTCAACATCGAGCACGCCTGCGACATGAGTTGCGCCTGCACCACCTGCCACGTCATCGTGCGCCAGGGCCTCAATTCGCTCAACGAGGCCGATGAAGCCGAGGAAGATCTGCTCGACCGTGCCTGGGGCCTCGAGCCGCAATCGCGGCTGAGTTGCCAGGCCATCCTTGCGCAGCAGGATGTGACCATCGAGATCCCCAAATACTCGATCAACCACGCCAAGGAAAACCACTGATGTCGCGCCAGATCGTCCTCGACACCGAAACGACCGGCCTGTCCGCCGAGAACGGCGACCGCGTCATCGAACTCGGCTGCGTCGAGCTGTATGCGCGCAAGCTGACCGGCAACGACCTGCACATCTATTTCAACCCCGAGCGCGAAAGCCATGAAGACGCGTTGAAGGTGCACGGCCTGACGACGGACTTCCTGCGCGACAAGCCCAGGTTCGCCACGCTCGCAAATGATGTCGTGGAGTACCTGCGCGGCGCGGAATTGATCATCCACAATGCGGCCTTCGACGTCGGCTTTCTCAACAAGGAACTCGAACTCGCCGGGCTGCCGCCACTGCACACGTTCGTCGGCGAGGTCACCGACACGCTGGCCATGGCCAAGCAGGTGTATCCGGGCAAGCGCAATTCGCTCGATGCGCTGTGCGACCGCTTCGGTGTCGACCGCTCCAACCGCACTTTCCACGGCGCGAAGCTCGATGCGCAACTGCTCGCTGACGTCTACATCAGCCTCACCCGCGGCCAGGATGCGCTGCTGATCGACGTGGGCCAGGATGAACCCGAGATCGGGCAGGTGGTCTCGATCGACCTGCGCCAATTCACGCTGCCAGTCTTGCTGGCAGGCGATGGCGAACTCGCCGCGCACGAGGCCGCGTTGCTGCAGCTCGACAAGGCCAGCAACGGCCGCACGCTGTTTCGCCAGATCGACGAAATCTCTGTGGCATAATCTGAGGCTTCGCATGAAAGTGCGAAACATCTGACGGTGCCAACAACCTTTCACGGTTGCGCGGTTCTGGTCAGGGCGGTTAGCTCAGGGGTAGAGCACAGCATTCACACTGCTGGGGTCGGAGGTTCGAAGCCTCCACCGCCCACCAATCACATTGAGGGTTTCAGGCCGATTCGGCGCCTGCCCTGTGTCATCTCAGTCTGGATTTGTCCAAGAGCCTCCGTGAGCGCTGTACGCAATGGCCTGCTCGCACGAGACGTGCGAACGAGATGGTCGAGAACCGGGACTCGCCGGTACGGTTCGACCGGCGAAGCAAGACACCTGCGCTTTCGTAAAGTCACCGGGCTTTACCTTCTGTTCATCGGAAACGCGATGCAGCAGAGCCAATATCCATGGCTCAATGAAAAGCAGATGCCATGACTCGAAATTCATTGCACTCCGCCGGCAACGCTCCACGGTCCGCCGAGATCGAGCCGGACTTGACAATCCCCAACCTCGTAGCGGAGGTTTTCGACGAAGCGCCGGTGGCGGATCGGTGCAGCCTTGTCGAGGCACTGATGCGCCCGCTGGGCGTGCTGTCGCTCGTGGCAGTCGCCAATGGAATCTTCGCGAAGATCCGATTTCGAAACGCCGGGAACGAAGTCCGGGTGCGGTTCGACGACGTTCAGAACGTGAACGCCGCCGACGTGGTGGCGCTTGTCCATCATGCCCAACAGGTCAGCGTGGAGGCCGTCGACGGGCTGGCGCAATTGCTGGCCTCCTCCGGAGGCTTGGCGAGTTCGGCGGCTGCGACGCTTCTGATCGCGCTGCTCGTGCAGCGCGCGCGATCACGCATCGGCGCGCAGACAGTTCCCGGAGGCCATCCCGGCGATGCCGACTGAGGGACGGTGTACCGCGACGCGCGTCCCTGGCGAGTTTCGGTCGTGCGTGAAGTAAGCGCCGAATCGATTTCCGGGGTCGTTGGGCGCGCGGGCCAACGTGTGGTTACGCATGTTCACCCTACGCGTCCGATTGGGATCAGACTAGAACAAGAAACTCAAGGAGATTTGCGATGGCCTTTCCTGATCTGCCGACGCCTGTCACGCCCGACCCGCCCGATATGCCGGTCGAACCGGATGAAGGGCCCGTCGCGCCGACGCCCGACCCATCGGAGCCGGACGCGCCGCAGAAGGTGTAGTGGTGCGCGCTTGAGCACGGCGCGATCGAGCGGCTAAGCTCGCGCGATGGATGAATTCGATTGCGCCGTCATCGGCGCCGGTGTCGTGGGCCTGGCTGTTGCTCGTGAACTTGCGCTGGCGGGCCGGGAGGTCATCGTGCTGGAGAGCGAGGCCGCCATCGGCACCGGTACCAGTTCGCGTAACAGCGAGGTGATCCACGCCGGCATCTACTATCCCAATGGTTCGCTCAAGGCGCGTTTGTGCGTGGAAGGCAAGTGGCTGCTGTATGAATACCTCGACGCCCGAGGGTTGCCGTACAGGCGCTGCGGCAAGCTGATCGTCGCGACATCTTCCGCACAGGTCGGCGAACTGGAGTCGATACGCGCGAAGGCCGCAGCCAATGGCGTCGATGACCTGGCCTGGCTGGATGCCGACCAGGTGCATGCCCTCGAGCCGAGGTTGCATTGCCTTGCCGCCCTGCATTCGCCGAGCACCGGCATCGTCGATAGCCATGCCTTCATGCTGAGCTTGCAGGGCGAACTCGAGAACGCGGGCGGCGTCGTGGCGCTCAAGTCGCCCATCGAAGGTGCGGACTGTCGAGAGGGCGCACTCGTTCTCAGGGCGGCAGACGGCACGCTGCTTCGTTGCCGCAGCGTGGTCAACTCAGCGGGCCTGGGCGCTCCGGCGCTGGCGCGCCGCTTCGAAGGGCTCAATGCCGCGTTGGTGCCAACGCCGTATTTCGCCAAAGGCAACTACTTCACCCTCGCGGGCCGCGCGCCGTTCAGCCGACTCGTCTATCCGGTCCCCGAAGCGGCCGGCCTCGGCGTGCACCTGACGCTCGACCTCGGCGGCCAAGCCAAGTTCGGGCCCGATGTGCAATGGGTCGACTCGCCGGACGACCTCGTGGTCGACCCTGCGCGTGGCGACGCCTTCTATGCCGAGGTACGGCGCTACTGGCCGGAACTGCCTGACGGGGCGCTGATACCAGGCTATGCCGGCATGCGCCCCAAGATTTCAGGGCCCGGCCAGGCCGCAGCCGATTTCATGATCCAGGGGCCCGCAGTCCACGGCGTGGCCGGTCTCGTGAACCTCTTCGGCATCGAGTCGCCCGGCCTGACGAGCAGCCTGGCCATTGCGCGCAACGTTGGTGAACTGCTCGCGAAAGTATGAGTTCGGTGCGCCAAAAGGCTTGGCGCGCATGTACCATGGACCGGCACGCCACTTGCAGGCGTGAAGTAGCCGGCGCGGTGCCGGCGTATCTATCGGAGGGAAGATATTCCAATGACTGCATCCACCCAAAATCTAGAAGCAGCTGCAAACGCGGTGGCTGAAGACTTGGCCAACGATGTGCGCGGCGTGCTGGCCAGCAAGGAACTCGATTCCATCCCCCACATCAAGGCGCTGCGCCAGCGCGTCGACGCCAAGCTGGCAATTGCCCGTGAGTTGGCCTCCGAGAAGACCAAGTTGGCCGCCAAGAGGGCACGCGAGGCGGCCGGCTCGGCCAATGCCTACGCGCATGACGAACCTTGGCAAATTGCCGGCGCCGCATTGGCTGTAGGCATCCTGGTGGGCCTGCTGCTTGCCCGCCGCGACTGACGCAAGGACGCCTGACACACCACGCCATCGGCCCGTGCGCCTGGTCCGCAGACCTGGGGTCTGCCCATGAAACTGTTGTCCCTGTTCGGGCTTGATGCCCGAATACGCCGGTTGCGCATTGCCGTTGGCGAAGGCGCGCTTGCAGCGGAAGACCGCGTTCAACTGGTGCGGATGGCGTGGGATGAGGAGAAGCAGCGCTACAAGCTGGTGCTTGCTCTCGTGATTGCTGTGCTGGGGCTCACGACGGTTGCGGTGGCGTTGCTCTCCGTCGCGGTCGTCGTGCACTTCTGGGACACGCCGAACCGCATCGCCGCGGCTTGGACGGTCGCCGGGCTGTGGATCGTGCTCTGGTTGTTCGCGGTTGCGAAACTCATGAAGGCCCTGACGGACGCCAAGACGGTGGTCGCCGAAACCCGTCGCGAGTTCGAGCGTGACTGGCAATGGACGCGACATCGCCTCGGTCTCGACAGCCACGACGACGAGGAGCGGCCAGAGCGGCCGGCGACGCGCGAGGAATTGATGGCGCGCATCGATCGCCAGCGCCTGCGCATCATGACGCTCGAAACGCCGGACCCGGAACCCGCTCCGGGGACGCCTCCGCCGGACGAGTCCGTCGGTGCCGCCGCGCTGCGTATCGCGCGCGAGCATCCGGTGGCCACGGGCGTGGCGGCGGCGGCGGTCGTCGCCGTTCTGGGCCCGCGTCGGTTGATTCGGTGGAGCGCCGTGATCGCGCCAGTGATCTGGCGCATGCGCTGAGAGAGCATGCGCCGCAACTTCTTCAGGTGCGCTTGAGTGCAGCGGCAGCCTCGCGCACCAGCCCGGGACCCCGATAGATCAGGCCGGTGTAGATCTGCACAACGTCCGCACCGGCCGCGATCTTTGCCCTGGCGTCGGCGGCGCCCAGAATGCCGCCTACGCCGATGATTGGAAATTTCTTTCCGAGCGCCCCGCGCAGTTGGGCAATGACACGATTGCTGGCCTCGCGCACCGGCGCACCGGAGAGGCCGCCTGCCTCGTTCGCATGCGGCAGCCCGGCCACGGCCTCGCGTGAGAGCGTCGTATTGGTGGCGATGACGCCGTCCATGCCATGGCGTTTCAAGGTCGAGGCGATCACCACGACCTGTGCCCCGTCGAGGTCCGGCGCGATCTTCACGAACAAGGGCACACGCCGTCCGTGTTGCTCGGCGAGCGACTGGCGGCGTTCGGCGAGCGTACCGAGCAAAGCGTCGAGCGCCTCGTCGCTCTGCAGTGTGCGCAGGTTCGCGGTGTTGGGACTGGAGATGTTGATCGTCACGTAGTCCGCGTGCGGATAGACGCCCTCGAGGCACTGGAGATAGTCGTCCGTCGCGCGCTCTATCGGCGTGGCGGCGTTCTTGCCGATGTTGAGGCCCAGCAGCATCGGCGCCTTGCCCCCGGCATTCTTGCGAAAGCGCGCTCGCTGCACGTTGGCGATGAAGGCATCGAGCCCGTCGTTGTTGAAGCCCAGGCGGTTGATCAGCGCATCGCGCTGCGGCAGTCGAAACATGCGCGGCTTGGGATTGCCCGGTTGCGCCTTGGGCGTTACCGTGCCGACCTCCACGAAACCGAAGCCCATCGAGGCAAAGCCGTCGATGCAGCGCGCGTTCTTGTCAAGCCCCGCCGCCAAGCCGACCTTGTTGGGAAAACGCAAGCCCGCCAGCGAGACGGGGTCTTCGATGCGCGAGCCGCCATAGACGCAAGCAAGCGGCGTGTTCTGCGTGCGCTCGAGGCCGGCGATCGTGAGTTCGTGTGCCTGCTCGGGATCGAGCCCGAACAGGAAGGGGCGCGCAAAGGCGTAGGGGAGCAACAGGGACATCGGATAATTCTCGGCTTCAGACACTCAGGATTTTCCCCGATGAATGCATCCGCCCCGGCGCCTTTGACCCAGGACGAACTCAAGACCCAGGTTGGCCAGGCCGCGCTCCAGTATGTGGTGCCTGGCGAGATCGTCGGTGTGGGCACAGGCTCCACCGTCAACAAATTCATCGAGGCGCTGGCCACCGTCAAAGACCGGATTCGCGGCGCGGTTTCAAGCTCGGTCGCGTCGACCGAGCGCCTGCGCGCGCTGGGCATCGAGGTGTTCGACAGCAATGAAGTGGAAGATCTCTCGGTCTACATCGACGGTGCGGACGAGATCGACGGCCACGGTTTCATGATCAAGGGCGGCGGTGCGGCGCTCACGCGCGAGAAGATCGTTGCGGCCCAATCGCGCCGCTTCGTCTGTATTGCCGATTTGTCGAAGCGGGTCGAGGTGTTGGGTGCGTTTCCGCTGCCGGTGGAAGTCATCCCTATGGCCGCGCGGCGCGTGATGCGTCAGTTCGAAAAGCTTGGCGGCATGGCACACGTGCGCGAGCGCGATGGCCTGCCGCTGGTGACCGACAACGGCCAGCATATCCTCGACGTGACCGGCCTGAAGATCAGTGATCCGCTCGCATTCGAAAGTGAAGTCAGCCAATGGCCGGGGGTGGTCACGGTCGGCGTGTTCGCGCACCAGAAGGCGAACGTGTGCCTGCTGGGCACGCCCACGGGCGTGCAGACACTCAACTTCGACTGATGCTCAGAACTTGATGCCGGCAGGATTGTCCGGCGTCGGGCCCGAGGTGGCCGCTGGCGGCGGGACCGGCACGGCAGCGGTTGCCGGCGGGCGGGGGGCCGGCAAAGGCGCCTCCTTGACGGCGACCAGCGGTTGCGGGGGTGGCCTGGCGTAGCCGGCACTCAACTGATTGCTCTTGGGATAGCCTGCCGCATCGAGGTACCGTGACCACTCGATGTCGGAATAGCCCTTGAGTTGCTGCGTGCCGATGGCCACGACCGGAAGCGTGTTCTGGCCGCTCAGGCGCTGCAACGCCGCCACGTCCTCGTTGGTCTTGACGGTGCGTTCGCTGAAAGGCACGCCGCGTGTCGTCAGCATCCAGCGCGCCGCGCTGCACGGGGGACAGTCGTCGCCGGTGTAGAGCGTGACCGGATAGCGCTGAACGACCTGGCGAAGCTCGAAGGGCAGCCCGCTACTGCCGGGGTCAGGCATTTCGTTCACGGTGCCACTGCGCGGAATCGCAGGTTGTGCGGCCCTGGACGGAGCCTGGTCGGAGTAGCTGACCGTGCCGTTCTTGTCGACATTGCGATAGACCTGCGCCATCGCGCTGCCGGCCACCAGCAGCAACAGGAGCGAAAGGTGGCGGCCTCTGGGGTGTGAAGAAAAGCGCATCGCGAACTCCCGATCATCGACGTCGAATGGGCCGAGTATCCACCAGGCCTCAGGCCGCGTGCGATTCGGCCATGCCCTGATGTCGCAACAGCGCATCAAGTTGCGGCTCGCGGCCGCGGAAATCCTTGAACGATTCCATTGCGCTGCGGCTGCCGCCGGCTTCGAGGATGGCCTTCCGGTACTTGCGACCGGTCTCGATGCTGGGTTCGCCGTCGGCGCCAGCTGTTTCCTCGAACGCGGCATAAGCGTCGGCGCTCAGCACCTCGGCCCACTTGTAGCTGTAGTAGCCGGCCGCGTAGCCGCCCGAGAAGATGTGGCTGAAGGTGTTGGGCGTGCGGCTGAATTCCGGCGAGGGCATGACGGCCACCTCGGCGCGCACCCGGCCCAGCAGCGCGAGCACGTCGCCGGGTGCGGCGGCGGCGGCGTCGTAGCTGGTGTGGAGCAGCATGTCGAACAGCGAGAATTCGATCTGGCGCAGGGTCTGAAGGCCGCTCTGGTAGTTCTTGGCGGCGATCATCTTGTCGAAAAGGGTGCGCGGCAGGGGCTCTCCGGTGTCGACATGCGAGGTCATGTGCCTGAGCACATCCCACTCCCAGCAGAAGTTCTCCATGAACTGGCTGGGCAACTCGACGGCGTCCCATTCGACGCCACTGATCCCGGACACGTCGCGTTCGTTGATTTGCGTGAGCATGTGGTGCAGGCCGTGGCCGAACTCATGGAAGAGCGTGGTCACGTCGTCGTGGGTGAGCAGCGGCGGCTTGCCGTCGACGCCGGCCGCGAAGTTGCAGACCAGTTGCGCGACCGGGGTCTGCAGCGCGCCGGTATCGGGCCGCAGCCAGCGGGCGCGCACGTCGTCCATCCAGGCGCCGCCGCGCTTGCCGGCACGCGCGGAGGGGTCGAGGTAGAACTGGCCGACCTTCTGCGCGCCCTGAGGTGTCTGGCGCTCGATGCGATAGAACTCGACGGCCGGGTGCCACACCGGTGCGTCGTCGCGGCGGATGCTCACTTCGAACAGCGTCTCGACGATCTTGAACAGGCCGGCCATCACCTTTGGCGCGGTGAAGTACTGCTTGACCTCCTGCTCGCTGAAGGCATAGCGCGCTTCCTTGAGCTTTTCGCCGATGTAGCTCCAGTCCCAGGGCTGCGGGTCTGTCAGGGATAGCGATTCGGCGGCGAAGGCGCGCAGGTCGGCAAGGTCACGCTCGCCATAGGGGCGGGCCTTGGCTGCGAGGTCGCGCAGGAATTTGAGGACCTGATCCGGCGATTCGGCCATCTTCGGCACCACCGAGAGTTCGCCGAAGTTCTTGTAGCCGAGCAAATGTGCTTCTTCCTGGCGCAGCGCGAGGATCTCGCGGATCAGCGCGGTGTTGTCGAGCTCGGGCGGGCCGAATTCGCTCGCACGTGTGACATAGGCGCGGTAGAGCGTCTGGCGCAGCGCGCTGCTCTTGGCGAACTGCATCACCGGCAGGTAGCAGGGCATCTTGAGGGTGAGCTTGTAGCCTGGCTTGCCATCGGTTTCGGCGGCTGCGCGGGCGGTGCTGACAACGTCTTCGGGCACGCCGTCCAGCTCGCCCAATTGCGCGTAGTACGCAAAGGCATCGGTGGCGTCCAATGCGTTCTCGCTGAACTTCTGGCTCAACTCGGCTTGCCGCTCCTGGATGACGGCAAAGCGCTCCTTGGCAGCGCCTTGCAGTTCGGCACCGCCGAGTACGAAGTTGCGCACCGCGTACTTGTGGGCCTGGCGCTGCTCGGCATTGAGCGTGTTCACGTCGACGGCCTTGTATTTGGCATATAGGCGCTCATCGGAGCCGAGTTGCGTCCAGAACGCCGTGACGCGCGGCATCGCCTCGTTGTAGGCGGCGCGCAGTTCGGGCGTGTCGGCGACGGCGTTGAGATGGCCAACCGCGCCCCAGGCCCGGCTGAAGCGCTCGGTGGAGACGTCGAGAACATTGGCGATCGCCACCCACTCGGCGGGGAATTCGGGTGCTGTCACGGTCCGCAGGGCGGTCTCCGCATTGGCCAGCAACGTATCGACCGCAGGCGCAACATGCTCCGGCCGGATCTGGTCGAACAGCGGGAGGTCGGTGAAGTCGAGGAGGGGATTGGTCATGGTCTGGTTCAGATGGCGGGCAGGCGGGGCAAGTTCAAGTGTGGCTTGGTTTGGCTGCGCTTCAAGCGGTCGCGCGCTCTGCGGCCTCGAGCGTGTTCACGAGTAGCATGGCCCGCGTCATCGGGCCGACGCCACCGGGTACCGGTGTGATCCAACCGGCGACTTCGCGCACCCCTTCGAAGTCGACGTCGCCGCAGAGCTTGCCTTCGTCATTGCGGTTCATTCCAACGTCGATGACCACCGCGCCAGGCTTGACCATGTCGGCGGTGAGCACATTGCGCTTGCCGACGGCGGCGACGATCACGTCGGCCTGCAGCGTCATGGCCTTGAGGTCGCCAGTGGCGCTGTGGCAGATGGTGACGGTGGCGCTTTGCGCGAGCAGCATCATGGCCATGGGCTTGCCGACGATATTGCTGCGTCCAATGACGACTGCATGCTTGCCGCGCAGCTTGCAGCCGATGGATTCGAGCATCTTCATGCAGCCGTACGGCGTGCAGGGCCAGAAGCCGGGGGCGCCTGTCATCAGCGCGCCGGCACTGTGGATGTGGAAGCCATCGACGTCTTTGGCCGGCGAGATGGTCTCGATGACCTTCTGGCTGTCCATGTGCTTCGGCAGCGGCAGCTGGACTAGGATGCCGTGCACGGCAGGGTCGTCGTTGAGGGCGTGGATGCGGGCGAGCAGGTCGGCTTCGCTCATGTCGGCCGGATAGCGCTCCAGCGTGGCCTGCAGGCCGGTCTCGGTGCTGTCGTTGACCTTGTGCTTGGTGTAGACCTGGCTTGCGGGGTCCTCACCGACCAGGATGATGGAAAGAGCCGGCTGGATGCTGCGCGCCTTGAGCGCCGCAGTGCGGCCGGCGACTTCGGCGCGAATGGTTTTGGCAAGTGCGTTGCCGTCGATCAGTTGAGCAGTCATGGCGATGATTTTCCAAGCAAAAACGCCCGCTCACGCGGGCGTGGCGGGCGCAATGCCTACAAGTGCAATAGCGAACGAAATGCGACGGAGGGACTTTCTTCAGGTCTTCGGGGCGTTCTGCCCCAGCGCGATCTTCAACAAGTCGGCAACGGTGTTGGCGTTGAGCTTTTCCATGATGTTGGCACGATGCGCCTCCACCGTCTTGATGCTGATGCCGAGGTCGTCGGCAATCTGCTTGTTCAGGCGGCCGGCGACGATGCGTTCGAGCACCTGGGCTTCGCGGCCGGTCAGCTTGGACAGGAGTGCGTCGCGGCTGGCCGATTGCTGGTGCTGGGCGAAGGCGCCGCGCGCATGTTCGAGCATTCGCTCGACCAGCGAGACGAGTTCCTCGTCGTTGAAAGGCTTCTGGATGAAATCCATCGCGCCCTTTTTCATCGAATCGACCGCCATCGGCACGTCGCCGTGGCCGGTGATGACCACGATGGGCAGCGGGGAGCGGCGTTCGATCAGCCGATCCTGCAACTCCAGCCCCGTCATGCCGCCCATGCGGATGTCGACGATCAGACACGCGACTTCGCGCGGGTCATAGCGGGAGAGAAACGATTCAGCGGAATCGAAACAGCGGACTCGGTAGTCCTTGCCTTCCAACAGCCACTGCAGGGAATCACGAACCGCTTCGTCGTCGTCGACAACGTAGACCGTGCCCTTCTTGGGAATCAAACTCATGCCGTTACCTTTGTCTCATCACTTGCTATCGGGTCCATCGCGTCAAACACCGGTATCCAAAAGGAAAAACGGCAGCCAACCACCTGTGAGAGATTGTAAATGTTCTCTGCCTGCATCCTGCCACGGTGCGACTCGACGATCGTCCGGCACAAATTGAGCCCGATGCCCATTCCTTCCGGTTTCGTCGAGAAGAATGCTTCATACAGCCGGTCCATGACTTCGGGCGCCAGGCCCATGCCGGTGTCCTGTACCGAAAACTCGACGGCGTTGTGTCCATCGACCACCTTCGGAACCACCCGCAACTCTACGCTTCGACGCGCCAGCGGACGATTTGCCACGTCGATGGATTCGGCCGCGTTCTTGAGCAGGTTGACCAGCACCTGTTCGATGAGGATCGGGTCCACCCGCAGGATGGGCAGGCGCGCCGCGACGTAGTGGTTGAGTCTCACATTGCGTCGGCGCAATTCGATGCCCGCGAGTTCCACGGCTTCGCTGACCATCGTGCTGACTTCGGCCGGCGTGCGATTGGGCTCGCTGCGTTTCACGAACGAGCGAATACGCTGAATGATCTGGCCGGCGCGCTGGGCCTGTTTGGACGTCTTGTCGAGCGCGGCCAGCAGCGAATCGCTGTCGATGGTCTGGCCCTTGATGCGCGAGGCCATGCCGTTGCAGTAGTTGTTGATGGCGGTCAGCGGCTGAGTCAGTTCGTGCGCCACGCTGGAGGCCATTTCGCCCATGGTGATGAGGCGGCTGGCGGCTTGTGCGCGGTCGGCTTGCGCGGCCGACAGGTCTTCGGCGTCGCGCCGCTGCGTGATGTCCGTGGCGATCACCATCTGTGCGAGCCGGCCATCGACCCACGTGAGGTAACGCGAACGCACTTCAAGCCACTTGCCGAGGTCGGGTACGAAGATCTCGTTGTTGCCGGGCTGGGCCGCGGTGAGCGTGTCGATCGGCAGGCCAGCGTAGGGGTCGACGTCGTCCAGGCCCTCGTCGTGCGCCTGCGAGGCCGGCACGCCGGCCTGGGCGACCAGGTCGAGGTGGCCCACGGTGTCGGAGCCGAACCAGCTTCGATACATCTTGTTGGCAAACAGTAGTTCCTTGCTGCCCAGCGGCGCCACCGACACCGATGCGTCGAACGCTTCCAGCACGATGGTGAAGCGCTCATGCGACGCCGAGAGTTGCTCGCGGATGCGCGTGGGCTCGGTGATGTCGGTCATGGAAGTCATCCAGCCGGTCTGGTGGCCGCGTGCGTCGATCAGCGGCGAAACGTAGAGCCGCGCGTCGAACACGCTGCCGTTCCTGCGCTTGACCCGTACCTGGAAGCCGCCGGGCAGGGCGCGCCCGTGCAGCTCTTCCTCGAGGCGGTCGTTCATCACCTCGCGATCGGACTCCAGCCAGTAGGGGAAGGGCGGCGTTTGCCCGACCAGTTCCGATTCGCTCCAGCCGGTCATTGCGCAGAAGGCGGCGTTCACGTAGGTGATGCGGCCTTCCAGGTCGAGCACGCGCATGCCGGTGAGCATGGAGTTTTCCATCGCGCGGCGGAAGTTGGTTTCGGCCACCAGCGCTTGCTGTGCCTGCACGCGCCGGCGCGTGTGGCGCCAGGTGCCGATCAGCATCCAGCTTGTGAGCACGCTGAGCGCGCCGACGAGCCAGAACAGGCCGTTGCCGACAAACCCCTGCGAGGTGCGGTAGGCCTGGGCACGCAGCAGCAGGCCATTTCCGACAGGAGATACCGGCACTTCGTATTCGTTGGTGTGCTCGTTCCACGGCAGCACGCGCGTGCCGGCTTCACGGGGGTTGACGGTGTTGCCGGCGATCAAGCCGTCCTTGGCGTCGAGCAGCGACACCGCATAACGTGCCGACACTTCGGGGGGAATGCCATAGCGCAGCAGTCCGTCGATCGAGAACTCGCCCATCAGCACGCCGGCGAACAAGCCCTGGTCGAACAGCGGGATGTGAAGCTGGAGCAGGCTGGCCGGATCGTTTCCGGCAACGGGTTGCGAATACACGGGCTGGCGCAACTCGCGCGACAGCGCGTAGTTGGTCTCGATGTCGCCCGGCCGCAGCACTTCGCCGATCGCGTGCTGCTGTGCCGGGTGCACGCTGGGTGCCGCGTATTCGGCCTTCACGCGGCGGCGGTCGTCGATCCAGGTGACGGCTTGCAGTTCGGGGAACTGGCTCACCAGCGATTCGGCACGGCTTGCAAACTCTGCGGAATCGATCTCGCGGTTGGACGCGTCGCGCGCCACGCGCATCAATTGCTCTTGCCGCTCGAGCAAACGCAGGCGCAAGCGCTGCTGGGCGTATTCGACATCGCGCTTGACCGATTCCTGCTCGCGCTCGAGTTCCTCTGCACGCAGGTACCAAAATGCCGAAACAATGGCCGCGAGAAACAACAAGACCGCGGCCAATGGGGCCAGCATCGCCACCGCATCCTGCAGCATTGGAGTCTGTCGACGCCACCACCGGCGCCACCATGACAAGGGCGACGATTTGGCGGCACTGCGCGCTGCATCGACGGGAGAGGGAAACGCCATCGCCCAAGTGTAGGGGAACCCCGTGTTGCGCATCGGGAAGGGTCGTGACAAGCGGCCTTCGAATTTTGGGCTCAATCGATGTATTTCATAATATAAAAACACAACGCACGATTTGAAATTACATAAAAGTTGTGCGAAACTTCCTTCCGTCGCAAACACGGCGGTAAATTGGCTGCCATCCACACCCAGGAGACAACAATGTCGGCAAGTCCCGAGAATCTTTTTGGCTCGGCCGCGAATGACGCGGACGCGCAGGAAACACGTGAATGGATGGACGCCCTGTCCGCCGTCATCCAGAGTGAGGGCCCCGAGCGCGCTCACTTCCTTCTCGAGCAACTTCTGGAGCATGCGCGCCAGAACAGCATCGACAAACCGTTCTCGGCCAATACCGCCTACGTCAACACCATCGAGGCGGACCAGGAAGAGCGCTCCCCCGGCAACCTGGAGATCGAGGAGCGCCTGCGTTCCTACATGCGCTGGAACGCGATGGCGATGGTGGTCAAGGCCAACCGCCATCACCCGCCCGAAGGCGGCGACCTCGGCGGCCACATCGGCTCCTTCGCATCGCTGGCCAGCATGTTCGGCGCCGGCTTCAACCACTTCTGGCATGCCGAGAGCGAAAACCACGGCGGCGACTGCCTCTACATCCAGGGCCACGTCTCGCCCGGCGTCTATGCCCGCGCGTACCTCGAAGGCCGTCTGACCGAAGAGCAATTGCTCAACTTCCGCCAGGAAGTCGACGGCAAGGGTCTCTCCAGCTACCCGCATCCGAAGCTGATGCCCGATTTCTGGCAATTCCCGACGGTGTCGATGGGCCTGGGCCCTCTGATGGCCATCTACCAGGCCCGTTTCCTCAAGTACCTGCATGCCCGCGGTATTGCCAACACCGAAAACCGCAAGGTCTGGGTGTTCTGCGGCGACGGTGAAATGGACGAGGTCGAATCGCTCGGCGCCATCGGCCTGGCCGCACGCGAGAAGCTCGACAACCTGGTTTTCGTCATCAACTGCAACCTGCAGCGCCTGGACGGCCCGGTGCGCGGCAACGGCAAGATCGTGCAGGAACTGGAGGGCGAGTTCCGCGGCGCGGGCTGGAACGTCATCAAGCTGCTGTGGGGCAGCAACTGGGATCCACTGCTGGCGCGCGACAAGGACGGTGCGCTGCGCAAGCTCATGATGGACACGGTCGACGGCGACTACCAGGCGTTCAAGGCCAACGACGGCGCCTACGTTCGCAAGCACTTCTTCGGCAAGGACCCGCGCACGGCGGCCATGGTCGAGAAGATGAGCGACGACGACATCTGGCAACTGCGTCGCGGCGGCCATGATTCGCAGAAGGTGTATGCCGCCTTCCACTCCGCCGTGAACCACAAGGGCCAGCCGACGGTGCTGCTGATCAAGACCGTCAAGGGCTTCGGCATGGGCAAGATCGGCGAGGGCAAGAACACGGTCCACCAGACCAAGAAGCTGAGCGAAGACGACATCAAGGCCTTCCGCGACCGCTTCAACATCCCGATCCCGGACAGCCAGATCGCGGACATCCCCTTCTACAAGCCGGCCGACGACACGCCGGAAATGAAGTACCTGCACGATCGCCGCAAGGCGCTGGGCGGCTACCTGCCGCACCGCCGTATCAAGGCCGACGAGAGCTTTACCGTGCCTTCGCTGGACGTGTTCAAGAGCGTGATGGAACCGACCGCCGAGGGCCGGGAGATCTCCACGACGCAAGCCTACGTGCGCTTCCTCACGCAGTTGCTGCGCGACCAGGCGCTGGGCCCGCGTGTCGTGCCGATTCTGGTCGACGAAGCGCGCACCTTCGGCATGGAAGGCCTGTTCCGCCAGATCGGCATCTACAACCCCGATGGCCAGCAGTACACACCGGTCGACAAGGACCAGGTCATGTACTACAAGGAAGACAAGGCCGGCCAGATCCTGCAGGAAGGCATCAACGAAGCCGGTGGCATGTCGAGCTGGATTGCCGCGGCCACGTCGTACTCGACGAACAACCGCATCATGGTGCCGTTCTACGTGTACTACTCGATGTTCGGCTTCCAGCGCATCGGCGACCTGGCCTGGGCTGCGGGCGACATGCAGGCGCGGGGCTTCCTGCTCGGCGGCACGTCGGGGCGCACCACGCTGAACGGCGAAGGCCTGCAGCACGAGGACGGCCACAGCCACATCCTGGCCAACACGATTCCGAACTGCGTGAGCTACGACCCGACGTTCGCGCACGAAGTCGGCGTGATCCTGCACCATGGCCTGAAGCGTATGGTCGAGCGCCAGGAAAACGTCTACTACTACATCACGCTGCTCAATGAAAACTACCCGATGCCCGGCCTGCAACCCGGCACCGAGGAGCAGATCATCAAGGGCATGTACCTGGCCAAGCAGGGGCCTGCGCTCAAGGCCAAGGCACCGACGGTGCAACTGCTCGGCAGCGGCACGATCCTGCGCGAAAGCTTCTTCGCGCAGGAGTTGCTCGAGAAGGACTGGGGCGTGAGCGCGAGCGTCTGGAGCTGCCCGAGCTTCAACGAGCTGACGCGCGACGGCCAGGAAGCCGATCGCTGGAACCTGCTGCATCCGACCGAAGCGGAGAAGGTGCCGTTCGTGGCGCAGCAACTGTCGGCCACGACCGGCCCGGTAGTCGCATCGACCGACTACATGAAGGCCTACGCCGAACAGATCCGCCCCTTCGTTCCGAAGGGCCGCAACTTCAAGGTGCTGGGCACCGACGGCTTCGGCCGCAGCGACTTCCGGGCGAAGCTGCGCGAGCATTTCGAGGTCAACCGTCACTTCATCGTCGTTGCTGCGCTGAAGGCGCTCAGCGAAGACGGCGCGGTACCGGCAGCCAAGGTGGCCGAAGCGATCAAGAAGTACGGCATCAACCCCGACAAGATCAACCCGCTCTACGCGTAATCAACAACCAACAATCCGAACAACCGACGCGCCTCACGGGCGGGAGACAACGAGATGGCAACAGTGGAAGTCAAGGTGCCGGACATCGGCGATTTCGATGAAGTCGCGGTGATCGAAGTGCTGGTCAAGGTGGGTGACACGGTCAAGGCCGAGCAGTCGCTGATCACGGTGGAGTCGGACAAGGCTTCGATGGAAATTCCGTCGAGCCAGGCCGGCGTGGTGAAGGAACTGAAGGTCGAGGTAGGCAGCAAGGTCAAGGAGGGCTCCGTGGTGCTCCTGCTGGAAGGCGAGGGGGCGGCTGCTGCTGCACCCGCGGCCGCTCCTGCTGCGGCGCCCGCTCCGGCGACAGCGGCGGTTGCGGCGCCAGCACCGGCTGCCGCGGCTGCCGCGGCGCCCGCTGCATCGGCGGGTCCGATCAACGTGACGGTGCCCGACATCGGGGACTTCAAGGACGTCGCCGTGATCGAGGTGCTGGTGAAGCCCGGCGACACGATCAAGGTCGAGCAGTCGCTGATCACCGTGGAGTCGGACAAGGCTTCGATGGAGATCCCTTCGTCGGCAGCCGGCGTGCTGAAGGAACTCAAGGTCAAGGTTGGCGATACGGTCAACATTGGCGACTTGATCGCGATCGTGGAAGGCTCGGGTGGCGGCGCTGCTGCGCCTGCGCCAGCTGCCGCGGCCCCCGCGGCCGCGACGGCGTCGGCCCCGGTTGCCGCCGCTGCACCTGCTTCCGCGCCTGCGACAGCACCTGCTGCGCACGACCCGACCGTCGCGCCCAAAGGCAATCTGCCTCACGCGTCGCCCTCCGTGCGCAAGTTCGCCCGTGAACTCGGCGTGCCGCTGGAAGAGGTCAAGGGCTCCGGTCCGAAGGGCCGCATTACCGAGGAAGACGTCAAGGGCTTCACCCGTTCGGTAATGACCGGCCAGGCCAGCACCAAGGCATCGGCGGCGAAGGCACCGGCTGGCGGCGGAGACGGCGCGGCGCTGGGGCTCATCCCGTGGCCCAAGGTCGACTTCTCCAAGTTCGGCGAGTTCGAGCGCAAGGACCTGTCGCGCATCAAGAAGATCAGCGGCGCGAACCTGCACCGCAACTGGGTGATGATCCCGCACGTCACCAACCATGACGACGCCGACATCACCGACCTCGAAGCCTTCCGCGTCTCCACCAACAAGGAGAACGAGAAGTCGGGCGTCAAGGTCACGATGCTGGCCTTCCTGATCAAGGCCTCGGTCGCGGCGCTCAAGAAGTTCCCGGAGTTCAACAGCTCGATCGACGGCGACCAGCTGGTGCTGAAGAAGTACTTCCACATCGGCTTCGCGGCCGACACGCCGAACGGCCTCGTGGTGCCCGTCATCAAGGATGCCGACAAGAAGGGCGTGATCCAGATCAGCCAGGAAATGGGCGAACTGGCCAAGAAGGCGCGCGACGGCAAGCTGGGTCCGGCCGACATGTCGGGCGCCTGCTTCACGATCAGTTCGCTGGGCGGCATCGGTGGCCGGTACTTCACGCCGATCATCAACGCGCCTGAAGTCGCGATCCTTGGCGTATGCAAGAGCACGACGGAACCGGTGTGGGACGGCAAGGCGTTCCAGCCGCGCCTGATGCTGCCGCTGTCGCTGAGCTGGGATCACCGTGTGATCGATGGCGCCGCGGCCGCACGCTTCAACGTGTACCTGGCGCAAATCCTCGGGGACTTCCGCCGCGTTCTTCTATGACAACCGTGGTGGCCGCCCGCAAGGGCGGCCAGGTAGCCATGGCGGCCGACTCGCTCGTGACCTTCGGCGACACGCGCATGTCGCACCGCATGGAAGCCAACCGCAAGATGTTCAAGGTCGACGATGCCGTCGGCCAGAGCGTCATTGCCGTGGCGGGCTCCGCAGCGCACTTTCCGGCTTTGCGTCATGCGATGGCCGCTACGGCGCGCGAGGAACTTCGCTTCGGCAGCAAGGATGAGGTCTATCGCACCTTCACGCAGTTGCATCCGGTGCTGAAGGACTCGTTCTTCATGCAGACCAAGGAAGACGAGCACGAGCCGTACGAGTCGAGCCAGTTCACGCTGTTGCTGGCCAACCCGAGCGGCATCTACGGCATCTACAGCTACCGCGAAGTGTTCGAGTTCAAGGAGTTCTGGGGCATCGGCTCCGGACGCAGCTTTGCACTCGGCGCCATGCATGCGGCTTACGGCCGGGCGCGCACCGCGCTGGAAGTCGCGCAGGCCGGCATCGATGCCGCCTGCGAATTCGATCGCAATTCGGCCGGACCGGTCGACGTTCTCACACTCAAACTCAAGGTGTCCAAATGAGCGAACAACAAATCAAGGTGCCCGACATTGGTGACTTCGACGAAGTCGCGGTGATCGAGGTGCTGGTCAAGGTGGGCGACACGGTGAAGGCGGAGCAATCGCTGATCACGGTCGAGTCGGACAAGGCTTCGATGGAGATTCCGTCGTCGGCGGCGGGCGTCGTGAAGGCGCTGGCCGTGAACATCGGCGACAAGGTCAAGGAAGGTTCGGTGGTTCTGACGCTGGAGGTCAGCGATGCGGCCGCTGCTGCGCCGAGCCCGTCGGCGCCAGCGCCTTCGCCTGCTGCGGCACCGGCGCCGAAGCAGGCGCCAGCGCCAGCCGCTTCTGCACCCGCTCCCGCGTCGACGTATGGCGGCTCGGTCGACGTCGAATGCGACGTCATCGTGCTCGGCGCCGGCCCCGGCGGCTATTCGGCAGCCTTCCGCGCGGCCGACCTCGGACTCAAGGTGGTGCTGATCGAGCGCTACGCGACGCTCGGCGGCGTGTGCCTGAACGTCGGCTGCATCCCCTCGAAGGCCTTGCTGCACGTTGCCTCGGTGATGGATGAGGTCAAGCATTTCGAATCGCTCGGCGTGACTTTCGCCGCGCCGACGGTCGACCGTGCCAAGCTGCTCGGCCACAAGAACAAGGTTGTCGGCAAACTCACCGGCGGCCTCACGGCCATGGCCAAGATGCGCAAGGTGACGGTGGTGCGCGGCGTCGGCAATTTCATCGACCCGTATCACATCGAGGTCGAGGAAACGTCAGGCACGAGTTGGGACACCACCGGCAAGAAGCAGGTCGTCAAGTTCCGCAACGCAATCATCGCGGCCGGTTCGCAGGCCGTGAGCCTGCCCTTCATGCCGAAGGACGATCCGCGCGTGGTCGACTCCACCGGCGCGCTGCAGATGGGCACGGATCCGAAGCGCATGCTGATCCTCGGCGGCGGCATCATCGGCCTCGAGATGGGCACGGTGTATTCAACGCTGGGTGCGCGCCTCGACGTGGTCGAAATGCTCGACGGCCTGATGCAAGGCGCCGACCGCGACCTGGTCAAGGTGTGGCAGAAGATGAACACGCCCCGCTTCGACAACATCATGCTCAAGACCAAGACGGTCGGTGCCGAGGCGACGAAGGAGGGCATCAAGATCACCTTCGAGGGTGAACAGGCGCCCAAGGAGCCGCAGGTGTACGACCTGGTGCTGCAGGCCGTCGGCCGCAGCCCGAACGGCAAGAAGATCGGTGCCGAGAAGGCCGGCGTGACGGTGAGCGACCGCGGCTTCATTCCGGTCGACATCCAGATGCGTACCAACGTGCCGCACATCTTCGCGATCGGCGACATCATCGGCCAGCCGATGCTGGCCCACAAGGCGGTGCACGAGGCGCACGTGGCGGCCGAGGTGATCGCCGGCGAGCAGAAGGGCGACAAGGAACTCTCCAGCGCCGCTTTCAATGCCCGCGTGATCCCGAGCGTGGCCTACACCGACCCCGAGGTGGCATGGGTCGGCATCACCGAGGATCAAGCCAAGGCCGAGGGCGTCAAGGTCAAGAAGGGCCTGTTCCCGTGGACGGCATCCGGCCGCGCCATCGCCAATGGCCGGGACGAGGGCTATACCAAACTTCTGTTCGACGCCGAGACGCACCGCATCATTGGCGGCGGCATCGTCGGCACGCATGCGGGCGACATGATCGGCGAAGTGGCGCTCGCCATCGAGATGGGCGCGGACGAAGTCGACATCGGCAAGACCATCCATCCGCACCCGACGCTCGGCGAAAGCATCGGCATGGCGGCGGAAGTGGCGCATGGCACCTGCACCGACCTGCCGCCGTCGAAACGCTGAACTCGCTGAAGCGTAGTGCCCATGAAAAATCCCGCCCCAGAGAGGCGGGATTTTTCATGGGCGAAGGGCTTGGCCTGGTGGCCGGGGCCAACGCTGTCGGTTACTCGCCGGCGCTAATGGGGCCTTGCGCCCCCTCGACGCGGCGCGCACCGTTGAAGCGGCGTTGCCAGTAGCTGCCGCTCATGTCTTCCACGCGCACTTCCGCACCGGTGCGAGGCGAGTGAATGAACTTGCCTTCGCCGATGTAGATGCCGACATGGCTGAAGGCGCGGCGCATGGTGTTGAAGAACACCAGGTCGCCCGGCTTCATGTCTGCGCGTGCGACAGGTTCGGTGGCGCGGGCCTGCTCCTCGGCGCGGCGGGGGAGGACCAGGCCGACCGTCTGGTTGTACATGGCGCGGACGAAGCCACTGCAATCAAATCCGGTTTCGACG
The DNA here is from genome assembly GCF_037889915.1 of Variovorax humicola. Lineage (NCBI taxonomy): Bacteria > Pseudomonadati > Pseudomonadota > Betaproteobacteria > Burkholderiales > Comamonadaceae > Variovorax > Variovorax humicola. The sequence goes on along the minus strand of NZ_JBBKZV010000006.1, from coordinate 322,703 downwards.
GTGTTGCCGCCGCGACGATAGGGAACGCCGAGAAAGCCGATGGCACTGACAACGAGTTCGGAGGTGCGGTCGGTAACGGACTGGCGAACTTGATCGAGTTGACCAATCAAACCCTTGTTGCCGTCATTGAACGCGCGGTCCGAGTCGGCTGGCCGATCCTGGATGGGGGTCGCTTGGGCGGCCGCAACCAAGAGTAGGAAAGTAGTAAGTAAGACGAAAAAACGCATGTTCGATAGGATATTGATGACCCAAGGTCATGTCAAATTAATCCATAGTGGCGATTTAACGTTTAAGTGGTTGTCGCATAAGGTTTTTTTTCTAAAACCGTTATATGAAATGTAAAGCTTCGAAAGGCTTGCCGGCCCGTCTCATTTGGCTGTAATCAAAAAGTTCGTTGAACATTGTCGATTTGCATCTAACTTCGCGGATATCGTTGATGAAGAAGCGGGGAAACGTATGACAAGCAGCCTGGGTCGAGGCCCGTGGCACGCCGCGGCGGGCCTAATGCTGGCCGGTGTCTGCCTGGCGTCCGGTGCGGCGCCGAAAGCCGAGGTCGTGGCGAGCGGGCTCGACCATCCCTGGGGCGTCGCTTTCCTGGCCGAAGGGCGTTTTCTGGTCTCGGAGCGTCCCGGGCGGCTGCGCATCATTGAATCGGGCGGCAAGGTGGGGCCGCCGATCGCAGGTGTGCCGACCGTCGCGGCCTGGGGGCAGGGCGGGCTGCTGGATGTGGTGGCCGATTCCGGTTTTGCACGCAATCGCACGGTGTACTTCTGTTTTTCGGAGCCCGAGGCCGGCAGCGGCGCGAACAGCACCGCCCTGGCCAGCGCGAGGTTGTCTGTCGACCAGAGCCGGCTGGAAGACTTGAAGATCCTGTTCAGCCAGAAACCCAAGGTCGTGAGCCGGGCGCACTTCGGCTGCCGCATCGTCGAGGCGAAGGACGGGACGTTGTTCCTCACGCTCGGCGACCGCTTCAGCCGCAAGGATGACGCGCAGAGACTGGACAACCATCTCGGCAAGATCGTCCGCATCGAGAAGGACGGCACGGTGCCCAAGGACAACCCCTTTGTGGGCAAACCCGGCGCGTTGCCCGAGATCTGGAGCTATGGCCACCGCAACGGCCAGGGAGCCACGCTGGCGCCGGATGGCAGGTTCTGGATGACCGAGCACGGGCCGCAGGGCGGGGACGAAATCAACATCCCGCTGGCCGGGCACAACTACGGCTGGCCGGTCATCACCTACGGCGAGAACTACGGCGGCGGCAAGATTGGCGACGGCATCACGGAGAAGGAAGGGATGGAGCAGCCGCTGCACTACTGGGTGCCGTCGATCGCGCCGTCGGGGATGGCGTTTCTCACCAGCGACCGATACGGCGCGGCGTGGAAGGGGAACCTGTTTGTCGGCTCCCTCAAGTTCGGCTACCTCGACCGCATTGAACTCAAGGACGGCAAGGTGGTCGCCGAGAACAAGCTGCTGGCCGAAGGCAAGGCGCGCATCCGCGACGTCAGGCAGGGGCCGGACGGGCTCCTGTATGTGCTGACCGATGAGTCGAACGGGCAACTGATCCGGCTTCTGCCCGATTGATGCCTCGCCGCATCCTGTGCGCTCAGCTCGGACAGGCGGGCAGCGGCAGGCGCGGCAGCAGGCGGCGCCAGAGCCGCATCCATTCAGGCCAGTCGTGACCGCCTTCGGTCGTCGCCACATGGTCCGCGGGCAAGATGTCGGCCAGCAGGCGATGGCTGAAGGCGAAGCGGTCGTCGAGACCGTAGCCGAGCCAGAGCGACGGATGGTCGCGCGGTGGCGGGTGGGCCGTATAGGCCTGCAGCCACTGCCACAGCCGCAACTCGCGCTGTTCGCGTGGAGCCAGCTCCGGCAGGATCGTGGGTGCATGCCATCGGGCGAGGCCGCCGGCGTTGTCGATGTCGATGGCAATGGGCCGCTCGCCGAGATAGGGCGCGAGGACCACGATGCCAGCCACGTCGCCGGGGCGCTCGTCAGCGTAGACCATGCTGCCCAGGCCGCCGATCGAGATGCCGGCAATCCAGATCGAGCGATAGCCCTGGGCCTGCGCAGGTGCGATCACGTCCGCCCGTAGTCGGTCGATGATGCTGCGGTTGTCGTAGTAGCCGAGGTGCGCGTCGACGCGCAGCACATCCACCGCCAAGCGGCGCTCCCGCACTTCGTCGATGAAGCCTTCGCGAACGAATTCTTGCGGATCGGAATAGGCGCCGGGCAGCAGCACGAGCAAGGTATCGGTCCGCGCGGGGCAGGGGCTTCGGTCGCGTTGCGTTGCCATGGGCACGGCGAGCGTGCGCGGGGCGCATCCGGCGAAAAGCAGTGCGCACGCCGCTAGCGCAACCGTTAGCGGGAGGAGGCGGCAGCTCAGTTGCATGTCTTTGAACGCATCGGCTTCGGCAAGTCGGCCATCACCCATCGATGTCTCCGGTACTCCAAGATGGCGCAGGGTATCGGCAATTTGAACATTGCAATGCTGGTGCCTCCATGCGCTGTCGTCTTCATCGCAGCCGGTTCAGTGGTACGGTCTATGCCCACCGATTCTTGAAGAGATTTTTCGTCATGCTGCTCGATGCATCCCAATCCCAACTCGTGCTGGTCGACTATCAGGCTCGCCTGATGCCGGCGATATTCGAGGGCGAGGCTGCTGCGGCAAATGCCGTGCGGCTGGGCCAGCTCGCGAAGCTGCTTGGCGTGCCGGTGTTCGGCACCGAACAGAATCCGTCGAAACTCGGCGAGAACTTGCCGGCCATCCGGGCACTGTGCGACCGCACGCTTGCCAAGATGCATTTCAGCGGCGCGGAAGAGGGGCTCGGCGAATGGCTTCGCGCGCCTGCGCAGGCACCGAAGGGTAATGCGCGCAGCCTGCCGAAGCATTTGCAGAAGCCAGCCCAGGCGGAGGAACGCAACACCATCGTGATCGCCGGTTGCGAGGCGCACGTTTGCCTGTTGCAGACCGCCCTGGATCTGCTCGAGGACGACTTCGAGGTCTGGGTGGTGACCGACGCCTGCAGTTCTCGCACCGAGCGCAATCGCGATGCGGCGTTCGACCGGCTGGCCGGGGCAGGCGCGGAACTTGTGACGACCGAGATGGTGGGCTTCGAATGGCTGGCGACGGCGGAGCACCCGAAGTTCAAGGAATTCCAGGCGTTGATCCGGTGATCGGCTGATCACCCGGGCGCCGACGCTGTTGCAGCGCCGGTCGGTTGCGGAATGGGGCGGTCGCAGGCACGATGTTGCCGCACTGCAGAGAAGGTCTGGCGCAAGGTGGTGGCGCTGGGTCGCGACTGCCGAATTGCACGAAACCCGCCAAACGTGGCCCATGACCTTCCTCTGGCCTGAATACCTCTGGTTTTTGCCCGCGTTTGTCGTACTGGTGCCGGCGACGTACGTGTGGCTGCTACGCCGCCGCAGCAGGGCCGCCTTGCGCTACAGCAGCCTCGGCGTTGTTCGCGCTGCCGCAAAGGGCCGCAATTGGCGCCGGCACCTGCCGCCCGTGCTATTCCTGCTGGCCTGCTCGGGGATGCTGCTCGCAGCGGCGCGTCCAGTGGCGCGGGTGCCGCTGCCCTGGGCACGCTCCTCGATCATGCTGGCCATGGACGTGTCGCTCAGCATGCGCGTCAGCGACGTCAAGCCGACCCGGCTGGAGGCCGCGCAGGAAGCGGCGAAGGTGTTCCTGCGCGAGCTGCCCAGGGACATCGAGGTCGGGCTCGTCACCTTCGCCGCCAGCAGCCAGGTCGCGCAGCGCGCAACGCTCGACCGCGCGTCCCTCGTCGCGAGCATCGACGCTTTCCAGATGCAGATGGGCACGGCGGTGGGCAATGCGATCGTGTCATGCCTGGCGGAGCTGTTTCCAGAGGACCGCATCGATCTCGGCGAAATGACATTCGGCAGCAGCAAGCCGCAGGGACGCAGCCTGGACGAGAAAGCAAAGGCACCGCCCCGGCAGATCACGCCTGTGGCGCCGGGCTCGTACGATGCCGCCGCGATCATCCTGCTGAGCGATGGCCGTCGAACCACCGGGGTCGACACGCTGGAAGCGGCGAAGATGGCTGCCGATCGCGGCGTCCGCATCTATGCGGTGGGATTGGGGACGGTGGATGGCGACGCTGCGACGCCCGAGGGCATGGCCATCTACATGAAGCTGGACGAACCGACGCTGCGCGAAGTGGCACGCATGACCGGCGGCGAGTACTTCCATGCCGGTACGGCGGAGAAGCTGCGCAGCGTGTACGAAAAGCTCGGCTCTCGCGTGCAGGTGGTGACGCGTGAAACCGAGCTCGCCGGTGTGTTCGCGCTGATCTCGGCAGTGATTGCGACGACAGCCGCCGCGCTGTCGCTGCTCTGGTTCGGACGCATCAGCTGAGCGCCGGTGTTGCACCTTGAAATCTCCATGCAAAGCTTGCATGTCGTGACGCATGGCAACGTGGCACAATCGCGCCGTACTCAGGCCCTTCCCCAGCCACAGTCGCATCCGCCAATCGGTTCAGCCGTGTCGCGGAAGGTTTCTTAACCAGCTAGTGCTTCCCCCAGGGAAGCGAAGGTCAGCGGAATATGAGCGAATCGAACACGCCATCGGCGTACCTCGCCTATCAAGGCAACACCTACCTCTTCGGCGGCAATGCGCCCTATGTCGAAGAGATGTACGAGAACTATCTTGCCAATCCCGGCAGCGTGCCCGACAACTGGCGCTCGTACTTCGACGCGCTCCAGAACGTGCCCGCCACCGACGGCACCAACACCCGCGACGTTCCTCACCTGCCGGTGATCAACGCCTTTGCCGAACGGGCCAAGCAAGGCACCACGCGCGTGGTGCAGGCCAGCGGCGCCGATTCCGAGCTCGGCCGCAAGCGCACCGCGGTGCAGCAGCTGATTGCCGCCTACCGCAACGTCGGCGCCCGCTGGGCCGACCTGGACCCGCTCAAGCGCACCGAGCGCCCGTCCATCCCCGAACTCGAACCGTCGTTCTACGGCTTCCATGACGCCGACCTCGAGACGGTGTTCAACACCAGCAACACCTTCTTCGGCCGCGACACGATGTCGTTGCGCGACCTGCTCAATGCCCTGCGCGAAACGTACTGCGGCACCATCGGTGCCGAGTACATGTACACGACCGACCAGAACCAGAAGCGCTGGTGGCAGCAGAAGCTGGAAAGCGCCCGCACCAACCCTCAATTGAGCGTTGAACAGAAGAAGCACGTCCTGAATCGCCTGACGGCCGCCGAAGGCCTCGAACGCTTCCTGCACACCAAGTACGTCGGCCAGAAGCGCTTCTCGCTCGAAGGCGGCGAGAGTTTCATCGTCGCGATGGACGAGCTCATCAACCAGGCCGGCGTCGCCGGCGTGCAGGAAATCGTGATCGGCATGGCCCACCGCGGCCGCCTCAACGTTCTGGTCAACACGCTCGGCAAGATGCCGGCCGACCTGTTCGCCGAGTTCGACCACACCGCGCCGGAAGACCTGCCGGCCGGCGACGTGAAGTACCACCAGGGCTTCAGCTCGGACGTGACCACGCCCGGCGGCCCGGTGCACCTGAGCCTCGCGTTCAACCCGTCGCACCTGGAAATCGTCAACCCCGTCGTCGAAGGCTCGGTGCGCGCGCGCATGGACCGCCGCGGCGACGCCGAAGGCGACTCGGTGCTGCCGATCATCGTGCACGGCGACGCGGCCTTTGCCGGCCAGGGCGTCGTGATGGAAACGCTGGCGCTCGCTCAGACCCGTGGCTACTACACGGGCGGCACCGTGCACATCGTCATCAACAACCAGATCGGCTTCACCACCAGCGACCCGCGCGACAGTCGCTCGACGCTGTACTGCTCGGACATCGTCAAGATGATCGAGGCGCCGGTGCTGCACGTGAACGGCGACGATCCTGAAGCCGTGGTGCTCTGCACCCAGCTGGCACTCGAATACCGCCAGGAATTCAACATGGATGTCGTGATCGACATCGTCTGCTTCCGCAAGCTGGGCCACAACGAGCAGGACACGCCCTCGCTTACCCAGCCTCTGATGTACAAGAAGATCGCCCAGCACCCCGGCACGCGCAAGCTGTACGCCGAAAAGCTGGCGGCGCAAGGCATGGGCGACACGCTCGGCGACGACATGGTCAAGGCGCAGCGTGCCGCCTTCGACGAAGGCAAGAACACCATTGACCCGGTGCTGACCAACTTCAAGAGCAAGTACGCGGTCGACTGGACGCCCTTCCTCAACAAGAAGTGGACCGACGCCGGCGACACGGCCATCCCCACTTCGGAGTGGAAGCGCCTGGCCGAGAAGATCACCGTCGCGCCTGCTGGCTTCACCGTGCATCCGCTGGTGAAGAAGGTGCTGGACGACCGCGCCGCCATGGGCCGCGGCGAGGTCAATGTCGACTGGGGCATGGGCGAGCACATGGCCTTCGCATCGCTGGTGGCGAGCGGCTATCCGGTGCGCCTGTCGGGCGAGGATTGCGGCCGCGGCACCTTCACGCACCGCCATGCCGTGCTGCACGACCAGAACCGCGAGAAGTTCGACGAAGGCATCTACACGCCGCTGCAGAACGTGGCCGACAACCAGGCGCCGTTCGTCGTGATCGACTCGATCCTGTCGGAAGAAGCCGTGCTCGCGTTCGAATACGGCTACGCCTCGAACGACCCGAACACGCTCGTGATCTGGGAAGCGCAGTTCGGCGACTTCGTCAACGGCGCGCAGGTCGTGATCGACCAGTTCATCGCGTCGGGCGAAGTGAAGTGGGGCCGCGTCAACGGCATCACGCTGATGCTGCCGCACGGCTATGAGGGCCAGGGCCCGGAACACAGCTCGGCGCGCATCGAGCGCTTCATGCAGCTGTCGGCCGACACCAACATGCAAGTGGTCCAGCCCACCACCGCCAGCCAGATCTTCCACGTACTGCGCCGCCAGATGGTGCGCAACCTGCGCAAGCCGCTGGTGATCATGACGCCGAAGTCGCTGCTGCGGAACAAGGACGCGACCTCGCCGCTGTCCGAGTTCACCAAGGGCAGCTTCCAGACCGTCATCCCCGACACCAAGGACCTGAAGGCCGAGAAGGTCAAGCGCATCATTGCCTGCTCGGGCAAGGTGTACTACGACCTGGCCAAGAAGCGCGAAGAGCGTGGCAGCGAGGACGTGGCGATCATCCGCGTCGAGCAGCTCTATCCGTTCCCGCACAAGGCCTTCGCCAACGAGATCAAGAAGTATCCGAACCTCGGCGACGTGGTCTGGTGCCAGGACGAGCCGCAGAACCAGGGCGCCTGGTTCTTCGTGCAGCACTACATCCACGAGAACATGCAGGAAGGGCAGCGGCTTGGCTACTCGGGCCGTGCCGCTTCGGCATCGCCTGCGGCAGGCTACTCGCACCTGCACCAGGACCAGCAGAAGGCGCTGGTCGACGGCGCGTTCGGCAAGCTCAAGGGCTTCGTGCTGACCAAGTAAATCCAATCACAAGACACAACGTACCAGCGCACGAAGCGGAGCCAAACTCAAATGTCTATCGTAGAAGTCAAAGTCCCCCAGCTGTCCGAGTCGGTGGCCGAAGCCACCCTGATTACCTGGAAGAAAAAAGCCGGCGAAGCCATCGCCATCGATGAAATCCTGATCGAGATCGAGACCGACAAGGTGGTGCTCGAAGTGCCGGCGCCCGCCGCCGGCGTGCTGGCCGAGATCGTCCAGGGCGACGGCGCCACGGTGGCGGCCGAACAAGTGATCGCGAAGATCGATACGGAAGGCAAGGCCGGCGCCGCGGCGCCCGCCGCAGCCCCTGCGGCTTCCGCTCCGGCCGCTCCGGCCGCCGCGCCTGTGGCTGCTGCGGCCGCGACCGGTGGTTCGAAATCGGACGTCGCGATGCCTGCTGCCGCCAAGCTGCTGGCCGACAACAACCTGAAGACCGGCGACGTGGCCGGCTCGGGCAAGGACGGCCGCGTGACCAAGGGTGATGTGCTCGGCGCGGTTGCTGCGGGCGCTACCGCCAAGGCTGCACCGGCGCCGGCCGTTCCGGTTCCGGCCGCTCGCCCGGCTCTCGCGCAAGTCGCGGCGCCGGTCAGCGCACCGGACCTGGGCGACCGCCCGGAACAGCGCGTGCCGATGAGCCGCCTGCGCGCACGCATCGCCGAGCGCCTGATCCAGTCGCAATCGACCAACGCCATCCTGACGACCTTCAACGAAGTCAACATGGCCCCGGTGATGGAAATGCGCAAGAAGTTCCAGGACGCGTTCAGCAAGGAGCACGGCGTCAAGATCGGCTTCATGAGCTTCTTCGTGAAAGCCGCCGTGCATGCACTGAAGAAGTACCCGGTGCTGAACGCCTCGGTCGACGGCAACGACATCCTCTACCACGGCTATTTCGACATCGGCATCGCCGTCGGTTCGCCGCGTGGCCTGGTCGTGCCGATCCTGCGCAACGCCGACCAGATGAGCTTTGCGGACATCGAGAAGAAGATCGCCGAGTACGGCCAGAAGGCCAAGGACGGCAAGCTGGGCATCGAGGAAATGACCGGCGGCACCTTCTCCATCTCGAACGGCGGCACCTTCGGCTCGATGCTGTCGACGCCGATCATCAACCCGCCGCAGTCGGCCATCCTGGGCGTGCACGCGACCAAGGACCGCGCGGTGGTGGAGAACGGCCAGATCGTCGTTCGCCCGATGAACTACCTCGCCATGAGCTACGACCACCGCATCATCGACGGCCGCGAAGCCGTGCTGGGCCTGGTTGCCATGAAGGAAGCGCTGGAAGACCCGTCGCGCCTGCTGTTCGACATCTGAGGAGTGATGGATGTCTGACAAGAAATTCGACGTCGTCGTCATCGGCGGCGGCCCCGGCGGCTACATCGCGGCGATCCGCGCGGCGCAACTCGGCTTCAACGTCGCCTGCGTCGACGAGTGGAAGAACGGCAAGGGCGGCCCGGCACCGGGCGGCACCTGCACCAACGTCGGATGCATTCCGTCGAAGGCGCTGCTGCAATCGTCCGAGCACTACGAGCATGCCGGCAAGCACTTCGCCGACCACGGCATCAAGGTCGAGGGCCTGGGCCTTGACATCGGCAAGATGCTGGCCCGCAAGGACCAGGTCGTGAAGCAGAACAACGACGGCATCCTGTACCTGTTCAAGAAGAACAAGGTCACGTTCTTCCACGGCCGCGCGTCGTTCGTGAAGACCGACGACGTGGGCTACGAGCTCAAGGTCGCGGGCGCCGCCGAGGAATCGATCAGCGCGAAGCACGTGATCATCGCCACCGGCTCCAACGCCCGCGCCTTGCCGGGCGCACCGTTCGACGAAGAGAACATCCTCTCGAACGACGGCGCGCTGCGCATCGGCGGCGTGCCGAAGAAGCTGGCGCTGGTCGGCTCCGGCGTGATCGGCCTCGAGATGGGCTCGGTCTGGCGCCGGCTCGGCTCCGAAGTGACCGTGCTTGAAGCCCTGCCGACCTTCCTCGGCGCGGTCGACGAACAGATCGCCAAGGAAGCCAAGAAGGCATTCGACAAGCAGGGCCTGAAGATCGAGCTCGGCGTGACGGTCGGCGAGGTCAAGTCCGGCAAGAAGGGCGTGAGCATCGCCTGGACCAATGCCAAGGGCGAGGAGCAGAAGCTCGACGTCGACAAGCTCATCGTGTCGATCGGCCGCGTACCGAACACCATCGGCCTGAATGGCGAAGCAGTTGGCCTGAAGCTCGACGAGCGTGGCGTGATCGTCGTCGATGACGACTGCAAGACCAACCTGCCGAACGTCTGGGCGGTCGGCGACGTGGTGCGTGGACCGATGCTGGCGCACAAGGCGGAAGAGGAAGGCGTGGCCGTGGCCGAGCGCATCGCGGGTCAGCATGGACACGTCAACTTCAACACGATCCCGTGGGTGATCTACACCTCGCCGGAGATCGCGTGGGTGGGCCAGACCGAGCAGCAGCTCAAGGCCGAAGGCCGTGCGTACAAGGCGGGCACCTTTCCGTTCCTGGCCAACGGCCGAGCGCGTGCGCTGGGCGATACGACCGGCATGGTCAAGTTCCTGGCCGATGCGGCGACGGACGAGATCCTCGGCGTTCACATGGTCGGGCCGCAGGTCAGCGAGTTGATCTCGGAAGCCGTGGTCGCCATGGAGTTCAAGGCAAGCAGCGAGGACATCGCACGCATCTGCCATGCACACCCGTCGCTCTCCGAGGCAACGAAGGAAGCAGCGCTGGCAGTGGACAAGCGCACGCTGAACTTCTGATCTCTTGAGCGTCCTCCAGGCCTACAAAGCGGAACTCGCCACGCGCGGGTTCCAGAGCGACCCCGCGCAGCTGCGCGCGGTCGAAGCATTGGACCGTTGCGCACGTGATTGGGCGGGCTACAAGGAGCAGCGTTCCAACGCCTTCAAGAAGCTGATCAACCGGCCGGACGTTCCGCGCGGCGTGTACATGTACGGTGGCGTGGGGCGCGGCAAGAGCTTCCTGATGGACCTGTTCTTCAACGCCGTGCCGCTGCGTCGCAAGACGCGGCTGCATTTCCACGAGTTCATGCGCGAGGTGCATCGCGAACTCGCCGACCTGCAGGGCACGGTCAATCCGCTCGACGAACTGGGCCTGCGCATCTCCAAGCGCTACAAGCTCATCTGCTTCGACGAATTCCACGTTGCCGACATCACCGACGCGATGATCCTGCACCGCCTGCTGAAGGCGCTGTTCGACAACGGCGTGGGTTTCGTCACCACGTCCAACTTCAAGCCCGACGATCTCTATCCGAACGGCCTGCATCGCGACCGTATTCTTCCGGCCATCGCATTGCTGAACGAAAAGCTCGAAGTGCTCAGCGTCGACAACGGCACTGACTACCGGCGCCGGACCCTCGAGCAGCTTCGCATGTACCTCACGCCGAACGGCGCCCAGGCCGACCACGAGATGCGCGACGCGTTCGCGCGGCTGGCGGAAAGCGCTGACGAGAACCCGGTGCTGCACATCGAAGCGCGGGAGATCCATGCGCGGCGCATCGCGGGCGGCGTGGTGTGGTTCGACTTCAAGACACTGTGCGGCGGCCCGCGCTCGCAGAACGACTACCTGGAAATCGCCACGCAGTTCCATACCGTGCTGCTGTCCGACGTGCCGCAGATGGGCGTCAACCGCGCGTCTGAAGCACGCCGTTTCACCTGGCTGGTCGATGTCTTCTACGATCGCCGCGTGAAACTCATCATGTCGGCCGAGGTTCCGCCCGAGGCGTTGTACACCGAAGGTCCGCTGGCACACGAGTTCCCGCGCACCGTGTCCCGGCTCAACGAAATGCAGTCGGCCGAGTTCCTCGCCCTCGAGCGTCGCATGGTCGATACCCGCCTGACATGAAGAAACTTGCACTCTCGCTGTTGTTTGCTGTCCTGGCCTGGCCCGCATCGGGTCAGACCGGCGGCACGGGTGGACTCGATCCGGTGGCCGAGCGGGCGCGCATCGCAGCCGAGCGCCAGGCGCTGCAGCAGCGGGTCAACACCGAGCGCGCGGCGTGCTATCAGAAGTTTGCCGTCGAGGATTGCCTGAACGACAGCCGTCGGCGCGCGCGCGTTGTCAGCGACGACCTGAAGCGGCAGGAGTCCGCACTCAACGACATCGAGCGCAAGCGCCGTGCCGCTATCGAAACGCAGAAGCTCCAGGACAACGCATCGTCGCAACGTGCGCAGGACCAGGCGACGCAACGCGACCGCGCTGCCGATGCGCAAAAGGAACGTGAACAACGCACTGCAGACCATGCGGCCAGCCGTGAAGCGATGAAGGCGCAAGAGGCGCAAAACCAGCGCTCGTTCGCCGACAAGCAACAACACAACGCCAAGGAGCAGGCCCAGCGCCAGCGCGAACGCGCCCAGGAGCCGGCCAATGTGAAGGCAAATGACGAGCGGCTCGACAAAGCCGCGCAGCATCGCGCCGACGTCGAACGTCGCAATGCCGAGCGCGACAAGCCGCGCGCCGCACCCCTGCCGACGCCCTGACGGGGCTCAATTGTCTTCCGGATCCCCGGCGGCCTTCGGTTCCCGCGGCAGGGATTCGAACTTGAGCACGGCAATCGAGATGTTGTCGCCCATGCCCATGGCCCGCTTGCGCGCCTCGTCCACCAGTAGTTGGACGGCCGATCGCGGCGATTGCTCGGCCAGGACCGCGCCCATTTCTTCCGGCGTGAAGTAGTGCCAGAGCCCGTCGCTGCAGGCCATCAACAAGTCGCCCGGCTTGAGCTTGGCAATATGGTGCGTATCGATCGGCGGCGGCGCCGTCGTCATGCCAAGGCAGCCGATCAGGATGTTGCCCTGCGGATGCACGTTGGCCTCGTCCTCGGTGAGTTCGCCGCGGTCGATCAGCGCCTGGACATACGAATGGTCCCGCGTGCGCAGGACCATGCGGCCGCGCTGGAAATGGTAGATGCGTGAATCGCCGGCATGAATCCAGACGCATTCGCCCTGGGGGCTGACCAGAAACGCAGCCAGCGTGCTGTGCGGCTCGCTCTCGCTTGACAGTGCCGTGAGCTTGATCACCGTGTGCGCATCGTTGACGATACGGCGCAGCAGGTCATGCATGTCGTCGATGGCCGGCGCGAAATGGTTGAACAATTGCCTGGCCGTCATCAGCACCTGGTCGGAAGCCTTGCGTCCGCCACTGCGCCCGCCCATGCCGTCGGCCACCAGGCCGAGCACGCAGCCCTTGAAGCGGGGATGTTCGATCAGGAGCACCTGATCCTGCTGATACGGGCGATCTCCCTTGTGGAGACCGGTGGCAGCTGCAATTCGAAAGCCTCGACTCATGCGCGCGTTGTGCGCCTGAGGCGCGATCCATGTGTTGTTCGTCGAACGAAGACTCGACGTATTATCAAGTGAACATCGACGGCCCTTATGCGGTCGAACCCCATCCGTTGGACTCCAATCTTCACTCCCTCTCGCGCCAGTTGATCGAACTGCGCATCGAACATGCCGACCTCGACGCTTCCATCGACCGGCTGGCCGAAGCGTTGCCGCAAGACGAATTACTGTTGCGCCGCCTCAAGAAGCGCCGCCTCGCCCTTCGCGACCAGATCGAGCGGCTGGTGCGGCAGATCGATCCGGCCGAGCCTGCTTGATGGATTTGCAGAGCAGCGCCGGGCCGCCCCAGGCAAGCGAGCGCCCCCTCGCAGGGTCCCTTGTCCGTCGGACGCGTGAGGCGTTCTCGCAACAGGGCGCGTTGTCGCTGGCCGCCGATCAGTTCCGCGAGCGGGATGGCCAGACCGACATGGCGCTGGCCGTGGCGCGCACCATCGAGGAAGGCGGCCAGCTTGTCGTCGAGGCGGGCACCGGTGTCGGCAAGACGTTCTCGTACCTCGTCCCCGCGCTGCTCAGCGGTGAGCGCGTGCTGCTGTCGACGGCGACCAAGACACTGCAGGATCAGCTCTACGGCCGCGATCTGCCGCGCCTCGTCGAGGCGCTGGGCCTTCCGGTTCGCACCGCGTTGTTGAAGGGGCGCGCCAGCTACCTCTGCCTGCATCGGCTCGACCTGGCGCGCCACGACGCAGGGCCCGACCGCGTCTCCGCGCGCACGCTGGCCAAGATCGAGCAATGGTCGAAAGCCACCCGCACTGGCGACCTCGCAGAGCTGCCCGGCCTCGACGAACGCTCGCCGCTGATCCCGCTCGTCACGTCCACGCGCGAGAACTGCCTCGGTGCGCAATGCCCGCAGTTCCGGCCCTGCCATGTCAACGCGGCGAGGCGCGAGGCGCTGTCGGCAGACGTGGTGGTGATCAACCACCACCTTTTCTTCGCCGACCTCGCCGTGCGCGAGTCGGGCATGGCCGAGTTGCTGCCGACGGTGCGAGTCGTGGTGTTCGACGAGGCGCATCAACTCAACGAGACGGGCGTGCAGTTTCTGGGCGTGCAGGTCGGCACGGCGCAGGCGCTCGACTTTGCGCGCGACCTGCTCGCCGCGGGGCTGCAGCATGCGCGCGGGCTGGTCGACTGGAGCACGGTCGTGGCAGCGGTCGAGCGCGCCGCACGCGAGCTTCGGCTGGCCGTCGGCAAGCAATGGCCGGGCGCCAAGCTGCGCTGGCTGGACGCTGCCCCCGAAGGCATCGAGCCCGAGGCTTGGCAGCGCGCGCTCGATGCACTGCACGAAGGCTTTGCGCAGGCCGCCGAGGCCATCGACACGGTCAGCGAAATGGCGCCCGACTTCGTGCGGCTGCACGAGCGCGCGACGCAGTTGGCACAGCGCGCCGCGCGCTTCGCATTGCCATGTCCGCCCGAATCAGTGCGCTGGGTCGACGTGGGCCAGCAACTGCGCCTGATCGAGTCGCCGCTGGACATTGCCGAGGCGGTGCAAACGCGCGTCCTCAAGGTCGACAAGGCCGATCCCGATGCCATCGGACGGGCATGGATCTTCACCTCCGCGACCCTTGGCGACGACCCGAAACTGCGATGGTTCACCGAACCCTGCGGCCTGGCGGATGCGGAGGTGCTGCGCGTCGCCAGCCCCTTCGACTACGCGGCACAAGCCGCGCTGTATGTGCCACGCCAGTTCCCCAAGCCGAACGACCCGGGGCACAGTGGCGCGGTTGCGCAACTCGCCGCCCGCGGTGCCGCGGTACTGGGCGGGCGGACGCTGGTGCTCACTACCACCTTGCGTGCGCTGCGCGTCATCGGCGATGCCATGCGCCAGCATTTCGAGCACACGGAAGCGGAGCTCCGGCCCGAGGTGCTGGTACAGGGCGAGCTGCCGAAACGCGTGCTCATGGACCGCTTCCGCGAAGGCGCAGGCGCCGGCCGGTCCGGCTGCGTGCTGGTTGCGTCCGCTTCGTTCTGGGAGGGTTTCGATGCGCCCGGCGACGTGCTGCAGCTCGTGGTGATCGACAAGCTGCCATTTCCGCCGCCCAACGATCCTCTGGTCGAGGCGCGCTCGCGCCGCCTTGAAGGCCAGGGGCGCAGTTCGTTCAACGATTACTTCCTGCCCGAGGCGGGCGTGGCACTCAAGCAGGGTGCGGGCCGATTGATCCGGCGCGAGACCGATCGCGGCTTGCTGGTGATCTGCGACACGCGCCTGGTGGCAATGGGCTACGGCAAGCGCCTGCTGGCTGCATTGCCGCCCATGCGGCGGGTGGAAGGCGAGGCTGCGTTCGATTCAGCGCTCGCCGAACTGGGCTAGCCGGACTACCAGAGCTTCCACCAGGGGTCATCCTTGCCGCGGAAGCCCTTGGCCACGTACTGGCTGTTCGGGTAGTTCTGCGTCAGCACGCGTTGCGTGTCGTCGCGCAGTTGGGTCAGGCCCAACTGGTCGTACGACCGGACCATGATGTACAGCGCTTCTTCGAGCGCCGGCACTTCGCGGTAGTCGGACAGAGCGATCTGGGCGCGATTGATGGCGGCAAGGTAGGCACCGCGCGTGTAGTAGTAGCGCGCGACGTGAACTTCATACTGCGCGAGCGAGTTCACGATGTAGTTCATGCGCGCACGGGCATCGGGCGAGTAGCGCGAATCGGGAAAGCGGGTGACCAGTTCCTTGAAGGACCCGAACGATTCCTTGGCCGCCCTCTGATCGCGCTCGGAAAGATCCTGCCGCGTCATCCACGAGAACATGCCGAGATCGTCGTTGAAATTGACGACGCCCTTCATGTAGAGCGCATAGTCCATCGCCGGGCTGGACGGGTGCAACTTCATGAAGCGGTCGAGCGTGGCAATGGCATTGGGCTTTTCGCCGGCCTTGTACTGGGCGTAGGCCTTGTCGAGTTGGGCCTGCTGGGCCAGCGGCGTGCCGGCGGCACGGCCTTCAAGCTTCTCGAAAAGCGGCACGGCCTTGTCGTAGGCGCCGGAATCGGCCTCGTCCTTGGCTTCCGAGTAGATCTTGTTGGGGCTCCAGTTCGCCGTCTTGTCTGCGTCGGTCGACGAGCAGCCGGCTACCAGCCATGCCGCGGCAAAAGCCAGCAGCCAGCCGGGGACGACCGATAATTTGGCGCGAAACATCACATGAAGCTTTCTTGAAACAGGAGCCATCAATTATATCGACCGACCCTTTGGACATGACCCTGCTGCCAGGAGAGTCGGATGAGGGCGCCGAGCTTTCCGACGCCAGCGAAACGCGTCCCTTCACGGTGGGCGTGGCCCAGCACGGGCAGCGGCTCGACCGGGCCTTGGCCGCGCTGGTGCCAGAGTTTTCGCGCAGCTACCTGCAACAGTTGATCGAGGCCGGCGCGGTCCGGTTGCGGGGCGGCCGGCCGGCGGTCAAACCGTCGATGACAGTGCATGCCGGCGAGGCCGGGACCATCGAGCTCAAGCCCACGCCCCAAAGCCAGGCTTTCCGGCCCGAGCCGATGGAACTGCGCGTAGTGCATGAAGACGCCCATTTGCGCGTGATCGACAAGCCCGCCGGGTTGGTGGTCCATCCCGCGCCGGGGCACTGGAGCGGCACGCTGCTGAACGGCCTGCTGGCCCTCGATCCGAAAGCGGTGTTGCTGCCGCGCGCGGGCATCGTGCACCGGCTCGACCGCGACACCAGCGGTCTCATGGTCGTCGCGCGCACCCGCGCGGCCATGGATGCCCTGGTCGCGCTGATCGCTGCGCGCGAGGTGACGCGGCAATACGTCGCCATGGCCCAGCGGCCCTGGGAAGGCGCCCCCGCGCGCCACATCGATGCGCCGATCGGGCGCGATCCGCGCAACCGTTTGCGCATGGCGGTCGTCGACCTCGAACGCCACGGCGGCAAGGCGGCGCGTACGCTGATCGAGCGGCTCGACAGCAACGACAGGGGCTGCATCGTCCGTTGCACGCTGGAAACCGGGCGTACCCACCAGATCCGCGTGCATATGGCCTCTATCGGCCACCCGCTGGTTGGTGACGTCACCTATGGCGGCGCGCCGGCGGCCGGCGTCGCGCGGCAGGCGCTGCACGCATTCCGACTCGCCTTCGTGCACCCGGTGACGCAGGCCGCAATGACCTTTCAATCGCCATTGCCGCCCGATCTGGCGGCGGGCGCGCAAGCCTGGGGCCTGGACTACAATCGCGCCTGACGGCCTGCGGGCCGCGCCTGCCACCCGGAGCCGGCCCTGCGTTGCACCTGCCCATGCGCCTGCAACGCCCCACCTGATCTTGATCCCACTGAACGCGCGCCCTCGGGCGCCTTGTCCCGGACAACGCGAACCATGAATACGGCGGATGCCAAGCGCATTCTGGAAACGGCCTTGATCTGTTCAGCCCAGCCGCTGCAGGTCCGCGAGTTGCGCGTGCTTTTCGACGACGAACTCGCTGCCGACACCATCAAGTCGCTGCTGCACGAGTTGCAGCAAGACTGGGCGCAGCGTGGGCTTGAACTTGTGAGCGTAGGCAGCGGCTGGCGTTTCCAGAGCCGCCCCGAATTGCGCGACCACCTCGACCGGCTGCACCCCGAAAAGCCGCCGCGCTACACGCGTGCCGCGCTGGAGACGCTGGCCATCATCGCGTATCGCCAGCCCGTCACACGTGGCGACATGGAAGACATTCGCGGCGTGACCATCAATTCGCAGATCCTCAAGCAACTCGAGGACCGCAACTGGGTCGAAGTCATCGGCCACCGCGAGACGGTGGGGCGTCCGGCGCTCTATGCGACCACGCGCCAATTTCTCGACGACCTCGGTATTGCATCGCTGGACCAGTTGCCATTGATCGAAACCCCGGCCCAGCAGGGCGCGCTGGTCGATGCACTGGCCACGGCCGCGGTCGCGGCGAACGTCGCGCAGCCCGACCTGCCGATGGACGCGCCAAGGGCAGACGCCGCCGAAGTCGAAGCACTGATGCCTCCGATCGTCGAGGCTGACGACGCGACCGAATCCATGGTCGTGCAGGGCGTCGAGGCCGACGTCATGCCCGACACCAATCTCACACCCACCCCGTCCGACCTCGATTCCGATCTCGACCCGGCCGACCTGACACCCGCCCCCTCCGGAACCCCATCATGAGCCCCTCTGATCCTGACGCTTTGATCTTGCCGGTCGAGCCTGTTGTTGAAGACAAAGCGGCTGTGGCGCCGGTCACGGCTGCGCAGGATGCCGCCGATGCTGGTGAAAACAGCGCAGACGCGCCGCGCAAGCGTCGCCCGCGCCGGCGCAAGCCTGTGGCACCGGATGCTGCGCAGGACGCGCCGGCCACCGTGGAAGAGCCCGCCGTAGCCGAGGCGATGATGCCCGACCTGCAGCCCGCGCCGGCGCAACTGACGCCCGTCGCGCAAGCAGGGCCGATCGTGCAAGCCGAGTCGGTCGCACAGGTCGAGCCGGTCGCTCAGGTCGAGCCGGTTGCACAAACCGAGCCGGTCGCACAGGCCGAGCCGATCGCACAAGCAGAGCCCGTCGCACAAGCCGAGCCCGTCGCACAAGCCGAGCCGATCGCACAAGCCGAGCCGATCGCGCGAGCCGAGCCCGTCATTCAATCCGAATCAGCAGACGAATACGACGAAGAGGAGGAAGAGCCGGACGAGGAAGAAGACGACCTCGACCGTGCCCGCCGCGCGGCTGAGCGCGAACAGCGCAATGCCCCGCCGCCGCAGCCGATCCGCTTTGCCGACGTGGTGTCGGGCCAGTTCGACGCCGACGAAGAGAGTCCCGAGGTGCCGGCCCTCAAGCGTGTGCTGCTGCCCGAAGCCGATTCGCCCAAGCTGCACAAGGTGCTGGCCCAGGCCGGCCTTGGTTCGCGCCTCGAGATGGAAGCGCTGATCCTTCAAGGCCGCATCTCCGTCAACAATGAGCCAGCCCATATCGGTCAGCGCATCCAGTACGGGGACCAGGTCAAGGTCAATGGCAAGCCGATCCGCTATCGCATCGCACCGCCGCCGGCACGCGTCATCGCGTACCACAAGCCCGTCGGCGAGGTGGTCACGCATGACGATCCGCAGAACCGGCCTACGGTGTTTCGCAAGCTGCCGCGCCTGCAGCAAGGCAAGTGGCAGTCGGTCGGCCGGCTCGACCTGAACACCGAAGGCCTGCTGCTATTCACAAGCTCCGGTGAACTCGCCAACAGCCTCATGCATCCTCGCTTCGGGCTCGAGCGTGAATATGCCGTGCGCGTGCTCGGCGCGATCAGCAAGGAAGAGCGCCAGAAGTTGCTGGACGGCGTACGTCTGGAGGATGGCATGGCCCATTTCGGCAGCATCGAGGACGGCGGCGGCGAAGGGTCCAATTGCTGGTATCGCGTGACGATTTCCGAAGGCCGCAACCGTGAAGTGCGCCGCATGTTCGAATCGGTCGGCCATGCGGTCAGCCGGCTCATCCGCATCCGCTACGGCGCGATGGTGTTGCCGCGCGGACTCAAGCGCGGCGCATGGATGGAACTCGACGAGCGCGACATTCGTGGCTTGTTCCAGGCGGCCGGCGGTGTCGCCGAGCGCGGCCCGCGTCCGCAGCAAGCGCGCGGGCCTGGTGGCGCCCCTGGCGGCGAAGGCGGTGGCCGGAGCAAGCGCCGCCGTGGCAAGGGCGGCAAGGGTCCGGCCGGACCGCGCGACGACTCGCGCGGACAGCCCAATATTCCGAACCCGCTCGGCGATGGCCGTGGCCCCCGCGGCAATCGCGGCAACGCGGGCGGACAAGGGCAGGGCGCTCAGCGCCGCGGTGGTGGCGGTGGTGGACGTGGCGACGGCCCGCCGCCCGGCGGCAACCAGCCGGATCCCATGAAGACATCGCTCGGCTACATCGGCGCCGACAGTTTCTCCCGCCAACGCAAGGAACAACGCCAGGGCCCGCGACGCGGTGGCCCCGGCAGCGGTACTGGCGGCGGTTCCGGCGGTGGCCAGCGTCGCCGCGGGCGCTGAAACCAGCCGACCAGCAGCGGTCATTCATGGGTCCGTCATCGGACCTGTAGCCCGCGCCGGTTAAAATCAGAGGCTTTGTCAATGCTGTGCAACCCTTCGTTGCGCGCTTGATCGAACACTTCAAAAATCCAAGCTCTCAGGAAGCATTTCAATGGCCATCGAACGCACCCTTTCCATCATCAAGCCCGACGCCGTCGCGAAGAACGTCATCGGCAAGATCGTCTCCCGTTTTGAAGCCGCTGGCCTCAAGATGGTTGCCAGCAAGTTCGTGCACCTCTCGCGCAGCGAAGCCGAGCAGTTCTACGCCGTTCACAAGGAGCGCCCCTTCTTCAAGGACCTCGTCGAGTTCATGATCTCGGGCCCCGTGTTCGTGCAAGTGCTCGAAGGCGAAGACGCCATCCTCAAGAACCGTGACCTGATGGGCGCCACCGATCCGAAGAAGGCGGCCGCCGGCACCATCCGCGCCGACTTTGCCGACAGCATCGATGCCAACGCAGTGCACGGCTCCGACGCGCCCGAAACCGCGAAGGGCGAAATCGCCTTCTTCTTCGCGGGCCTCAACGTCTACAAGCGCTGATCCCATGACCACGGCCAACCTGCTCGAATACGATCTCGAGGGGCTGGCCGCGTTCTGCGAAAAGCTCGGCGAAAAGCGCTTCCGGGCGACCCAACTCTTCCGCTGGATTCACCAGCGCGGCGCCAGCGAGTTCGGCCAGATGACTGACCTTGCGAAGTCGCTGCGCGAGAAACTCGCCGGTACAGCCCGCATCGAGTCTCTCAAGGTGCTCTCGCAGCATGAATCCGCCGATGGCACCATCAAGTGGCTGTTCGATGTCGGTGACGGCAATGCGGTCGAAGCCGTGTTCATTCCCGAGGACGATCGCGGCACGCTGTGCGTGTCGTCGCAGGCCGGTTGCGCCGTTGGCTGCCGCTTCTGCTCGACCGGTCACCAGGGTTTCAGCCGAAATCTGACGACCGGTGAAATCGTCGCCCAGCTCTGGTTCGCCGAGCACTTCTTGCGCAAGCACCTGAAACGCGACGAGCGCGTTATTTCCAACGTGGTGATGATGGGCATGGGCGAGCCGCTGCAGAACTACTCTGCGCTGGTGCCGGCATTGCGCACGATGCTCGACGACAACGCCTATGGCTTGTCGCGCCGTCGCGTCACGGTGTCGACGTCGGGTGTCGTGCCGATGATGGACCGGCTGGGGCTCGATTGCCCGGTTGCGTTGGCGGTGTCGCTGCATGCGCCCAACGACGCGTTGCGCGATGACCTGGTGCCGCTCAATCGCAAGTACCCGATCGCCGAATTGCTCGATGCCTGCCGCCGCTACCTGGCGCATGCGCCGCGCGACTTCATCACCTTCGAATACTGCATGCTCGACGGCGTCAATGACCAACCCGAGCACGCGAAGCAACTCATCGAACTCGTGCGTGGCGCCCATGGCGTTTCGTGCAAGTTCAACCTGATTCCGTTCAATCCGTTTCCCGCCTCGGGCCTGTTGCGTTCACCGCAGCCGCGCGTGCTGGCGTTTGCGAAGCTTTTGAGCGAAGCAGGCATCGTGACCACCGTGCGCAAGACGCGCGGCGACGACATCGATGCGGCGTGTGGGCAGTTGGCCGGCGACGTGAAAGACCGTACGCGCGCCGCCGAGCGCATGGCGCAACGCCGCCTTGCGGAGCACACCGTGACAGTTCATCCGGCGCGCCGCGCCACGACCAAGCCCGGTGTTCAGGAGCATTGAATCAATGAGCAAAGTTTTTCCGGGCCGGTGGGTACCAGCCCTTTTGTTCGCGGCCGCGGTAGTGACAACGCTGGCCGGCTGTGCGAACAAGGGTGTTTCCGCGCAGGCCACGGCCGCCAACGGCGCCGATCTTGCGACCGACTCCGACGAAGGCAAGGCGCGCAAGCGTGCGCGCACCCGCCTCGAATTGGCCATCGGCTATTTCGAGGCCGGCCAGACCACGACGGCGCTGGACGAGATCAAGCAGTCGCTCGTGGCGGATCCGAACTATGCAGAGGCCTACAACCTGCGCGGCCTGGTGTACATGCGCATGGACGATCCCGGCCTGGCCGAAGACAGCTTCCGCCGGGCCATCGCGATCAATCCGCGCGATGCCAACACCATGCACAACTACGGTTGGCTGCTGTGCCAGCAGAACCGTTACAACGATGCAATGCAACAGTTCAATGCGGCGTTGGCGGTGCCAGGCTATATCGACTCGTCCAAGACACTGATGACGGAGGGCCTGTGCCAGATCCGCGCAGGCCAGAACGCGGAGGCCGAGAAGACCCTGATGAAAGCCTACGAGTTCGATGCCGCCAACCCCGTCATCGGCTACAACCTCGCGGCGCTGCTGGCCAAGCGCGAGGATTGGACTCGGGCGCAGTTCTACGTGCGCCGCGTCAACAACGGTCCGGCGGCCAACGCCGAAACGCTTTGGCTTGGCGTCAAGGTCGAGCGCAAGCTGAACAATCGCGACGCGGTGAGCCAGTTGGGCAACCAATTGCAGAGTCGCTTTCCGCAGTCGCGGGAAGCCATAGCGTACGAGCGCGGAAATTTCAATGATTGAACGGGCCAGTCAGTTTGGTGCCTCGGCCGCTGTGCCGCTGGCCGGCGGAGACAGCGCGCTCATGACCGCCGGTGAAATGTTGCGCCAGGCGCGCGAGGCGCATGGATTGGACATTGCCGTGGTGGCAGCCGCGCTCAAGGTTCCCGTGCAAAAGCTGGAGGCTCTGGAAGACGACAACATCGACGCGTTGCCCGATCCGGTGTTCGCGCGCGCGTTGGCGGCCAGTGTCTGCCGCGCGCTCAAGGTGGACCCCGGGCCGGTGCTGGCCAAGCTGCCCGGTGCCAAGCGTCCGGGACTGGCTGATGCCGATCGCACCATGAGCTCCAACATCCGCTCGGGCGCGCCGCACCAGGGGCGTGCCGGCGGCATGTCCTTGCCGTCGCGAGCATTGATGGTGGTGGTCGGTTTGCTGCTCGTGGGTGCCGCTGCGCTGTTCTGGATTCCGCAATCGGCGTTCGATCGGCTGAGCGCCACGGTTTCGAGGCTGACGAGCCGGTCGGAAACGGCGTCTGCCGATACGCCGCCGGCACCGGCCGGCACCGTGATCGAGTCGGGCGCACCGGCCGCGCCTGCCGCGCCTGCCGCGGAGCCCATGCCGCCGGCGTCCGCGGCCACGGTTGCTCCCGCCGCGCCGGTGGCACCCACCGCCGCGGCCGGTGCGGAATTGCTGGTCTTCAAGGCCCGTGCGGACTCGTGGATCACGGTCACCGAAGCAGGCGGCAAGCAGCTGCTGCGCCGTACCGTGCAGGCCGGTGAAACGGTGAATTTGTCGGGCACGCTGCCGCTGTCGGTGGTCATCGGGCGTGCTTCCGGCGTCGATGTGCAATTGCGCGGCAAGCCCTTCGACCTCGCGGCAGTGACCAAGGCCGGCGGTGTCGCGCGTTTCGAGGTCAAGCCGTGAACGATCTGATCCTCCCTCCCTGCCTGCCGATCGAACCCGCATCGCCCAGGGCGCGCAATTCGCGCCAGGCCCGCGTGACATGGGGGCCGCGCACGGTCACGGTGGGAGGCGACGCACCGGTGCGCGTGCAGTCGATGACCAACACCGATACGGTCGATGCCATCGGCACCGCCATCCAGGTCAAGGAACTGGCGCTGGCCGGCTCCGAGATGGTGCGCATCACCGTCAACACGCCGGAAGCCGCCGAGCAGGTGCCCTACATCCGCGAGCAGTTGGATCGCATGGGCATCGACGTGCCGCTGATCGGCGACTTCCACTACAACGGCCATCGCCTCCTGACCGACTATCCGGCCTGTGCCGAGGCGCTCAGCAAGTACCGCATCAACCCCGGCAACGTGGGCAAGGGCGACAAGAAGGACAAGCAGTTCGGCCAGATGATCGAGGCCGCGATGCGCTGGAACAAGCCGGTGCGTATCGGCGTGAACTGGGGCAGCCTCGACCAGGAGTTGCTTGCCAGCCTGATGGACGCCAACAGCCAGCGTGCCGAGCCCTGGGACGCCAAGTCGGTGATGTACGAGGCGTTGGTCACCTCCGCGATCGATTCCGCGAAGCTGGCCGAATCGATGGGCATGAATGGCAACCAGATCATCCTGAGCTGCAAGGTCAGTGGCGTGCAGGATTTGATCTCCGTCTACCGCGAGTTGGCGCGGCGCTGCGATTACACGCTGCACCTGGGGCTCACCGAAGCCGGCATGGGCACCAAGGGCACGGTTGCCTCGGCCACGGCGCTGTCGATCCTGCTGCAGGAGGGCATCGGCGACACCATCCGCGTGTCGCTCACGCCGCAGCCGGGCGAGTCGCGCACGCAGGAAGTGCTGATCGCAAACGAAATTCTTCAAGCACTCGGGTTGCGCGTTTTCGTGCCGAGCGTTACGGCGTGCCCCGGTTGCGGCCGCACAACCAGCACCACCTTCCAGGAACTGGCCAAGCAGATCGACGACTACCTGCGCCAGCAGATGCCGGTCTGGCGCAACAAGTACCCTGGCGTCGAGAACATGAAGGTGGCCGTCATGGGCTGCATCGTCAACGGCCCCGGCGAGAGCAAGCACGCCGACATCGGCATCAGCCTGCCCGGCACCGGCGAGACGCCCGCCGCGCCGGTGTTCATCGACGGCCAGAAGGCGCTCACGCTGCGCGGCGACAACATCGCGAACGAGTTCCACCAACTCGTCGAAAACTACATTGAAAAGCGCTTCGGCAGCCAGGCTGCCGTGGTCGACTGATTTCCGGACCCCATGGCTGACAAATTGAATGCCGTCAAAGGCATGAACGACATCCTGCCCGGCAGCGTGACCCGCAAGGACAAGCTGCCGGATTCCCAACTCTGGCTGTGGTTCGAAAACACGCTGCGCTCAGTGCTGGGCCACTACGGGTACCAGTACATGCTCACGCCCATCGTCGAGCCCACGGCCCTGTTCGTGCGCGGCCTCGGCGAAGTGACGGACATCGTCGAGAAGGAAATGTATTCCTTCACCGATTCGATGAACGGCGACAAGCTCACGCTGCGACCGGAAGCCACCGCCGGCATCGTGCGCGCGATGGTCGAGCACAACGCGCTCTACAACGGCCCACTGCGCCTGTGGACCATCGGCCCGATGTTCCGCCACGAACGTCCGCAAAAAGGACGCTACCGCCAGTTCAACCAGCTCGACGTCGAAGCCCTGGGTTTTGCCGGACCGGATGTGGATGCCGAACTGATCCTGATGGCGCGCCGCCTCTGGAAGGCGTTGGGTCTGGTCGAAGGCGAGCACGTGCGCCTGGAGTTGAACAGCCTGGGCCAGCCAGCCGAGCGCGCGGCCCATCGCGCCGCGCTTGTTGCCTACTTCGAAGCACATACCGAACAGCTTGACGAAGATTCCAGGCGCCGCCTGCTCACCAACCCGCTGCGCATCCTCGACAGCAAGAATCCTTCGATGCAGGAGCTGATCGAAGCAGCGCCACAGCTGATGAGCTTCCTGGGCGAGGAGACACTGGCCCACTTCAACGCCGTGCGCGCGGTGCTCGACGAAGCCGGCCTGGCCTACCGCATCAACACCCGTCTGGTGCGCGGCATGGACTACTACAACCTGACGGTGTTCGAGTGGGTGACCGATCAACTCGGCTCGCAAGGCACGGTCTGTGGTGGTGGACGCTATGACGGCCTGTTCGAGCAGTTGGGCGGCAAACCTACGCCGGCCGTGGGCTTCGGCCTCGGCGTCGAGCGGTTGCTGTTGCTGATCGATACCCTGGGCGTGCCGGTGCCTTCCGCCGCACCGCATGTCTATGCGGTGGTTCCCGACCCGACCCTGAGCCCCAAAGTCCAGGTGGCATTGGAAGCCTTGCGATCGGCCGGTGTCGCCGTGCAAATGCACGCGGGCGGCGGCAGCCTCAAATCGCAGTTCAAGAAGGCAGACGCCAGCGGTGCCTGCTTCGCGTTGATCTTCGGCGGCGACGAACTCGCGCGTGGCGAAGTCACCGTCAAATCGCTTCGCGACGGCGCTGGCGCGCAGGTCGCTCGCGCCCTCACCGACGTGGCCGATTGGGCCACCACCCTACAATCCCCGGCTTCCTCCAACGTATAGCGCATGGCAACACCTCTCGATCTTCAGGAACAGGAACAGCTCGACCAGCTCAAGCACTTCTGGAACACCTGGGGCAACCTCATCACCTCGACGCTGCTCGTGATCGCCCTGGCCTTTGCCGGCTGGAACGGCTGGCAGTACTACCAGCGCAACCAGGCGGCGCAAGCGGCCGCACTCTATGACACGCTCGAGCGCAACGTCGAAGCCGGCGACCCCGCCATCGTCGAGCGCACGCTCGGCGAGATGAAGGACCGCTTCGCCTCCACCAGCTATGCCCAGCAAGCCGGTTTGCTGGCCGCCAAGGCATTGCACGACAAGGGCAATGCCGATGGCTCTCGTGCCGCGCTGACCTGGGTGGCCGAAAAGGCCGTCGATCCCGGTTACCAGGCTGTGGCGCGGCTGCGGCTCGCGGCCGAACTTTTCGACAGCAAGGCCTATGACGAGGCACTGAAGCAACTCGGAACCGCCTTCCCCAAGGAGTTCGAGCCGCTCGTGGCCGACCGCAAGGGCGATATCTACATGGCCCAGGGCAAGCGCGACGAGGCACGCACCGAATACCAGAAGGCGTGGACGGGACTGGAGCCGCGCAACGACTACCGGCGCCTGGTTGAAATCAAGCTCAACTCGGTCGGCGTCGACACGCAATCCCTGAAGCCTGCAGCCCCTAAACAATCCTGATCGCAAAATGAATCTCAAGCGTCTCATGCCTGCAACGCCGGTGCTTCGCACCGGGTTGGCGATGGTTCTTATCGCGGCGTTGGCGGCATGTTCCAGCACGAGCAAGCCCAAGCCGGCCGAACTGCCGACCAACGTAGTGGTGCTCGGCGTGCGCGAAGCCTGGAACGTGAAGATTCCGGCTGTCGACTTCCCGTTGCAGGCCAACGTGAGCGGCGACACGGTCACGGTGGCCGGCACCGACGGCACGGTGGTGGCCATCGATGCGCGCAACGGCACCGAGGTCTGGCGCGCCAGCGTGGGCGCGCCGCTCACGGCCGGCGTCGGAAGCGACGGGTCCATGGCGGCGGTGGTCACCAACAAGAACGAACTTGTTGTCCTCGAAGGCGGCAAGGTCCTGTGGCGCGAGAGGCTCACAGCCGAGACCTATACCGCGCCACTCGTGGCCGGTCGACGTGTCTTCGTGGAAACCGCCGACCGCGCGACCAGCGCATACGATGGCGGAAGCGGGCGCCGCCTCTGGATCCAGCAGCGCACGGCCGAGTCCCTGGTGTTGAAGAAGCCCGGCGTGCTGCTCGCAGTGGGAGACACGCTTCTGGCGGGCGTCGGCGGACGGCTGGTCGGTATCAATCCGGCCAACGGTTCTTCGCGCTGGGAGTCGCCCATTGCAGCGCCCCGCGGTACCAATGACGTCGAGCGCCTGGTTGACCTGACCGGCAGCGTGAGCCGCGTGGGCGACACTGTCTGCGCGCGGGCTTATTACGCCAGCGTCGGTTGTGTCGACGCGGTGCGCGGCGGCTTGCTGTGGAGCAAGCCCGCAGTGAGCGCCGAAGGCATCAGCGGCGACGGGCAGTTGGTGGTCGGCACCGAGTCCGACGGCAACGTGGTTGCATGGCGCCGCGCCGACGGCGAGCGCGCCTGGCAGTCGGACCGGCTCAAGTACCGTGACTTGACAGCGCCGTTGGTCGTTGGCCGTTCGGTCGTCATTGGCGATCGCGCAGGGCTGCTGCACTTCGTCTCGCGCGAAGACGGCAGCCCCCTGAACCGCGTCAGCGCCGACGGCTCGGCCATCGCCGCCACGCCCGTGGTCGCCGCCAACACGGTGGTGGTCGTGACTCGCAAGGGCGGCGTGTTCGGCTACCGCCCCGAATAACAAATCATTTTGAAAGACCGATCTTGAAGCCAGCAGTGATAAGGGTCCGGCCATGAAGCCGGTTCTGGCTTTGGTCGGGCGACCCAACGTCGGCAAGTCGACGTTGTTCAATCGGTTGACCCAAACCCGCGACGCGATCGTTGCCGACTTCGCCGGCCTGACGCGCGACCGCCACTACGGCAACGGCCGCCAGGGGAAGCGCGAATTCATCGTGATCGACACCGGCGGCTTCGAGCCGGATGCTGGCAGCGGCATCTTCAAGGAGATGGCCAAGCAGACACGGCAGGCCGTGGCCGAGGCCGACGTGGTCATCTTTGTCGTGGATGCGCGCGAGGGGCTCTCGGCTCAAGACCATGACATCGCGCGCGAATTGCGCCGGCTCGGCAAACCCACCGTACTTGTGGCCAACAAGGCCGAAGGCATGCAAGACGGGACCAGGCTAGTCGACTTCTACGAGCTCGGGCTTGGCGACGTGCACGGCGTCTCCGCGGCACACGGGCAGGGCATTCGCGACCTGATCGACCTGGCGCTGGAGCCGTTGAACCTGGTCGAACCCGAAGATGAAGAAGACGACGGCGAAGCCAAGTCCATCAAGCTGGCGGTGGCAGGGCGTCCGAATGTGGGCAAATCGACGCTGATCAACACGTGGCTCGGCGAGGAGCGCCTGGTGGCGTTCGACCTGCCGGGCACCACGCGCGACGCGATCTCGGTGCCCTTCGAACGAAACGGGCAACGCTTCGAATTGATCGACACGGCCGGGCTGCGTCGCAAGGGCAAGGTGTTCCAGGCGATCGAGAAGTTCTCGGTGGTCAAGACGCTGCAGGCCATCGAATCATCGAATGTCGTCCTGCTGTTGCTGGATGCCACGCAGGGTGTGACCGACCAGGACGCGCACATCGCGGGCTACATCCTTGAATCGGGCCGCGCCGTGGTCATTGCCATCAACAAATGGGATGCGGTCGACAGCTACCAGCGCGAGCAGATCCAGCGCCAGATCGAAACGCGCCTGCCGTTCCTGAAGTTCGCTGCCTTGCACTTCATCTCCGCGATCAAGCGACAGGGCCTGGGCCCGGTCTGGCAGTCGATTGCACAGGCCCACAAGTCGGCCACCCGCAAGATGTCCACACCGGTGCTGACACGTTTGCTGCTCGAGGCGGTGCAATTCCAGTCGCCACAGCGCGCCGGCATGTTCCGGCCCAAGATGCGATATGCCCATCAGGGCGGCATGAACCCGCCGGTGATCGTGATCCACGGCAACTCGCTGGAGCACGTCACGGACTCGTACAAGCGGTTCTTGGAAGCTCGATTTCGCAAGGAGTTCGATCTGGTCGGAACGCCCATGCGAATCGAATTCAAGACGTCGACGAATCCCTACGCTGAAAAATCAGGCGGCTGAGCGCCGGTTTGGTGCGTTTGACCTCGGAAGACGGCAGTTGAATGAGTGCTGAGGCCTGTCTGGCACCGAATAAGAGACGTTATTTTTTCAAGGCTTTTGCAACCGTTGCCGAAGCGCAGAAACGCTGTGTTAAGGTCGTCGCTCCTATAACTCTTCCTTGAACACGGAGAATATCGTGAGCAACAAAGGGCAACTTTTGCAAGACCCGTTCCTGAACACTTTGCGTCGGGAGCACGTGCCGGTTTCCATCTATCTGGTGAACGGCATCAAGCTACAGGGCCAGATCGAATCCTTCGACCAATACGTCGTACTGCTGCGCAACACCGTGACTCAGATGGTGTACAAGCATGCCATTTCCACCATCGTTCCGGGCCGCGCGGTGAATTTCTCGGCCGCCGAGAGCGACGACTCGGGTTCTTGATCGGTATCTCCAGCGCGGCGGCACCTGTCCGTCGCGCCTTCCCCTGATCGGTACGGTTCCGTTTGTCTGAACTGATTTCATACCAGGAAGGCGCCGTCATTCTCGTCGGCGTCGACTTCGGATTGCCTCATTTCGACAGCGAACTGGAGGAACTCGGTTTGCTTGCGCAAACTGCTGGCCTCCAGCCTGTCGCGCGCATTGTTTGCAAGCGCAAGGCGCCCGACGCTGCCCTGTTCGTGGGCAGCGGCAAGGCCGACGAGATCAAGGAACTGGCGTTGATGCATCGCGCGAGCGAGGTCATCTTCGACCAGACCCTGAGTCCGGCACAACAGCGCAACCTCGAGCGCCAGCTCGATGTTGCTGTTTACGACCGGACTTTTCTCATTCTGGAAATCTTCGCGCAGCGTGCACGCTCGCACGAAGGCAAGTTGCAGGTCGAACTCGCGCGCCTGCAATACCTCAGTACGCGCCTGGTTCGCCGCTGGTCCCACCTGGAGCGCCAGACCGGCGGCGCCGGCGTGCGCGGCGGCCCTGGCGAAAAGCAGATCGAACTCGACCGCCGCATGATCAGCGAATCGATCAAGCGCACGCGCGAGCGACTTGCCAAGGTGCAAAAGCAGCGTGGCACGCAGCGTCGCCAGCGCGAGCGGCGCGAGACGTTCAACATTTCGCTGGTCGGCTACACCAACGCCGGCAAGTCGTCGCTGTTCAACGCGCTGGTCAAGGCACGCGCCTATGCGGCCGATCAGTTGTTCGCCACGCTCGACACCACCACACGCAACCTGTACCTGGGCGACGCACGCCGCCAGGTTTCGATTTCCGACACGGTGGGGTTCATCCGTGCGCTTCCGCACGGCCTTGTCGACGCCTTCAAGGCCACGCTGCAGGAGGCGGTCGACGCCGACTTGCTGTTGCATGTGGTCGATGCGTCGAATCCGCATCACCCCGAGCAAATGGCCGAGGTGCAAAGCGTGCTCGCGGAGATCGGCGCGGACAACATTCCGCAGTTGCTGGTGTTCAACAAGCTCGATGCCCTTGAAAGCGGGCAACTGCCACTGCATCTCCAGGATGAAATCGAGGTCGACGGGGTCCAGGTGCCGCGCATTTTCGTCAGTGCCCATACAGGGCAAGGCGTGCCGGCACTGCGGGCTGAATTGGCTTCGCGTTCCGGCTCTGCCAGCGCCGCAGCCATGACCTTAGACGCCGACGCTGAATTGCACGATGCAGCAAGTTGATTGGGCACAATCCCGCCTCTGACGAGATAACAAGCAAAACGAATGAATGCAAAGCCAGTGTGGAGTCGTCTTCGGGGCGTGTTCAACCTGAATGACGGTCGATGGGGCCGAGGCGACGAGCCTCCGTCCAATGGTGAGCAGCGACCGTCTGGCAATCGGCCTGACAGTGAACCGCCCGCCACGCCGCCGCCACCTCCTCCGCGGCCCAATCCACCGCGCGGCCAGGGTCCGAACCAGGGACCGCCGGACCTCGACGAACTCTGGCGCGATTTCAACCGCAAGCTCGGCGGCCTCTTCGGCAGTGGCCGCGGCGGCAACAACGGCAATGGCAATCGTCCAAGCGGCGGCGGCAATGGTGGTGGTTTCAAGCCCGACATGAAGAACGCCGGCTTCGGGCTGGGTCTCGTGGCGGCGGTGGCCGTGCTGATCTGGCTCGGCACCGGGTTTTTCATCGTCAACGAAGGCCAGCAGGCGGTGATCACCCAGTTCGGCAGCTACAAGGCCACCGTCGGGGCGGGTTTCAACTGGCGCTTTCCGTACCCGATCCAGCGCCACGAAATCGTGGTCGTGACGCAGATCCGTTCGGCGGACGTCGGGCGCGACAACATCGTACGTTCCACCGGCCTGCGCGAATCGGCCATGCTGACCGAGGACGAGAACATCGTCGAGATCAAGTTCGCGGTGCAGTACCGCCTGAGCGATGCGCGGCAGTACCTGTTCGAGAGCAAGTCGCCCGGCGAAACGGTGGTGCAGGTGGCCGAGACCGCGGTGCGCGAAGTCGTCGGCAAGATGAAGATGGACAAGGCGCTCGCCGAGGAGCGCGACCAGATCGCGCCGCGCGTGCGCACGCTGATGCAGACCATCCTGGACCGCTACAAGGTCGGTGTCGAGATCGTCGGCATCAATCTGCAGCAGGGCGGCGTGCGTCCGCCCGAGCAGGTGCAGGCCGCGTTCGACGATGTGCTCAAGGCCGGCCAGGAGCGCGAGCGCACCAAGAACGAGGCGCAGGCCTATGCCAACGACGTGATCCCGAAGGCCACTGGCACGGCGTCGCGCCTGAAGGAAGAGTCCGAGGCCTACAAGGCGCGCATCGTGGCGCAGGCGCAGGGTGACGCCGGTCGCTTCGGCCAGGTGCTGGCCGAGTACCAGAAGGCCCCGCAGGTCACGCGCGACCGCATGTACATCGATGCCATGCAGCAGATCTACGCGAGTACGACCAAGGTGCTGGTCGATTCGAAGCAGGGCTCGAACCTGCTATATCTGCCGCTCGACAAGCTCATGCAACTGAATGCGCAAGGTGGCGCCGCAGCGGCCACGCCGTCCGACGCGGCCAGCCCGAATGTGGCCGGCACCGCACCGGCCCAGTCCTCGGTGATTCCGGTGGCACCGATGACGGGCGACTCGCGCGCCCGGGAAGGCCGTTCGCGTGATCGCGACGCCCGCTGAGGAAACGTTGACATGAACAGAATCGGATTTATCGCAACGTCGATCCTGGTGGCGCTCGCGCTGCTGAGTTCCACGCTTTTCGTGGTCGATCAGCGCCAGTTCGGCGTGGTCTACCAACTCGGCCAGATCAAGAGCGTGATCACCGAGCCGGGTCTCAATTTCAAGATGCCGCCACCGTTCCAGAACGTGTCGTACATCGACAAGCGCCTGCTGATGCTGTCGAGTGTCGATACCGAGCCGATGCTCACGGCCGAGAAGCAGCGCGTGGTGATCGACTGGTATGTGCGTTGGCGCATTTCGAATCCGTCGGAGTACATCCGCAATGTGGGACTGGATGAAAACGCCGGTGCCATGCAACTGAATCGCGTCGTGCGCAACGCGTTCCAGGAGAACATCAACAAGTACACGGTGCGCCAGTTGATATCGTCCAACCGCGAGGAACTCATGACCAACGTGCAGCGTGAGGTGCTTGGCGTGGTGAAGGGCGCCAAGCCTTGGGGCGTGGACGTGGTCGACGTGCGCATCACCCGCGTCGACTACGTCGAGGCCATCACGGAGTCGGTCTATCGCCGCATGGAAGCCGAGCGCAAGCGCGTGGCGAATGAACTGCGTTCAACGGGTTCTGCCGAAGGCGAGAAGATCCGCGCCGATGCCGATCGCCAACGCGAAGTGACCGTGGCGAATGCCTATCGCGACGCGCAAAAGATCAAGGGCGACGGCGATGCGCAGGCTGCCGGAATCTACGCCGATGCCTTCGGCCGCGACCCGCAGTTTGCGCAGTTCTACCGCAGCCTGGATGCCTACAAGCAGAGCTTCAACAAGAAGAGCGACGTGATCGTGGTCGACCCGGCCTCGACCGATTTCTTCCGTGCGATGCGCAGCTCGGGGGGCGCGGCGGGCAGTGCGGTGCCGCCTGCAGCGCGCCGGTAGTCCTTCCGCCACCATGAGCGCCGACGTTTTCTGGAGCGCGCTGGCGTTGGTGCTGGTGATCGAAGGGGCAATGCCCTTCCTGTCGCCCGGCACCTGGCGCAAGGGCTTCGTCCAGTTGCTGCAATTGCGCGACGGGCAGCTTCGCTTCTTCGGGCTTTGCAGCGTCCTTCTCGGCGTATTGCTGCTCTGGGTTGCGAATTAGTTGCTCGCCCCCAGGCTCCGCGCGCTTCGTGCGTTCCACCTACCCCTAGCGGGGGCAACACCAACGGCCCGGCAAAGCCGGTTCCGCGGTGTTTCTGGAACTGAGGTGCGCGTTGTGATCTCGCGTTGAGGGCCAGTCTTGCGAGGCCGGTAGAATTCGCGTTTAACCCACGCCTCCTTTTCCCATGTCCGCCTGGGTCCTCCCGGATCACATTGCCGATGTGCTGCCTTCCGAAGCGCGCCACATCGAAGAACTTCGTCGCCAGTTGCTCGACACTGCCCGTGGCTATGGCTACGAGCTGGTCATGCCGCCGATGCTCGAGCACCTTGAATCGTTGCTCTCGGGCACAGGCGAGGCGCTCGACCTGCAGACTTTCAAGCTGGTCGACCAATTGTCCGGCCGCAGCATGGGCCTGCGCGCCGACACCACCCCGCAGGTCGCGCGTATCGACGCGCACCTGCTGAACCGCCAGGGCGTTGCGCGGCTGTGCTATTGCGGCCCGGTCGTCCATGTGCGGCCGGACCGTCCGCATGCCACACGCGAGCCGCTGCAGTTCGGCGCCGAAATCTATGGGCATGCCGGCCTGGAGGCGGACACCGAATCGCTCGTGCTCGCGCTCGATTGCCTGCATGCCGCCGGCGTCACCGACAACGTCCTGGTCGACATGGCCGATGCGCGCATCGTGCGCTCGCTGTTCGCCGGCGTACCGGTCGATGGCAGCGTGCTCGGCCGCGTGCATGCGGCGTTGGCCACCAAGGACACCAGCGAACTGCGCGCCCTGACGCGCGATTTTCCGGCGGCGTCGCGGGACGGTCTGCTGGCGCTGGTGCAGTTGTACGGCGACGCGAAGGTGCTCGACGAGGCGCAGCGCGTATTGCCCGACACGTCCGCCGTGCGGGAGGCATTGGCCGATCTGCGCCAGCTTGCGGGCCGCCTCAGCGGCGGCGCCAACGTGAGCTTCGACTTGTCCGACCTGCGTGGCTACGCCTATTACAGCGGTGTGCGATTTGGCATCTATGTGGACGGCGCGGCCGATGCGTTGGTGCGCGGCGGCCGGTATGACGAAGTCGGTGCGGTGTTCGGTCGCAATCGTCCCGCCGTCGGCTTCAGCCTCGACTTGCGCGAACTGGTGGAGGTGCTGCCGGCACGCCCGTTGCGCGCTGCAGTACGCGCGCCATGGAGCGACGCCGCGGGCTTGCGCGATGCCATCGCCGCGCTGCGCCGCAGGGGTGAAACCGTGGTCTGCGTACTGCCGGGCCACGAGAGCGAAATCGACGAATTCCACTGCGACCGCGAGCTCGTCGAGCGAGGCGGCGAGTGGACACTGCAATCCATCTGAATTTGTTTGAGAAGCGAGTAGACATGAGCGTTACCACCGGAAGAAACGTGGTCGTCGTCGGCACCCAGTGGGGCGACGAGGGCAAGGGCAAATTGGTCGACTGGCTGACCGAAAGCGCCCAGGGCGTGGTGCGCTTCCAGGGCGGCCACAACGCAGGCCACACGCTGGTGATCAACGGCGTGAAGACCGCGCTGCACCTGATCCCCAGCGGCATCATGCGGCCGGGCGTCAAGTGCTACATCGGCAATGGCGTGGTGCTGTCGGCGGCCAAGCTGTTCGAGGAAATCGAGGGGCTCGAGAAGGCCGGCGTCGAGGTACGTTCGCGCCTGCGGATCAGCGAGGCCTGCCCGCTGATCCTGCCGTTTCACGCTGCGCTCGACATTGCGCGCGAGGCGTATCGCGAGAAGGGTGGCATCGAGAAGATCGGCACCACCGGCCGCGGCATCGGCCCCGCATACGAGGACAAGATCGCGCGCCGTGCACTGCGCGTGCAGGACCTGAAGCACCCCGAGCGCTTCGCCGCCAAGCTGCGTGTGTGCCTCGACTTGCACAACCATGTGCTGGTGGAAGTGCTGGGCGCGTCACCTGTCGATTTCGACACGGTGTTCAACGAAGCGATGAAGCATGCAGAGTTGCTCAAGCCGATGATGGCCGACGTCTCGCGTGAACTCAACGACGCCAACAAGAACGGCGCCAACCTGCTGTTCGAAGGCGCGCAGGGCACGCTGCTCGACGTCGACCATGGCACCTATCCGTACGTCACCTCGAGCAACTGCGTGGCCGGCAATGCGGCCGCGGGTTCGG
Source organism: Variovorax humicola (assembly GCF_037889915.1). NCBI lineage: Bacteria > Pseudomonadati > Pseudomonadota > Betaproteobacteria > Burkholderiales > Comamonadaceae > Variovorax > Variovorax humicola. The sequence continues at coordinate 287,273 of NZ_JBBKZV010000006.1, read as the reverse complement.
GCGTCGGCCCCGGCATGCTGCACTATGTGCTGGGCATTACCAAGGCCTACTGCACGCGTGTCGGCGGCGGGCCGTTCCCGACGGAGCTCGACTGGGCCACGCCGGGCACCGTGGGCTATCACCTCAGCACCGTCGGTGCCGAGAAGGGCGTGACAACCGGACGCAGCCGGCGTTGCGGCTGGTTCGATGCGGCGCTGCTGAAGCGTTCGGCGCAGGTCAACGGCCTGTCGGGCCTGTGCATCACCAAGCTCGACGTGCTGGACGGCATCGACAAGCTGGAGCTGTGCACAGGCTACATGCTCGACGGCGAGGTCACCGACATCCTTCCGATGGGTGCCGATGAAATCGAGCGCTGCACGCCAATCTACGAGACGCTCGAAGGCTGGAGCGACAGCACCGTCGGCGTGACGCATTACGACAAGCTGCCAATCAACGCGCGCCTCTACCTGCAACGAATCGAGCAGGTGACGGGTGTGCCGATCCACATGGTGTCGACCAGCCCCGACCGTGACCACACCATCATGATGCGCCACCCCTATCTTGCGGATTGATCGCGGGCCGAGCCTCGAAATTTTCCAAGCCCTTTCGGCCACCGACCTACACGCGCGGTGGCCGCATGAAATCTAAAAATCAGGAGCCAACCCATGTTGACGGAAGACGGCAAGCATCTCTACGTGAGCTACGACGAGTACCACAATCTGATCGAGAAGCTCGCGATCAAGGTGCACCAATCGGGATGGGAGTTCGACACCATCCTGTGCCTGGCGCGTGGCGGCATGCGCCCCGGCGACGTGCTCTCGCGCATCTTCAACAAGCCGCTTGCCATCATGTCGACCAGCTCCTACCGCGCCGATGCCGGCACGGTTCAGGGCCATCTGGACATCGCCCGATACATCACCACGCCCAAGGGCGAGATCGCCGGCAAGGTGCTGCTGGTGGATGACCTGGCGGACTCCGGCCACACGCTGCACGCGGTGGTCGACATGCTTCGCAACCGGTACGCGCCCATCACCGAGCTGCGCAGTGCCGTCATCTGGACCAAGGCGTTGTCGACTTTCGAACCCGACTACTCCATCGAATTCCTGGCCACCAATCCCTGGATTCACCAACCATTCGAAAGCTACGACGGCATGGGTGCCGAGAAGCTCATCGAGAAGTGGTCGGTTTGAGCCTCAGGCAGCCAGCATCGCGGTGTAGCGCCGCTGCATCTCTTGCGGCGTGACGTCCTCGATGCTGTGCCCGATGCTCCAGCGGTGTCCGAACGGGTCGTCGAAGCTGCCGGAGCGCTCGCCATAAAAATGATCCTGCGGCGCCATCACCAGCGTGGCGCCTGCGGTCACCGCGCGCTCGATGACCGCGTCGGCGTTGTCCACGTGGAGGTGCAGGGCCACTGGACTTCCGCCGATCGTGCGTGCGCTCTCGAGGCCGAATTCGGGGAACGCATCCGACAGCATCAGGGTGGCGCCGTTTCCGAAATCGAGCTCGGCATGCCCGATGCGGCCGTTGGGTTCGGTCAACCTGAATTTCTCGGTGACGTCGAACAGCTTGCAATAGAAGTCGATCGCCGCTGCCGCGTCATGAACGCGCAGGTACGGAAAAAGCTCGTGAATGGCCACGTCAGTGCTCCTTCAGCCACGGTGGGTTCGAACCACGGATTCTGCACCCGCTAGCATTGGCGGCATGGCACGCCAACCGATCACCGACCTCATCCATCATCCCTACGTTCCGCCGCCGAAGTTCGCGGCGCCGCAGCCGGGCATCTACAAGGCCTCGACAGTGTTCTTCGCCGACGTCGCCGCCATGCGTGCCCGCGACTGGAAGACCAAGGTTGGCTACACCTACGGGCTGCACGGCACCCCGACCACTTTCACGCTGGAAGAACGACTCGCCTCGCTGGAGGGCGGCACGCAATGCCTGCTGGTGCCGAGCGGGCTGGCCGCGATTTCGCTGGTGGCATTCGCGTTCCTCAAGACAGGCGACGAGGTGCTGCTGCCCGACAGTGCGTATGGCCCCAACAAGGCGCTGGCCAACGGCGAACTGGCCAACTTCGGCATCACCCATCGTCTCTACGACGCGATGAATCCGGGTGACCTGGCCGCCAAGCTTTCGCCGCGCACCAAGCTGGTCTGGCTGGAGGCAGCCGGTTCGGTCACCATGGAGTTTCCGGACCTGCCCGCCCTGGCCGCCCCGTGTCGCGCACGCGGCGTGATCACCGCGCTCGACAACACCTGGGGCGCCGGCCTGGCCTTCGACCCCTTCGATTTCAACGGCACCGGGGCGGGCGTCGACGTGTCGGTGCATGCGCTCACCAAGTACCCGAGCGGCGGCGGCGACGTGCTGATGGGCAGCATAGTCACGCGTGACGACGGCCGGCTGCACCAGGCGCTGAAGCTCACACACATGCGCATGGGCTGGGGCGTCGGGTTGGGCGATGTCGAGACGCTGTTGCGCTCGTTGCCAAGCATTGCGATCCGGTATGCAGCGCATGACGCCGCCGCGCGGGAACTGGCACGTTGGCTGGGTTCGCGCGACGAGATTGCTCAGGTGCTGCACCCGGCCATCGAGGGATCGCCGGGCCATGACAACTGGCGTGCGCTGTGCGGCGCCAATGGCCAAGCCGCCGGCATTTTCTCCGTGGTATTCGACGAGCGTTTCAGCAGCGAGCAGGTGGACCGTTTTTGTGACGGTTTGAAACTGTTCCGACTCGGTTATTCATGGGGCGGGCCGGTCAGTCTGGTCGTGCCGTACGACATCGGCCTGATGCGCGACCCGAACGTGGCGCGCTGGCCGCACAAGGGCACCCTGGTGCGTTTTTCGGTCGGGCTGGAAGCTGTAGCCGACCTGCGGGCCGACTTGGCGCAATCGCTCGAGGGCATGGCCCGCTGATCCTCGCAGGCGTGCGTTTTCGCGCGGGCTTTTATCGCTTACAGTGGGCGCAGATTCGTCCCGCTTTCGGGGCACGACACCTGGAGCAACATGGCCGCACCCAACTACGGATACGAGAAGCGTCAAAAAGAACTGGCCAAGAAAAAAAAGAAAGAAGAGAAGCTGCGCGAGAAGGCAAATCGAAAGCTGAGTCCGAGCAGCGATGGCTTGACGCCCGGCGATCCGGAAACCAATGTGGCGTCGCTCGAGAACGATCCGCCGACGGTGCCCACGCTGCCGACCAAGGACAGCTGAAAAGTTCGATCCGATCGATGAAGGACGCCGCCGCCTGCACACCGCAGACGGCGGTTTTTTCATGGGCGGGCCTACTTCAGGAGCTTCTTCAGTTCCGGCCAGATGTTGTCGAGGATGCGCGGATGCGCTGCCGCCACCGGGTGGATGCGATCGGCCTGGAACATCGCCGCGACATCGGGCCCGTCGGCCACGCCCTTGAGCATGAAGGGCACCACGGGCACCTTGCTCGCGTTGCCGACGTTGGTAAAGACCTTGGTAAAGCTGTCCAGGTACGCCGCGCCGTAGTTCGGCGGTACCTGGATGCCGACGACCAACACCCTTGCGCCGATCGCCTTCGACGCATCGACCATCGCCGTCAGGTTGCCTTGCGTCTGCGCGATGGGCAACCCGCGCAGCGCGTCGTTGGCCCCGAGTTCGATGACCACCACGTTCGGCTTGTGCGTCTTGAGCAATGCGTCGATGCGCGACTTGCCGCCTGCGGTCGTTTCGCCACTGATGCTGGCATTGACGACGTGCGCGGTGATCTTCTCGGCGGCCAGGCGCTTTTCGAGCAGCGCCACCCAGCCTTCGCCGCGCTTGAGGCCGTACTCGGCGCTCAGCGAGTCGCCCATGACCAGGATCGTGGGACCGGCGCCGGATTGCGCCCATGCCGCCGGCCCTCCGAGGCCCGTCCCGAGGGCCATCGAGAGGGGCAGCATCGCGGCCGGGATAAAGTGTCTGCGATTCAAAACGAGAGCCTTTCAAATGCCTGAACCCCGGTCCGAGCAAATAGTTGCGGTCGAGCACGTCTTCAAGTCGGTTACCGACTCGGCCGGTACGCTGGACATTCTGCAGGACATCGACTTCCGGTTGGGTGCGCGGGAGACTGCGGCCATCGTCGGCGCGTCGGGCTCGGGCAAGAGCACCTTGCTGTCGATCATCGCGGGCCTCGACACGCCGACACGTGGCACGGTCAAGCTCGGGGGGGCGGACATTTTCTCGATCGACGAAGACGACCGTGCCGCGCTGCGTGCGCAGAAGGTCGGCTTCGTGTTCCAGAGCTTCCAACTGCTGGCGAACCTGAGCGCGCTCGAAAACGTGATGCTGCCGCTCGAACTGGCCGACCGGAGGGACGCGCGCAAGGCGGCCACCGACATGCTCGGGCGCGTCGGGCTGGGGCAGCGCCTCGGCCACTATCCGAAGGTGCTTTCCGGCGGCGAACAGCAGCGCGTGGCCCTTGCGCGTGCCTTCGTCGTGCAGCCGGCGCTGTTGCTGGCCGATGAGCCGACCGGCAGCCTCGACTTCGCGACCGGCGAGCAGGTCATGCGCTTGATGTTCGACCTGAACCGCGAACTCGGCACCACGCTCGTCCTGGTGACGCATGACCGTGGCATCGCTGCGCAGTGTGAGCGGCGCATCACCATCGAGGCCGGTCGGGTCGCGTCCGATTCATAGTCACGTCGAGAGGGTGCCACCATGCCGAACCTGAACCTGCCGCCCGACGCCATTGCCGCGATCGACCGCGGCGAGTTGATCGAGGCCATCAAGCGGATCCGCGAACACACCGGCCTCGGTCTCAAGGAGGCCAAGGAAGCGGTGGAGCGCTACCGCAATGGCGACCGTTCGCCGCTGGCTTCCGTGGCGGCTGCCATGAAGTCAGCCGGGGCATCCGATGATTTCGATGAGGAGTTCGCGCAGCCGACCCATCACGCGCCAGCTTCACGCGGCATGCGCAATGTTCTGGGCGATCCGATGGCCGAGCCGGGGCGCGTGCGCAGCACCTTTCTTTCGTCGCCGGTGTTCTGGCTGGTGCTGCTGGCCATCGCGGTGATCGCATGGCGGTTTTTCAGGGCGGGCGAATAGGGAACCGCAACGAATGATCATTCCGGCGCGTCGGGCGGAAGGGCGAATCCAGCGGCCCAGGGCCTGACATCGATAATCCCCCGATGTCTTCCCCCAAAGTGATTTTCGGCTTCCATGCCGTAGGCGTGCGCATCAAGACCGCACCGGCGTCGGTACTCGAGGTGCTGTTCGATGCGAGCCGGCGCGATGCGCGCATGAAGCAGTTCATCGCGCGCGCACAAGAGGCTGGCGTGCGGCTGGTCGAGGCCGATGCGCTGCGCATTGCCAAGCTGGCCGGTAGCCACGGCCACCAGGGCGTGGCCGCGCGCGTCTCGCCCACGCAGCAAAGCCATTCGCTCGACGAATTGCTCGAAGGGCTCGAGGCCACGGGCACGGTGCCGCTGCTGCTTGTGCTCGACGGCGTGACCGACCCGCACAACCTCGGCGCCTGCCTGCGTGTGGCCGACGGTGCCGGCGCGCATGCGGTGATCGCGCCGAAGGACCACGCGGCCGGCATCAATGCCACCGTTGCCAAGGTGGCCAGCGGCGCGGCCGACACGGTGCCGTACTTCATGGTCACCAACCTCGCACGCACGCTCAACGAACTCAAGGAACGCGACATCTGGTGCGTCGGCACGAGCGACGATGCGTCGGGTACGCTCTACCAATGCGACCTGAAACGCCCGTTGGCATTGGTGCTGGGCGCCGAAGGCGTGGGGATGCGGCAACTAACGCGCAAGACTTGTGACGAACTCATCAGCATTCCGATGGCAGGTGCGGTAGAAAGCCTAAATGTGTCCGTGGCGAGCGGCGTGTGCCTCTACGAGGCCATGCGGCAGCGCCAATCGATCAGTATCTAAATCTAAAGCACACAGGAGCAAGCGATGGAGAACAGGCACGAGGATCTCGATATTTCTGCGAAGCTGGTCTTCGACGTCAATCTCGCGCTCTATCTCGACCTTGTCGCAGTGCTTGAAAGATCGGGCGTGGTGACCTATCGGCAAATGGCGGCGCGCGTGCTCAACATCAGCATGGACGCGCGGGACGATGGCGACGTCAACCTGTCGAATGCGCTGGAAGGCATTGCCAAGGGCTTCGCCAACCAGGAAGAGGGCCTGTCGATCGGGCTGCTGAAGGCGGCCCATGGCGTGCGCAACGACGAAGCCATGGGCGACATCCCGCTGGCACCCGACCAGAGCTGAAGTTCGGCAGCGGTTGTTGCGGCACGCACCTGGGAGGGGTGCTCTTTTTTAGTTCGACCGCGGCGTGCACGGGCAGCCCGGATGTCGACCTACTGTTCGGCCGAGGCAGTTTCGGCGCTCGCGGCGTCCAGCAGCGCCATCGCCTCGGGCGTGAGCTTCAGCTGCGCCGCTTTCGCCAGTTCGTCGAGTTGCCGCATCGAGGTGGCGCTTGCAATGGGTGCCGTGATCGACGGGCGCGAAATCTGCCAGGCCAGCGCCACCTGGCCCGGCGTTGCACCGAGCGGCCCGGCGACCTGGTCCAGCGCGTCGAGAATGCGCAGGCCGCGCGCGTTCAGGTACTTCTTAGTTGCGCCGCCGCCGCGTGCGCTCTTGGACGCATCCGCTTCGCTGCGGTACTTGCCGGTGAGGAAGCCCGAGGCCAGCGCGTAGAAGTTGATGACGCCCACGCCGCGCGCCAGGCACAGCGGCTCCAGCGCGTCTTCGAATTCCGCACGGTCATAGAGGTTGTAGAGCGGCTGCAGGCATTCGTAGCGCGGCAGGCCCGCGCGTTCGGCGATGTCCAGCGCCTCGGCCAGCCGCGGCGCGGTGTGGTTCGACGCACCGATTGCGCGGACCTTGCCAGCCTTGATGAGTTCGCCGAACGCGGCGAGCGAATCTTCCATCGGCGTGTTCGGGTCGTCGTCGTGCGACTGGTAGAGGTCGATGTGGTCGGTCTTCAGCCGGCTGAGGGACGCATCGACCGCCGCGCGGATGTACGCCGGGGCGAGCCCGGCCTTTCCTTCGCCCATCGGCTTGCCGACCTTGGTGGCCAGCACGACGCGGTTGCGCTTGCCGGTCTGCCTGAGCCACTTGCCGATGATGGTTTCGGACTCGCCACCGATGTGGCCCGGCACCCAGGTCGAGTACATGTCGGCGGTGTCGATGAAGTTGAACCCGGCGTCGAGCCATGCGTCGAGCAGGCGCACGGCGAGGGCTTCGTCCACCGTCCAGCCGAACACGTTGCCGCCGAAAGCGAGCGGGGATACCTTCAGGTCGGAACGGCCGATGGTGCGGAATTGCATTTCAGTGTCCTTGTCGATGGTTCTTTTTTTAGACGAAGCCCAGCACACCGAGCAATGCGCCCGCGCCGAGCAGCCAGAGCAGGTGGATGCGCGTGCGCCACACGACGAGTGCCGCCACGCCACTGACCAGCCACAGGTGCCACGGCGGCGTGTCGCCAGTGCGGTTGCCGTTGGCCAGCACCCACCCGGTCGCGATCAGCAGGCCGACGACGACCGGGGCCATGCCCTGCTTGAAGGCGCGCACGCCGCGCCGTTCGCGGTTGCGGTGGCCCCAGCGCGTGGCCAGGTAGGTGAGGGTGGTGCTGGGCAGCATGATGCCGATCATCGTGGTCGCGAGGCCCAGCAGGCCGAGCGGCCATGCATGCCAGCCAGCCGCCAGGCCGCCACCGGCATTGATGCCGACGTTCCAGCCCATCAGCGCGACGAACAGCACATTGGGACCGGGCGCGGCCTGCGCGATGGCCACCGACGAGGTGAACTGCGCATCGGTAAGCCACGCGTGCTGGGTGACGAGGTAGCGGTGCATGTCGGGCACCGTGGTGATGGCGCCACTGATGGAAAGCAGGGACAACATCATGTACTGGCCGAAGAGGCCGAGCCAGTCGTGCCATTGCATGACGATGGTCATGCCGGGATCTTTCGCCAGGTCCAGGCGCAGGCCGCGCCGCCGAACGCGAGCAGCACCCACAGCAGGGGCCAGCGCAAGCCTGCGACCGCGATGGCCACCAGCACGACGAAGCCCAGGCACACGCCAAATCCGAGCGGGTTGCGGCGCAATTGAGGTACCAGCTTGATGCCGGTGGCCGCGATCAGGCCGCCTGCCACCGCGCCCATGCCGCGCAAGGCGCCGGCCACTTGCGGATGCCCGGCGTACTGCGCATAGAGAATGGCCAGCGCGAGGATCACGACCATCGGCACCGCCAGCATGCCGGCAAGCGCCGCGATGGCGCCGCGCAGGCCGAAGTAGCGATCGCCGATCATCAGCGCCAGGTTGATCACGTTGGGGCCTGGCAGCACCTGTGCCACGGCCCAGTCTTCCAGGAATTGGTCTGGGCTGAGCCAGCGCTTCTTCTCGACCATCTCGCGTTGCACCACGGCCAGCACGCCGCCGAAGCCTTGCAGCGCCAGCCAGGTGAAGGAAACAAACAGGTCGCGCGGGGATTCGGGTCGGGCAAGTTCGGCCGCGGGGGCCGTGCCGGCAGAGGCTGGAAGCATGCGGTCGATTATGGTTCGGCCGCACGCGATGCGTGCGGCCAGGGAAGTCGCGGCCGTGGCCGACACGGGGTTTCTGCGGCAAGGGTCTATGCTGGCCGACTTCAATCACGAAGGAGTCGACACCATGAACCGATACGGCACTTTTTTGCGCGCTTCATTGCTGGCTGGCGTGGCCACCGTGGCATTGGCAGGCTGCGGGATGATGGGCGGGTCCAAGACCGCTGCGTTTAGCGGCGCCATGAACGCGGCAAGCGAGGTTCCGCCGAACATGACGCGCGGCAGCGGAATGGCCGAGGCCTGGCTGAACAAGGACACCAACGTGCTCAAGTACAAGATCATCTACCAGGACCTGAGCGGTCCGGCGACGGCAGCGCATTTCCATGGCCCGGCAGCGGCCGGGGCCAATGCTGGCATCGTGCTGCCGTTCGCAACCCCGGCCAGCCCGATCGAGGGGCAGGCCACGCTCACGCCCGCGCAGGCGGCCGACCTCATGGCCGGCAGGTGGTACGCCAACGTGCACACCGCCGCCAATCCCGGCGGCGAGATTCGCGGGCAGCTTCTGCCGAAGATGTGAGCTTCTACCGAAGTGGGTCGCCGCAGGCCGGGTCAGCCTGGCCTAAGGCGAGTGGGTGTCCAATGACGGCATGAGTACACCCGCCGTCAAACAATCCAAAGCCATCAAGGCCATCAAGGCCATCAAGGCCATCAAAGCCATCAAAGCCATCAAAGCAACCAAAGTCGTCAAGGCTCTCGGAACCGCCAAGTCACCAACCGCCGCCCCATCGCCCGCCTTCAAGCTGCCCAACATGGAAATCGCCCGCAAGGCGATGGTGCTGCAGGGTGGGGGCGCATTGGGCTCGTACCAGGCGGGCGTGTTCGAGGCGCTGAGCCGCCACGGGCATGAGCCGGCATGGGTTGCCGGCGTTTCCATCGGCGCCATCAATGGCGCCTTGATCGCAGGCAATGCACCCGACAAGCGCGTGGAGCGGTTGCGCGAGTTCTGGCACCTGGTGTCGTCCGGCCCGTCGCAGCGCCTGCCGAGCTGGGCCGGCGATCGCGCGCAGCTCAACCAATGGAGTGCCAACGGCGCGGCGATATTCGGCATCCCTGGTTTCTTTCGGCCACGGGCTACGCCGGCGTTGCTGATGGGCGGCGCGGCGCCGCTGTTGAGCTACTACGACTCCACGCCCCTGAAGGAAACGCTGGAGCGCCTGGTCGACTTCGACCGGATCAACGACAACGCAAAGCACATGCGCCTGAGCGTGGGCGCCGTCAATGTTCGCAAAGGCAATTCGATCTACTTCGACAACACCCAACAGAAGATCGGGCCGGAACACATCATGGCCAGCGGTGCGCTGCCTCCGGGCCTTCCACCGGTGGAAGTGGATGGCGAGGCGTACTGGGACGGCGGCATCGTCTCCAATACGCCGTTGCAATTCGTCCTCGACAACCAGCCTAGCAGCGAGCCGCTGGTGGTCCTGCAGGTCGACCTGTTCAATGCACGCGGGCCGATGCCGACGACGATCTCGGAGGTGCTCGAACGACAGAAGGACATTACCTACTCCAGCCGCACCCGAATGAACACGGACGCGCTGGCCGCCAACGTCAACCTGCAGCAGGCGATTGCCGACCTCATCGGCAAACTGCCGCCAGTGCTTCGCGATGACGCGAGCGTGCAGGCCGTGCAGGCACAACTTTCGCATCAGCCCATCGACATCTTCCACCTGATCTACCGCGACAAGCCCTATGAACGCGACCAGAAAGACTACGAGTTCTCGCGCATCTCGGTGGAGGAACACTGGTTGGCGGGGGCACGCGACATGCTCAATACCTTGCGCCATCCCGAGGCATTGCGCAGCGATGTGCAGACCAACGGCGTGACCACCTTCGACCTGAGCGAGCCCGGGTCTATCCGCGTCAAGCGACCCATGTAGGCGAATGCCGCGAATGCGGCGACTGTCGCGGTGTTCAGGTTCGGCCAAGCAGGGCTGGCCAGAGTGGCCCTTTGTCCCAAGGAAAGATTGATCCATGAAGATCGATGACGTGCGCAAGGCCTTTGCCATGCCAGCCACCAGCCCGGCGTTCCCGCCGGGGCCTTACCGTTTCGTGCAACGCGAGTTCGTGATCATCACCTACCGCACCGACATGGACGCACTGCGCGCCGTGGTGCCCGAGCCGCTGGAGGTGACGCAACCGCTGGTCAAGTACGAGTTCATCCGCATGCCCGATTCGACCGGCTTCGGCGACTACACCGAGTCGGGCCAGGTCATTCCGCACGTCGACGGCACGCCGCGCATCTGCGAGTTGGTGCGCTATCACATGGTCGACATCGACCTCAAGGGCGCGTGGACCGGACCGGCCGCGCTCGAACTGCATCCCCATGCGCTTGCGCCCGTGGCCGCTCTGCCGGTGAGGGAAGTCGTCTCGGCCATGCACTACATCGCCGACATGACGTTGCAACTCGGCACGGTCGAACTCGATTACCTCGCCTGAACCCTTCACCCAAACCAACAGGAACAACACCATGCAACTCAAGGACAAGGTCGCCTACATCACCGGCTCGGCCAGCGGCATCGGCAAGGAAATCGCCATCGTCTTCGCGAAGGAGGGCGCAAGGATCATCATTGCCGACCTGAACAAGGATGCTGCCGTGGCGACCGCCGCCGAACTGACGGCCACGGGCGCGCAAGCGATCGGGGTGGGTGTGGACGTGACCAACGAAGACCAGGTCAATGCGTCCGTCGAGGAGGGCGCCGCGGCATTCGGCGGCATCGACATCCTGATCAGCAATGCAGGCATCCAGATCGTGCACCCGGTCGAGGAGTTCAGCTTCGCGGACTGGAAGAAGATGCTGGCGATTCACCTCGACGGCGCGTTCCTCACGACCAGGGCCTGCCTCAAGCACATGTACGCGCAGGGGCGCGGCGGCAGCGTGATCTACATGGGATCGGTGCACTCGAAGGAGGCGTCGCTGCTGAAGGCGCCCTATGTGACGGCCAAGCATGGGCTCATCGGCTTGTGCAAGACGGTCGCGAAGGAGGGCGCCAAGCACGGCGTGCGTGCCAACGTGATCTGCCCCGGCTTCGTACGCACGCCGCTGGTCGAGAAGCAGATTCCGGAGCAGGCCAGGACGCTCGGCATCACCGAGGCAGAAGTCATCAAGAACGTGATGCTGAAGGAAACCGTGGATGGCGAGTTCACCACCACCGATGACGTAGCGCAGGTCGCGCTGATGTTCGCGGGGTTTCCGACGAATGCGTTGACGGGTCAGTCGCTGGTGGTGAGCCACGGGTGGTTCATGCAGTAACTTGCTGCGATTTGCGAAAAACTTGATATTTGTATCAATATCCGCCTTCCATGGGCCGTGAACTTGCAGAAGTTCATCTCACCCCCCGCGTCGCTGAAGGACACCAGGTCTGAACAGGAAGCCCGGAAGGCCGATCGATCGCCGCTGGCGGGTCGGGGCTGAGCCGCCGGCGTCAGCCGCGCCTGGCGTCATATTCGCGGATCAGCGCGCGGGCCTCGTCGCCTTCGGGAATCGGCCGGCCGCTGTCGCGCCACTGCACCGCGGATTTGAAACCCTCGGCTTGCGCATGGCGGCGGAACCACATGCCCTCGGGGTTGTGGCGCGTGATGCCGTCGAACACGGTGGCCATCTGCTGGCTCTGTTCCAGGCCCATCGCCAGCATCACCTGGTTGACGACCATCTTGTGCATCGCGAGGTGGCTGCGCGGCACGCCGGCGATGCGCTTCGCGAGCGCCATCGTCGCGGCTTCGAGCTGGTCGGCCGGCACCGACTCGTTGGCCAGGCCCCATTCCGCTGCCTTGCGGCCGTCGATCGTGTCGCCGGTGAACATCAACTGCTTGGCGCGCGCCGGGCCGAGCCGGTAGGTCCACATCGCGGTCGTCGGGCAACCCCAGACGCGGGTGGGCATGTAGCCGATGCGCGCGTCCTCGGCCATCACCAGCAGGTCGCAGCACAGCGCGATGTCGCTACCGCCCGCGGCTGCGTAGCCGTGCACCTTGGCAATGGTCGGCTTCGCGCTTTTCCAGAGCGTCATGAAGTCCTCGGTGTTGCGCTTCATGAAGGCGTAGTCGTCCATCGGGTCCCACGGAAATCGCTCTTGCTGGCATGGGTGGTCGATCTCGCCCTCGCCGAACTGCGACAGGTCGTAGCCGCCGCAGAAGCCCTTGCCCGCGCCCTCGATGACGATGACATGCACCTCGTCGTCCTGATTGGCCCATTCGACGGCGGCGCGGATTTCGCGAGGCGTCTGGTCGTTGATGGCGTTGAGGCGCTCGGGGCGGTTCAGCAGCAGACGTCCGATGCGGGGTTCGGCCGCGTCCTTGTCGATGCGCAGGGTGGTGAAGGTTGGCATGAGGTCTCCGGGATCGTGTTGTTCGGACGATCATAGGAGGGGCCGGATTTCGGGCGGCGGACGAATCGCCGGACAGCGCCTGAAGGCAGCTTGCAGATTGCTCCGGGCAGGCGATGGATCGGGCGTGGCGCCGGGCGCCATCACGGACCAGTTGCCTGCAACGGATCACCGAAGCCTGCTGGACGGCCGTCACAAATCAATCGGCGCAGGGGATTCGGTGGTGCTTTTCAACAGGCGCTCGAAGTTCTTCTTGAAGATGATGCCGGCGTAGTAGACATGCTCGCGCATGAGCTGCTCCGCCCGCGCGCCGTCGCGTTCCAGCACCGCATCGACGATCCGGTGATGGTCGCCATGCGAGCGAAAGATCACCGCGTGCTCGACATCCCACAGCACGATGCGGTCCGACGCATAGGGGATGTTGTGCGCCTGTTCGGCGAAGCGGCTGAGCCACGGGTTCGATGAGGCCGCGAGCAGGATGTTGTGCAGGTCCACGTTCATCTTCTGGTAGGGCTCGTGGTCCTCGGGCAGCAGCGATCCCTTGCCGAGGATGCGGTCACCGGTCGCCAAGCAGTCGCGCAGGGTCTGCGCATGCCCGGCGTCCAGGCCGCGCTGCGCGGCGGTCCTGCATGCGAGGCCCTCGAGCACCGCGCGCACCTCGTAGGCGGCAACGATGGTCTGAAGCTCGAACTCGCGCACCAGGTACCCACGCTTGGGCTGGTGATCGATCAGCCCCTCGTTCGCGAGGGCCGCGAGCGCTGCGCGAACCGGCGTTCGGGAGACGCCCATCGCCAGCGCCGTCGGAATCTCCTCGATGCGCTGGCCGGGCTTGAAGCGGCCATGCAGGACCCAGTCGCGAAGCGTGTCCGTGACGTGTTGCGACAGTGTTTCCAAGGCGGAGGCTCCAGTGATACGGCCGCAGCGTGCCGCACTGCAAGTATACATGGACCAAAAATATTGACCATTTCTAGGGTAAACCCGTTCATTTCATCGTCTCATGTATACATATCATTTGCACCACTGGATGAAGATTTAGAACTTTCATGAACGGAAACGACATGGCAGGCAGTTCGACGGAGAGCAGGTTGGCAGTGGTCACGGGGGCCGGGCGGGGCATCGGCGAGGCCATCGCGCGGCAGCTGGTGGCCGACGGCCTGCGGGTCGTGGCAGTGGACATCGACGGCGGCAATGCCGCACGCGTCGCCCAGAGCCTGGGCACGCCGCACGCAGCCCGCACGGTCGACGTCTCCGACGAAGCCGCCGTGCAGGCGCTGTTCCAGGACATCGAATCGACGCTGGGCCCTGTATCGGTCCTGATCTGCGTCGCAGGTCTCCTGATCCTTCCGGGCGGCGAGCGCCCGCTGATCAAGGACATGAGCATGGATACATGGGAGCGCAGCTTTGCGGTGAACATGCGCGGTGCCTTCCTGTGCAGCCGCGAATACCTGCGCCAGCGCGAAGCCGCCAACGTCGCGCACGGCCGCGTCGTCTTCTTCGGCTCGGTGGCGGCGCAGCTCGGCGGCTACCGGTCAAGTTCCGCCTACATCGCGGCCAAGTCGGCGGTGCATGGCTATGCCAAGGCCTTTGCGCGTGAAGCGGCGCACCTGGGCATCACGTCGAACGTGATCGCACCGGGCCTGATCGACACCGAGATGCTGCGCAGCACGGTCACGAGCAGCGGCGCGCTGGCCGCCGCGGCCCAGAGCATTCCCCTCGGGCGCGTCGGCACGGTCGACGACGTCGCCGCGGCGGTGAGCTACCTCGTCTCGCCTGGCGCCGCATACATCACCGGCGACGTCATCGACGTCAACGGCGGCTACCGGATGCAGTAGCCCGCACGTCTGCTCACACGCACCTTCTTTCCACCAAAGGACACCCATGAAACACATCAAATCCCTCGTCGCGCTGGCCGCTTGCAGCGTGGCCTTTGGCGCAGCACAGGCGCAACAGGATCCCGGCCTGACCGACAAGACCATCAAGATCGGCCTGTTCGGTCCCTTGTCCGGCAACTCGATGGCCTATGGCTTCGACGTGATGAACGCGGCCAAGATGTACTACGACAAGATCAACAAGGAAGGCGGGGTCAACGGCCGCAAGATCGAACTTGTGATCGAGGACGATCGCTGCAATGCCAACGACCTGCTGGCGGCCGTGAAGAAACTGACCGAGCAGGACAAGGTGTTCGCGCTGAACGGCGGTTCGTGCTCGAGCGCCGTGGTCGGCGCACGCGAATACGTCGAGCGCGCGCAGATTCCCTTCGTCATGCTCAACGCGTCGGGCGACGGTGCGCTCTATCCGCCATCCAAGTACATCTACGGCGCCTTCTCGATCTCGCAGCGCGCGGTCGGCGGCTCGATGGTGCAGTTCGCCGCAGAGCACCTGAAAGGCAAGAAGATCGGCTACATCAACCACGATGACGCCTACGGTGGCTGGAACCTCGAGGCCGCGGAATTCCAGGCGAAGAAGCTCGGCGTCGACCTCCAGGTGCAATCGATCAACCCGAACCTGACGGACGTCACCGCACCGATGCTCAAGATCCGCGCGAGCAATCCGGACGTGCTGGTCATCACGACCTACGCGCGGCCGGTGAGCCTGCTGGTCAAGAAGGCGCACGAACTCGGCTTCAACAAGCCCATCGTCATCGGCGTCAACGGCACGGCCGACCTGAAGCAACTGGTCGAGAACGTCGGCAACAAGGAAGCCTTCAAGAACGTCTACATCCAGGAAGTGCTGGCTGACGTGCCCGGCGGCCCGAAGCTCAAGTGGGTGTACGACATGTACAAGGAGTACTACCCCGACCTCGCCTCGAAGCCCGGCTATCCGCAGACCTACATGCCCTACGGCATCCCGCCGGCGATGACGGTGGTCAACGCGCTCAAGGCAGCCGGCCCGGCCCTGACGCGCGAGAAATTCCTGACTGCGCTGTCGAAGACCAAGTTCGATTCGACCATCATGGCCGGCCCCATCGAGCTCACGCCCACGGACCACGCCGGGCAGAAGGCGGCGATCTATCTCAAGTTCGACGGCGAGAACAAGACACTGGTGCCGGGCACGTATCGCAGCCAGTGGACCTACGAGCCGAAGTGACCATGAGCCTCGGCGACATCTGGTTGTTCCTCCAGCAGGGCGTGCTGTCGGGCCTGGTCACGGGCAGCGTCTACGCCTTGCTGGCGATCGCCATCGTGGCCGTCTTCAAGACCACCGACGTGCCGAATTTCGCCCAGGGCGAGATCTTCATGATGGCGGGCTATGTGGCGCTCATGCTGCTCCTGGTGGCCAACCTGCCATTCGCGGTGGTGATCCCGCTGACGCTGGTGATCGTGGCCGGCGCCGCCGCGCTCTTCCAGCGCGTCGTGATGGAGCGCGTCACCGGCTCCAAGGGCATTGGCGTGCAACTGGTCATTGCGACGCTGGGCTTTGCCTACGCGCTCAAGGGCCTGGTGCGCCAGACCGGCCTGGGCGACACGCCGCGCTCGTTGCCGTCGCTGGTGTCGAGCGACCCCGTCATCATCGGCGATGCCGCGCTGACGCGCCTCGACGTCGCCATCGTCCTGGTGTCGATGGCCGTGATGCTGCTGCTGTATTTCATGTTCAGCCGTACGCGCATCGGCAAGGCCATGCGTGCCGTCGGCATGAACCCGCGCGCCGCGCAGATCGTCGGCATCCGCCTGTCGCGAATCCGCATGATCGTGTGGGCGATGTCGGGACTGATCTCGGCGGTGGCCGCACTGCTCATTACGCCCAAGGTGCTGATCACGCCGGACATCGCGCACATCGCGATCCTGGCCTATGCGTCGGCGATCGTCGGCGGCTTCACCAGCCTGCCGGGCGCGGTGCTGGGCGGACTGCTCATCGGCGTCATCGAGAACCTGGTGGGCCTGTTCATCTCGACCAATGCGATCGTCGTCGCGCCATTCCTCGCCATCCTCGTGACGCTGGTGTTGCGGCCGCAGGGCATCCTGGGTGGCAAGCCGCAGGTGAAGAAAGTATGAAATTCATGACCCCCGACCGCTGGGCGCTCACGGCCGCGGCCCTGCTCCTGCTGGTGCTTCCGTTCGCCGTCTCGGGCTATGTGCTGTACGTCGTCAACCTGCTGATGGTGTTCGTCGTGCTTGCGCTCGGCATGCACGTCGTCATCGGCGAGGCCGGGCAGTTCGCGCTGTCGCACACGGCCTTCTATGGCATCGGCATCTTCACTGCCGGCCTGATCAACACGCACTGGCATCCGCCCTTCATCGTTTCGATCCTTGCCGGTGGCCTGCTGTCCGGCGTGCTCGGCTACGTGATCGGCCTGCTCGCGCTGCGCATGCGCGACATCTACCTGGCGCTGGCCACCTTCGCCTTCGGCGAGGCGATGCAATGGGTGTTCCTCAACTGGGAAGGCGTCACCGGCGGATCCAACGGCATGCGCATGGAACCTGCCGAACTGTTCGGCTACAAGCTCACCAACGACCTGCAGGCCTATCCGTTCGTGGTGGTGCTGACGGCCGGGATGCTGTGGCTGACCATTGCGTTGTCGCGTTCGCAATACGGATCGTCACTGCGCGCGTTGCGCGAGAGCGATGTGGCCGCCATGGCCATGGGCATCAACGTCAAGGCCATGAAGCAGAGCGCGTTCGCCGTGTCGGCGGCGTTCGCGGGCATCGCGGGCGGCATGTACACGCTCTTCACTTCCTTCATCCATCCGGAGAGTCTCGGCTTCCAGACCACCATCGTGGTGCTGACGATGGTGGTGGTCGGCGGCATCGGCTCGGTGCGCGGCGCGGTCGCCGGCGCCATTGCGTTCGGGTTGCTTTCGGAACTGCTGCGCCAGGCGCTCTCGATCCAGGAGCTGATCTTCGGCGTGATCCTGATGGGCTTCATGATGTTCAAGCCGAAGGGCCTGTTTGCAGACCGCAAGCAGCGTGTCGGACGCAAGGCGGCGCAGGGAGCGCATTCATGAGCGCGCCGTTCGTCGAAGTCGACGGCATCACGGTGCGCTTCGGCGGACTGATGGCTGTCAACAACCTGTCTTTCCAGGTCGAGCGCGGCACCATCCATGCACTGATCGGGCCCAATGGCGCCGGCAAGTCGACCACCTTCAACTGCATCTCGCGCTACTACCAGCCGACCGCCGGGCGCGTGCGCATCGACGGGCTGGACGTCACGCATTTCCGCCCGTCGCGCATGGCCGGCCTGGGGGTGGCGCGTACCTTCCAGAACCTCGAGCTCTTCGGCGAGTTGAGCGTCCGGGAGAACGTGCTGCTGGGCTGTCATGCGCACAGTGCGAACACGCTGGGCGGGTTGCTGCGCCGGCCCGATGGCGCCACGCGCGACCTCGTCGACAACCTGATCGAGCGCGTGGGTCTCACGCACGACCGGGAGACGCGCGCCAACGAACTCGACTTCGGCCACCAGAAGCTGCTGGAGATCGCGCGGGCGCTTGCGCTCAAGCCGCGCCTGCTGCTGCTCGACGAACCCGCCGCGGGCTTGCGCAACACCGACATCGAGAACCTCGATCGACTGCTCACGGAGTTGGCGCAACGCGACGGCATCACCGTGCTGCTGGTCGAGCACGTGATGCAACTCGTGATGTCGATCTCCAACCGCATCACCGTGATGTCCTTCGGCGAGAAGCTCGCGGAGGGCACGCCGAAGGAGATCGGCGAGAACCCCAAGGTCATCGAAGCCTATCTGGGCAAGGGAGCCGCGCATGTCTGAGATGCTTCTGGAACTGCGCGGCATCAGCGCGTCCTATGGCGCCATCCAGGCGGTGTCCAAGGTCTCGCTGCAGGTGCCGCGCGGCGGCATCGTGGCGCTGCTGGGCAGCAACGGGGCGGGCAAGAGCTCGACGCTCAACACCATCTCGCACCTGGTCGATCCGACACACGGCGAGGTCATCTTCGACGGCAAGGCGATCCATCGGCTGCCCTCCGACGACATCGTCCAGCTGGGTCTGGTGCAGGTGCCCGAAGGCCGGGAGGTGTTCAAGGACATGAGCGTCACCGAGAACCTCGAGCTCGGCGCCTACCTGCGCCGCAACCGCCGCGAGATGGCAGAGGACTTCGACAAGGTCTATGCAATGTTCCCGCGCCTGAAGGAGCGGCGCGACCAGCGCGCGTCGACGCTGTCCGGCGGCGAGCAGCAGATGCTGGCCATCGGCCGCGCACTGATGTCGCGGCCGCGCATGATCATGTTCGACGAACCTTCGATGGGGCTGTCGCCCTTGCTGGTCGAGCAGATCTTCGAATCGATCCAGCGGCTCAACCGCGAGCAAGGCCTCACGATCCTGCTGGTGGAGCAGGACGTGCGCCTTGCGCTCACGGTCGCCAGCCATGCGTACATCCTCGAGAACGGCGAGATCTCGCTCGAGGGTCCTTCCTCGCAACTGATCAACGACCCCGCCGTGCGCAAGGCCTACCTCGGCGTCTGACACGACGCGCAACAGGAACTATCGAATGGAATTGCTGAAAGACAAGCTGGCCCTCGTGACCGGCGCGGGCGGCGGGCTGGGCTCGGCCATCGCGCATGGCTTCGCGAAAGAGGGCGCGCGCGTCATCGTGGCCGACATCGACATCGGTCGCGCGGAATCGGTCGCCGCATCGATCGTCGAAGCCGGCGGCCAGGCCTGGAGCGTGGCCATCGACGTCACGGACCGTGCGGCCGTGACGGCGTGCGCCGCGGACCTGCTGGAGCGCATCGGGCCGATCGAAGTGCTCATCAACAATGCCGGCATCTCGGGCAAGTCGCGCATCGACGAGCCGAACGCGCCCGACGTATGGGACAGGCTGATCGACGTGAATCTGCAGGGGCTCTTCAACATCACGCACGCCTTCGTGCCTGCGCTGAAGACCACACGCGGCTGCATCGTCAACCTGTCGTCGATCGTCGCCTTCGTGAGCGGCATCTCGTCGGCCGGCTACGTGGCATCGAAGGGGGCGGTGCGATCGCTCACGCAGGTGCTTGCGCGCGAACTTGCCCCCTTTGGCGTGCGCGCCAATGCCGTGGCGCCCGGCCTGATGCTGACGGAGATGGTGGCACCCCAGCTTGCCGTTCCCGGCGGCACCGACTGGTACATGAAGCGCGTGCCGATGGCGCGCGGCGGCGAGGTCGACGAGATCGTCGGACCAGTCGTCTTCCTCTGTTCGCCGATGGCCAGCTACGTCAATGGCGTGGTGCTGCCGGTGGACGGTGGTTTTCTTTCCGCATGAACAGGACAAGCCGATATGAATAGCAGCAAACCCATCGCACTGGTCACCGGCGGTGCCGGAGGCATGGGCCTCGCCACGGTCGAGCGTCTTGCGCGCGACGGCTTTGCGGTCATCATGATCGACCGCGACGAAAGCCTCGCGAAGCGGGAGACGCAGCGCCTCGTCGAACGGGGCCTCGACGTGCAATGCCGCGTGATCGACCTGACCGACGAAGACGCGGTGCGCGGTCTGGTGCGCTCGCTGCCGCCGGTGCAGGCGCTGGTCAACAACGCAGGCATCTTCGACGAACGCAAGTTCCTCGAAGTCAGCAACGCGGACTTTCGGCGCGCCTACGAGGTCAACCTGATAGCCGTCGCGACGCTGACCCAGGAAGTCGCGAAGACCATGCCCGATGGCGGGCGCATCGTGAACATCGCGTCGCGCGCCTACCTGGGCGCGAAGAACCATCCGCACTATGTCGCCTCGAAAGCGGCCGTGGTCGGCTACACCCGCGCCAGCGCGATGGAACTCGCCCCGCGCGGCATCCTCGTCAACGCCATTGCGCCGGGGCTGATCGACACGCCCATCCTTCGCGCGCTCACGCCGGAGCGGTTGGCGGCACAGCTTGCGCTGCAGCCCACGGGGAAGGCGGGCCGGCCCGAGGACATCGCGCAGGCCGTGTCCTTCCTGGTGTCGTCGCAGACGGACTTCATTACGGGACAGGTTCTGTTCGTGGACGGCGGCAAGTCGCTGGGAGGATCCGGCGCATGACAACCGAAACCTGGGACGCCGAATACGACGTCGTCGTCATCGGTGCAGGCGCCGGTGGCATGGCCGCCGCACTGACCGCGAAGATCGAAGGCCGCAGCGTGCTGCTGACCGAGAAAACCGATCGGGTGGGTGGCTCGACGGCCGTGTCCGGCGGCGCGGTGTGGGCGCCGCTCAATGCGCAATCCGCCAAGGTCGGGCACCCCGACACCTTCGACAAGGCGTGGACCTACATGCGCGCCACCGTGGGCGACGCCGCGCCGGTTTCGATGCAGCAGGCTTTCCTGCGCAACTGCGCGGGCATGGTGGATTTCTTCGAGCGCAACACCGAGGTCAAGCTCGTAGCGCGCAGCTTTTCGCCAGACTACTACCCCGACCGCGAGGGTGCAGCCATGGGCGGACGTTCGCTGGATCCGGCGATGTTCGACGGCCGCTTGCTGGGCAAGCATTTCCACGAATTGCGCGACCCGCTGCCCGAGTTCATGGTGCTCGGCGGCATGATGATCACGATGACGGATGCGAAGCATCTGCTGGCGGTGACCAAGTCATTCGCCTCGTGGCGCGAAGGCATGAAATTGGTGCTTCGCTTCTTTTCGGATCGGCTGCGCGGCTATCACCGTGGAACGCGCCTGGTGCTGGGCAACGCACTCGCAGCACGGCTCTTCAAGAGCGTGCTGGACCGTGGCATCGACTACTGGCTCGAATCTCCCTTGCAGAAGCTGATCGTGGAGGACGGTCGCGTCGCGGGCGTCTTGTTCCAGCGCGGCGGCAAGTCCGTGCGCGTGCGGGCGCGCTGCGGCGTGATCGTGGCGACGGGCGGATTCCCCTGGAACGAGGCGCTGCGCGGCGAGTTGTACCCGCAACCCGCCGGCGCGTGGTCGATGTCGCCTTCGGGCAATCGCGGCGAAGGCATTTCGCTCGCCCGCGAGGCCGGCGCAGCGCTTGGCACCGGACAGACGAACGCGGCCTTCTGGGCGCCGGTGTCGATCCTCAAGCGACCCGACGGTACGGTCGTGCGCTATCCCCATCTGGTGTGGGACCGCGCCAAGCCCGGGCTGATGGCCGTCAACCAGGCAGGCGAGCGCTTCGTCAATGAATCGACCTCCTACCACGAGTTCGTGCGGGCGATGTACCGTTCGCACCAGACAGTGCCGACGCTGCCGGCCTATCTCGTGTGCGATCACGATTTCATGGAGAAATGGGGCATGGGTCTGGCACTGCCGGGCGGTCGCCCGCGCGAGCACCTGGTGCGGGCGGGTTATCTCCGCAAGGCTGCGACGTTGCGGGCACTCGGAGAGGCATTGGGCATGGACGGCGAGCGGCTGGAGGCATCGGCTGCGCGCTTCAATGCCTTGGCGGAAAGCGGCAAGGACGACGATTTCGGCAAAGGCGGCACGGAGTACAACCGCTACCTCGGCGATCCCGACCACAAGCCCAATGCCTGCCTCGGGCCGCTGCGTCGAGGCCCTTTCTACGCGGTCGAGGTGGTTGCCGGGGACATCGGGACCGCGGTCGGCATTGCCTGCAATGAGAACGCGCAGGCGCTGGACAGCGCGGGGCGCCCGATCCGCGGCCTGTACATGGCCGGCAACGACATGCACTCGGTCATGGGCGGCGAGTACCCGGCGCCGGGCATCACCCTCGGCCCGGCGTTGACCTTTGGCTGGATCGCCGGCGCTCATGCGGCGCGATCGGGATCGCATTCGCAATCGCAATCGCAATCGCAATCGCAAATGCCGGCGCAGGCGCAAATGCAAGCGCAAGACCTCTCGACGACCGAACGCGTGACCTCATGAAAATCTACTTTTCTCCCTTCTCGCCCTATGTACGCAAATGCCTGGTAGCGGCCCATGAGGTCGGGCTCGACGGTCGCGTGCAGTTGTTGCCCTCGAACGCCAATCCGGTGCAGCGCGACCGGGAAATCATCGCAAGGAACCCGCTTGGCAAGGTGCCCACCTTCATCACCGACGAAGGTGCCGTGTTGTACGACAGTCGCGTGATCTGCGAGTACCTCGACGCGCTTGGCGGCGGCACGCTGTTCCCGCGCAGCGGCGCAGGCCGCTGGGATGCCTTGACGCTACAGGCCTTGGGTGACGGCATCCTCGACGGCGCCCTCCTTGCGCGCTACGAGGACGTCGCGCGGCCCGAGGCGCTGCGCTGGCCGGAGTGGCGCGCCGGCCAACTCGACAAGGCCGAGACCTCGCTTGCCCATCTCGATGCGCACCCCGCGCTGATCTCGCCGGGGCGCGTCGACATCGGCACGCTGACAGTCGCCTGCGCGCTGTGGTATCTCGATCTGCGTTTCAGCGAGTTCGACTGGCGCAGCCGGCATACGGCAGTGGGGCAGTGGTTTGCAGAGTTCTCGAAGCGGCCATCGCTGCAAAAGAGTTGGGCTCTCTGACAGGCGAATCGGGAGAAGGTGCTCGCTTCGCTTCTGAAGAAGTTCCACCGCGCCCCCTTGGGAGGCGCCGCAGGCGCATCGGGGGTGTTTGATCCCACCCACTTTGCCTTTCAGGGGCGAGGCGATGACAGCGCGAGATAGCTGTCGTCGCTGTCCAGGCTGCAGTCCAGCAGGCTCGGCGCCACGTCGCGTTCCAGCGTGTCGAACATGGTGTCGACGAAATCCATGAGGTGATCCGACGCGGCGATGGCATCTTCGACCTTGCCGTCAGCCACGGCGTCGATGACCGCGATGTGCCCTTGCACCGTGCCATGCAGGTCGGTGTGGCCGGGGGTCTGCATATGGTAGATCCAGCCGATGCGGCGGAAGATCGTGTGCAGCGGCCGCAGCGTGCCCTCCACGAAGGGCTCCTGCGCGGCCGCCAGGAACAGTTGGTCGATGTGCCGGTCGACGACGTTGAACTGCTCTACCGTCATGCCGGCGCCGTGCTCGATCAACTGGCGCTTGATGTGTTGCATGCGATTGCGCTGTGACGCGCCGGAGCGCTCGGTGGCCAGCCGGATCACGAAGCGCTCCATGTCGCGGCGCAGGCGCAGCAGCAGCCGGTCGCGTGTGAGGTCGATCGGCGCGATGCGCAGGCCGTGGCGCGGCGTGATGTGCAGGAGCGTGTCGGCTGCCAGCCGGCTCACGGCCTGGTGCACGGGGGTCCGGCCATAGCCAACCATGGCCTGCAACTCGTGCATGGCCAGGAAGCGGCCAGGTGCCAACTGGCAGGTCACCAGCAATTCCTCGATGCGCTCGTAGGCCAGTTGGGAGAGGTTCGTGTCGCTGCGGCGCGGCGCGGCCGGCGCGCCCGCGTCGACGGAGATGAGTTTCGGCCGGGACGGCGAGGAGCGGCTGGCCATGGGTTCCTTTAGGGTGCGGATGCGTCGTTGATATACCAACGAATTTCGACTCTATTGTCCATCTTTCATTGGCAGATGTGATGTCGGAATGGCACGTTGATCCATAGGGTATCCACTTATGCATTTCGTGAAATATCACGATATTCTTTGGCCATGGCTCAGCGCCGCATCGTGAAGAGGGCGCCCGGAGCCAGCCCCTCCAACAACCAGAGACATCCCCGCATGAAAGTCACCCGGTTGACCACCTACAGGCTTGCGCCGCGGTGGATGTTCCTGAAGATCGACACCGACGAAGGCGTGTCGGGCTGGGGCGAGCCGGTCATCGAGGGGCGCGCGCGCAGCGTCGAAGCGGCAGTGCATGAACTCTCGGACTGCCTCGTCGGGCAGGATCCGTCGCGCATCAACGACCTGTGGCAGACGATGTACCGCAGCGGTTTCTATCGCGGCGGGCCGATCCTCATGAGCGCCATCGCCGGCATTGACCAGGCGCTGTGGGACATCAAGGGCAAGGTGCTCGGCGTTCCGGTGTACCAGCTCCTCGGCGGGCTGGTGCGCGACCGGATGAGGATGTACAGCTGGGTCGGCGGCGATCGCCCGGCGGAGGTCGTCGCCGGCATCCGCAAGTTGCAGGAAGCCGGCTTCGACACCTTCAAGCTCAACGGCTGCGAGAAGATGGGGCTGGTCGACAGCAGCAGGACGGTGGACGCCGCCGTCAAGGTCGTCGCCGAGATCCGCGAGACCTTCGGCCACAGCATCGAGTTCGGGCTCGACTTCCACGGGCGCGTCGCAGCGCCGATGGCCGCGGTGCTCATCAAGGAACTGGAGCCGTTTCGCCCGCTCTTCATCGAGGAGCCGGTGCTGGCCGAGCAGGCCGAGCATTACCCACGCTTGGCCGCGAGGACGTCGATCCCGCTTGCGGCAGGCGAACGGATGTTTTCGCGCTTCGACTTCAAGCGCGTGTTCGCCGCAGGCGGCATCTCGATCGCGCAGCCAGACCTCTCGCATGCAGGCGGCATCACCGAGTGCCACAAGATCGCCTCGATGGCGGAGGCCTACGACATCGGCCTCGCGCCGCATTGCCCGCTCGGCCCGCTCGCGCTCGCGGCCAGCCTGCATGTCGACTTCGTTTCGCGCAATGCCGTGCTGCAGGAACAGAGCATGGGCATTCACTACAACGAGGGCGCCGAGCTGCTCGACTACGTGCTCAACAAGGACGACTTCGCCTTCCACGACGGCCACATGCTGCCGCCGACCAAGCCGGGGCTGGGCGTCATCGTCAACGAAGAACTCGTCATCGAGCGCAGCAAGAGCGCGCCCGACTGGCGCAACCCGGTCTGGCGCCATGAGGACGGCGCCATCGCCGAATGGTGAGTGCGGCTCGCCGCCTGGACAAACGGACCAACGACCAACGGACAAACCAACGGAGACAGCGATCATGAGCATTCCCATCCCGGCCGACATTCCGGTGGAAGACCTGCTTGGCGAGGGGCATACGCATCCCCCCGCCAGGGGCCAGCACGCCTTTGTGCAATGGGTCGACAGGGGTCTCGAGGCCTTCGTGGGCGTGGCGGTTATCAGCGAACTGATCATCCTCTTCGCCAACGTCCTCACGCGCACCTTCTTCGACTTCACCATCCTCTGGGCCAACGAGTGGGGGCACCTGGTGCTGGGCGTGGTCGCCTTCATCGGCGGTGCGCTGGCCTACAACCGCAACGAGCACATCGCGGTGCATGCGGTGATCGAGCGGCTGCCCAAGGCATGGCGGCCCGCGCTCGATTCCTTCATCGACTGGATGGTAGCCATCGGGTCGCTCTTCATCGCATATGTGTCGATCGAGGTCGTGCGGTCGCGCTCGGAAGAGTTGTCGACGGTGATGGAAGTCTCGATGCGTTGGTTCGTGCTGCCGTTGACCATCGGATTGGCGCTGATGGCGTTCTTTGCGCTATATCGGCTGACGCGGCGTGCAAAGGCGCCGGTGATGGCGGCGGGCATCGTGTTCGCCATCGGGCTGGGCGTGCTGATCGGCATCAATGCCATGTGGGGTCCGTTCGAGGAGTCTTCCTTCGTGACCTGGCTCACGATCGCCTTCTTCGCGATCTTCATGGCGCTCGGGTTGCCGGTGGGCTTCGTACTCGCGACGGTGGCCACGATGTTCACCTTCTTCTCGGGCGGCGAATCGATGATCGCGATCCCATCGACGATGCAGGCGGGGGTGTCGAACTTCGTGCTGCTGGCCATTCCGTTCTTCATGATGGCGGGCTACGTGATGACCGAAGGCGGACTGAGCAGCCGGCTGTCGGATTTCGTCGTGTCGGTGGTCGGCCGGGTGCGCGGCGGGCTCTTCCAGGTCATCGTGGTCAGCATGTACATCTTCTCGGGCATCTCAGGCTCGAAGGCGGCCGACGTGGCCGCCGTGGGCACGTCGCTCAAGAAGATGATCCGCGACAACGGCTACGACGAGCCTGAATTTGCAGCCATCCTGTCGGCCGGCGCAGTCATGGGCGAGACCATCCCACCGAGCCTGCCGATGCTCGTGCTCGGTTCCATCACCACCATCTCGATGGGCGCGCTGTTCATGGCGGGACTGCTGCCGGCGCTGGTGTTGGCGTTGTGCCTGATGGGCGCGATCTACGTTCGGGCCCGGATGGCCAACAAGTACCCGGGCATCAAGACGCCGATGGCCGTCGTTCGCAGGAACACGCTGATGGCGGCACCCGCGCTGCTCGTGCCGGTGCTGCTTGTCGTCGGCATTGTTTCGGGCCTGGCGACGCCCACCGAGATTTCGTCGGTCGCGGTGATCTACGGCCTGGTGCTGTCCGTCGTGCTCTACCGCGAGCTGACCGTGCGCAAGTTCTGGAGCACGGTGTCCGACACCGCGGTGAAGGGCGGGATGATCCTGTTCATCACCAGCACCGCGAGCTCCTTCGCCTACACGCTCACGGCCGCGGGCATCCCGACGGAGATCGCCGAGCTGATGATCAAGATGGCAGGGCACACCAGCTGGCTCTTCATGCTGGCCAGCCTGCTGATCCTGGTCGTGATGGGCGCGCTGCTCGAAGGGCTGCCGGCGCTGCTGGTGTTCGCGCCGATCCTGATGCCGCTGGCGCCGCAGTTCGGGGTCTCGCCGGTGCAATACGGCATCGTGCTGCTGATTGCGATGGGTATCGGCTGCTTCGCGCCGCTCATCGGCGTGGGCATGTACATCTCCTGCTCGGTCACGGGCACCAAGGTCGAGGCCGCCTCGCGCGCCATGGTGCCGTACGCGATCCTGCTGTTCGTCGGGCTGCTGCTGGTGGCCTTCGTGCCCTGGTTCAGCCTCGTGCTGCCGCGCATGTTCGGCTTTGCCTGAACGACACATCTTCCTCAATTCGTCACACGTCTCCCACCCACAAGGATCTCCCATGAAAAAGCTGACCTCCGCACTCGTCTCGCTGGCCGTTGCCGCGCTTTCCGGCAGCGCCGTCGCCGCCGACCAGAAGTTCACCTTCAAGCTCAGCCACCAGATGGCGGCCGACCACACGCTGCAGCTCGTGGCGCTCAAGTTCGCCGAGTTGGTGAAGGAGAAGACCGGCGGCAACGTGACCGTGAAGGTCTTCCCCTCCGGCGCGCTCGGTGCCGAGAAGGACAACGCGGCCGGCCTGAAGTCGGGCCTGCTCGACATCGGCATTGTGGCCGTCGAGCAATACCCGTCCTTCGTACCCGAGTCGGCGGTGCTGGTCCTGCCGTATCTCTACACCGACTACGACCACGTCGACCGCGTGCTCAACAGCGACGTCGCCAAGGACGTGGCCACCATGATCCGCGAGAAGACCAACATCCGCGTGCTGACCTTCCTGCCGCTCGCCTTCCGCCAGATGTTCACCGTGGACAAGGAGATCAAGACCGCTGCCGACTTGAAGGGTCTGAAGATGCGCGTGCCGGAGTCGCCGATCTATGTGGCCGCGTTCAAGCAGTTCGGTGCGGTGCCGACACCGCTGGCATGGGGTGAGGTCTACGCGGCCTTGCAGACCGGCGTGGCCAAGGGCGTGGAGAACACGCCCGAGGCGATCCAGACCGCCTCGCTGCAAGAGGTCACCAAGTACATGAACGTGACCAACCACCTCGAAGGCCCGACCACGCTGTCGATGTCCGACCAGGCCTTCAAGAAGCTGCCGCCCGAGTACCAGAACGCGCTGATGGCCGCAGCGGCCGAGGCCGAGAAGTACGACCTGCAACTGACCATCGCACGCGACAAGGAGGCCCGCGAGAAGCTCAAGACCAAGCTGACCGTGGTGCAGCCGGACATCGCCTCGTTCAAGAGCGCGATCAAGTACGAACAGATCGACCTGGTCAGCAGCGACAAGGGCAAGGAACTGGTCAAGCGCGTGCTCGCGATCAAGTGAAAGGGAAGAACAACATGGAAGCCCTCGTCATCCACGCGCCCGGCGACCTGCGCGTCGAAACCTATCCCACGGCCGAAGTGGGCGCCGGCCAGATGCGCGTGCGCGTGCGCTGCGGCGGCATCTGCGGCTCGGACCTGCACTACTACCAGCATGGCGGCTTCGGCACCGTGCGGATCAACGAGCCGATGGTGCTGGGCCACGAAGTGGCCGGCGTGATCGACGAGGTCGGACCGGGCGTCACCGCGTACAAGGCCGGCGACCGCGTGGCCATCAGCCCCAGCCGGCCCTGCGGCCTGTGCCGCTTCTGCCAGGAGGGTTTGCAGAACCACTGCCTGGAAATGCGCTACTACGGCAGCGCCATGCGCAACCCGCACGTGCAGGGTGCGTTCCGCCAGGAGATCGTGATCGAGGAATACCAGGCGCATCGGCTGGCCGATTCGCTGAGCGACGCCGAGGGCGCGATGGCCGAGCCGTTCTCGGTCGCGCTGCATGGTGTCAAGAGGGCAGGGGACCTGCTGGGCAAGAAGGTGCTGGTGACCGGCTGCGGGCCGATCGGCGCGCTGGCGATCATCGCGGCGCGCCGCGCGGGCGCCGCGCACATCGTGGCGACAGATGTCAGCGCGCACCCGCTCGGCAAGGCGCTGAAGGTGGGCGCGGACGAAGTCATCAACGTGGCCGAGCATCCGGACGTGCTGGCGCGCTTTGCGGCGGACAAGGGCCAGTTCGATGTGCTGCTGGAGGCCAGCGGCAATGCATCTGCGTTGCGCAGCGCATTCGACGTGCTGCGGCCGCGCGGGATCATCGTGCAGCTCGGCTTGAGCGGCGGCGAGATGACGCTGCCCATCAACACCATCGTCGCCAAGGAATTCGACCTGCGCGGCGTGTTCCGCTTCCACCAGGAATTCGCCGTCGCGGTCGAGCTGCTGAACAAGGGGCTGGTCGACGTCAAGCCGCTGATCTCGGCCACGCTCTCGTACCGCGACTCGGCCCGTGCCTTCGCGCTGGCGGCGGATCGCTCGCAGGCCATGAAGGTCCTGTTGAACTTCGACTGAGCACGCAACGATATGGCCACCCTCATCACCGACGTCAAGGTCATCCTCACCGCACCCGAGGGCATCAACCTCGTGGTCGTCAAGGTGGAGACCAACCAGCCGGGCCTGCATGGCCTGGGCTGCGCCACCTTCGCCTATCGCCATCTCGTCGTGCAATGCCTCGTGGAGGAATACCTCAAGCCTCTGCTGGTCGGCCGCGACGTGAGCGCCATCGAGGAGCTATGGCAACTGATGCATCAGAACGCCTACTGGCGCCACGGTCCGATCGAGAACAGCGCGATCTCGGGCGTCGACATGGCGCTGTGGGACATCAAGGGAAAGATGGCCGGCATGCCGCTGTACCAGCTCTTCGGCGGCAAGGTGCGCGAAGGCGTGCCGGTGTACCGACATGCCGACGGGCGCGACCTCGCGGAGCTCTGCGACAACATCCAGAAGTACCAGGCGCAGGGCATCACGCACATCCGCTGCCAGAACGGGGGCTACGGCGGCGGTGGCTTTGGCGCCGCGCCGAAGACGGCACCACGCGGCGCGCCCGAAGGCATCTACCTCGACAGCCGCGCCTACATGCGCGACACGATCAAGCTGTTCGACGGCATTCGTGCCAAGGTCGGCTTCGGCATCCAGCTGTGCCATGACGTGCACGAGCGGCTCAGCCCGGTCGATGCGATCCGCTTCGCCTGCGAGATGGAGAAGTTCGACCTGTTCTTCCTCGAGGACGCGATTCCGCTGGAAGAGGGCAAGTGGCTGCGCCAGTTGCGCGAGAAGACGAAGATCCCGCTGGCGCAGGGCGAACTCTTCACCAACCCCTACGAGTGGAAGACGCTGATTGCCGAGCAGTTGATCGACTTCATTCGCGTGCACCTGAGCCAGATCGGCGGCATCACGCCGGGCCGCAAGTTGCAGCTGTTTGCCGAGCAGTACGGTGTGCGCACCGCGTGGCACGGGCCGGGCGACATGTCGCCGCTGGGGCACGCAGCCAACATCCACGTCGACCTGGCCGCGCGCAACTTCGGCGTGCAGGAATGGTCGGGCATCGAGCCGCCGAACTTCGTGATCCAGGAACTCAAGGGACCGCACGGCGCGCTGCTCGACGTGTTCCCGGGGCTGCCCGAATTCCGCGAAGGCTACGTGTATGCGAACGACAAGCCGGGCCTCGGCATCGACATCGACGAGGCGCAGGCGCGCAAGTACCCCTGCGAGAAGACGGTGACCACCTGGACGCAGACGCGACTGGTCGACGGCTCGCTGCAAACCCCCTGAACAGAACGAACACATGTCCACATCACTCTTCAGCCTCGCGGGCAAGACCGCGCTCGTCACCGGCTCTTCGCGCGGGCTCGGTTTGTCCATTGCGCAGGGCATGGCCGCGGCTGGCGCCCGCTTGCTGCTCAATGGGGTCGATGAAACGCGCTTGCAGGCATCGGCTGCGACGCTGCGCGAACGCGGCTACCAGGTGGACGCGTTCGCTTTCGACGTGTGCGACGAGGCCGCAGTCGTCAATGCCTTCGAGACATTCGATGCGCGGGGCATCCAGGTCGACATCCTGGTCAACAACGCCGGTGTCCAGTTCCGCAAGCCCATGGTCGAGCTTGCCACCGAGGACTGGCGCCGCGTGATCGAGACCAACCTGACGAGCGCATTCGTGGTCGGTCGCGAAGCGGCCAAGCGCATGATTCCGCGCCAGCGCGGCAAGGTGATCAACATCGGCTCGCTCACCAGCGAACTGGCGCGTGCCACCGTTGCGCCCTACACGGTGGCCAAGGGCGGCATCCGCATGCTGACGCGCGCCATGACCGCCGAGTGGGCCGCGCACAACATCCAGGCCAACGCCATCGGCCCCGGCTACATGCTGACCGAAATGAACCAGGCGCTGATCGACAACCCGAGCTTCGACGCCTGGGTCAAGGGCCGCACGCCCGCAGGGCGATGGGGCAAGCCCGAGGAGCTCATCGGCACGGCCATCTTCCTGGCCTCCGAGGCCTCCAACTACGTGAGCGGCCAGATCATCTATGTCGACGGCGGCATGGTGTCGGTGCTCTGACTTTCATCACTCAAGGAGACATGACATGAGAACCCTTCGCACCCTCTGCATTGCCGCCGTATCGTTGGCCGCGACGCTGCTGGCCCCCGTCGCATCTCACGCGGCCGACTACCCGACGCACCCGATCGAAATCGTCGTGCCATCTTCCGCCGGCGGCGGCACCGACATGATGGCGCGCCTGTTCGCCGAGACCGCGAAGAAGAGCGTACCGCAGCCCTTCATCGTAACCAACAAGCCAGGCGCTGGCGGCGGCATCGGCATGACCGAGGCGCAGCGCGCGACGCCCGACGGCTACAAGATCGGCGTGCTGATCTCGGAGCTGGCGATCATTCCGTACCTCAACATGACCAAGGTCACGACGGCCGACTTCATCCCGATCGCGCGACTCAATGGCGACCCCGGGCTGATCGCGGTGCGCGCCGATTCGCCCTACCAGACCATCGACGACCTGCTCGCCGCGGCGCGCAAGCAGGAGGGCGTGGTGTCGATGGGCAATGCCGGCAGCGGCACGATCTGGCACCTGGCCGCCGCGGCGGTCGAGCAGAAGACGGGCGTCAAGTTCAACCATGTGCCGTTCCAGGGCGCGGCGCCCAGCGTGCTGGCGTTGGTCGGCGGCCACGTGGATGCGATCACCGTGAGCCCGGCGGAAATCGGCCCGCACGTCGCGGTCGGCAAGGTTCGCGTGCTGGTCGCCATGGCCGACAAGCGCCTGCCGCCGCCGTACGAGAAGGTCGTCACGTTCAAGGAAAAGGGCGTCGACCTCGTGCTCGGCACCTGGCGCGGCCTGGGCGTGCCGCTGAACACGCCGCCGGAGATCGTGAAGTACCTGCGCGACGCCGCGCGGAAGACGGCGCAGGACCCGGCCTTCAGCGACGCGCTGCTGAAGGCCAACCTGCAACCGGCGTACATGGAAGGCGAGCAGTTCCAGACGTTCATGAACAGCCAGGCGACGTACTTCAAAACGCTGCTGGCGACGGTCGATCTCAAGAAATAGGCTTCGAAGACTTGGCGGGGACGTTGAATGCTGCCTCTGACATCGCCGATGTCGATCCAGTGAACCCGCCTATTCGGGCTGGATTCCAGCGTCTCTCGCCTTCGCCGCCCACGCGAGGCGCTGCGCATGGTGCCAATGAGCGCCGCCCGGCCGCCCGAAGGCGCTCGCACCGCAGTGCAAGGCACGGAGCTATCCCGTGATCGCGCGCCTCACCTGCGCCCTGCAGGCGGGATGGCGGTCGTGTCTATTGCCAATTCAAGTCAATGGCCGAACAGCCGCGCGATGCCCCCGCGCAGGTGTGCCTCCATGGCGTGTCGCGCGGCGACGGCGTCCTGCTGCTCGATGGCCCTTTCCACGGCCGCGTGCTCCTGGCACACACCCGCCCGCCGCTCGCCTTGCGGCCGTCCCGAGAGACTGCGCGAAAGCCCGATGCTGAAGCGGGTCTGCGGCGCCAAGGCAGTCATCGTCATGCCGAAGAAGCGGTTGCCGCAGGCTTGCGCCACGGCGTCGTGGAAGGCGATGTCTTCCTCGATGGCATCGCTTCCGTCCACAAGGGCTTGCTCGAAGCGCTCGCGGCACAGGCGGACGTGGTGCATCTGGTCGGTGGTGCGTGCCAGCGCGGCGCGGGCCGCGGCTTCGCCTTCCATGAAGCACCGGAATTCCAGAAAAGCGCGGATGTCGGCGATGTTCGCCAGCGTGCCGAGCGAGATGGGCTTGGCCTGGGGCAGCGCATCGGTGACGAAAGTGCCCGACCCCTTGCGCACGTAGATGCGCCCCTCGTCGCGAAGGCGCGCCAGCGCCTGCCGCAGCACCGGGCGGGAAACGCCGAGACGCTGTGACAGTGCCGTTTCGCCGGGCAGGCGTGCGCGCGGCTCGAAGCCCGGCGTGCCCAGCAACTGCATCAGGTCTTCGTAGACCTTGTCACCGAGCAGGCGAGTTGCGCCGTTCGCACGGGGTACGGGGCCCGCGTCTTCTACGGTGTATGTATTCATATGACAGCTAATTACAGGGTTAATACAAGATTGGCTTGCATTGACGCTTGATGAGGGCGAAAGGACAATCGGCTGCAAGAGAAAAAAGCAAAATCCACCGCAAAGATATAAAAAGCTGTAAACGATGTCAACCATCCGCTGCCTCCGCACCTACCGCCTGCCCGACCGGCCCAGCCTGATCTGGCTCGAACTCGAAACGAGCGACGGCCTGGTCGGGCTGGGGGAGACCTTTCGCGGGGCAGCCTCGGTCGAGACCTGCCTGCACGAGGAGCTCGCGCCCTGGCTGCTGGGCCGCGATGCGCGGCACATCGAAGGCATCTCGCGCCACCTGCTCACGCCATATGTCGGCTACAACAGCTCGGGCGTGGAAGTGCGCTCGGCCAGCGCGGTCGACATCGCGCTGTGGGACCTGGCCGGACAGCGCCAGGGCGTGCCGGTCTACGAGGCCCTGGGCGGCGGGGCGCGCCTGAACGTGCCGGTCTACAACACCTGCGCCGGCTACAGCTTCAACACCGCTGGCAAGCGTCGCGACATCAGTGCGGACGATCAGTCCCAAGGGCCTTACGACGACCAGGTGGCCTTCATGCGCGACGCCGGCACGCTGGCCCGCAGCCTGCTCGACGAAGGCTACAAGGCCATGAAGATCTGGCCCTTCGACATCTACGCGCCGGCCAGCGGCGGCCACCTGATCAGCCTGCCCGACCTCGAAAAGGGCCTGGAGCCCTTCCGCAAGATCCGCGAGGCGGTCGGCAATCGCATCGAGGTGATGTGCGAGCTGCACAGCCTGTTCGGCGGCCACTCGGCCCTGCGCATCTGCCAGGCGCTGGAGGAATACGACGTGTTCTGGGTCGAGGACCCGCTGTGCAAGATGGACGACGCCGCCGGCCTGGCCGACCTGCGCCGCCGCACCCGGGTGCAGATCTGCGGCAGCGAGACGCTGGGCGGCCTGCGCCCCTTCCGCGACCTGCTGGCCGCCGACGCGCTCGACGTGGTGATGCTGGACCTGGCCTGGTGCGGCGGCTTCACCGAAGGGCGCAAGATCGCCGGGCTGGCCCAGGCCTACAACCGGCCGCTGGCACCGCACGACTGCACCGGGCCCATTACCTTGATGGCGGGCCTGCACATGGCGCTGCATGCGCCGACGGCCATCTACCAGGAGGTGGTGCGCGCCACGCTGGCGACCTGGTACCGCGACATCGTCACCGAGCTGCCGGTGATCCGCGAGGGCATGGCCCAGCCGCCGGTCGGGCCCGGGCTGGGAACGCGGCTGCAGGACAGCTTCAAGCTGCAGCCGGGCCTCGTCGTCCGCGAGAGCCGCTAGCGGACATTGCCTCGCCGTCTCGACCACTCCTTCGCAAGACTTTCAATGCATATCCAGATCGTCGGTCTCCATGCGCCGAACGCACCCCGGTTGCGCGAGCTTCTCGGCCCGGGGTACGAGGTCGAAGCCCTGCACGCCTTCCCCGGGGCTGGCGCCATCCGGTCGGACGTCGTCATCAGCAACAGCGTCAGCGCCGACGAGGCCACCCGGCTGCACTGCCGGCTGGTGCACGTGCCCGGCGCGGGATCGGAACAGATCGCCTGCCCGTCGCTGCCCTCGGGAACCACTGTATGCAATGTGCACGGCCACGAGGTGCCCATCGCCGAGTTCACGCTGCACGCCATCCTGGAGCACTTCCTGCAGCTCTGGCAGTACCCCGCGCGCCTGGACGCAGCCGCCTGGGCGCAGGCCTACGCGAGCCGCGCGCAACACGACGAGGCCGATGGGAAAACCGTCGCCATCCTGGGATTCGGGCACATCGGGCAGGAGATCGCACGGCGCGCGCGGGCCTGCGGCATGCACGTGATCGCCGTTACGCGCAGCGGCAAGCAAGGGTCGGAGGAACTGGCCCATGAATACGTCGCCGTGTCGGCGCTGGACGATGTGCTGGCCCGGGTCCAGGTGCTGGTGGTCTGCTGCCCGCTGGACGACAGCACCCGCAACCTGATTGGCGCGCGCCAGCTCGCGCTGCTGCCGGCGCAGGCCCTGCTGGTCAATGTGGCGCGCGCGGAGGTCGTGGACGAACAGGCGCTGTATGAAGCCCTGCGCGACAAGCAACTCGGGCGCGCCGTCCTCGACGTCTGGTACCGGTACCCGAAGAAGGGCCAGGCGCCGGTGAGTCCTTCGCGCTGGCCGCTGCATGAGCTGCCCAACGTGCGCGCCACGCCCCACATCTCGGCCATCACGCCAGCGCTGCTGGATCGGCGCTACCGCTTCATGGCCCGGAACATCGAGCACTTGGCGGAGGGGCAGCCGCTTCTCAACGTGATCTACCAGGCAACCTAGGCGCTTCCCCGGCCGCTCGCAGCCACGCGCCTTCTCGTCCACACATTTACGGAGATACCCATGAAAGCCCAGACTTCGAACACCCCGACCACGCGCCCCTTCGGCAGGCGCGCACTGCTCGGCATGGCTGCCGCGGCGATGCTGGCGGGCACTTCCCCGCACGCATTTGCAGAGGACGCAGCGAGCTACCCCAACAGGATGATCCGCATCACCGTGCCCAACCCGGCGGGCGGCACCTCCGACGTGCTGGGGCGCCTGCTGGCCAAGGAGCTCGGAGAGATGTTCAAGCAGCCGGTCATCGTGGAGAACAAGGCCGGCGGCAATGGCAACATCGGCGCGGCCTTCGTGGCCAAGTCCGCGCCGGATGGCTACAACCTGCTGCTGCTGGACATGAGCGTGCTGACCATCGGCCCAAGCGTCGCTCCGCAGACCAGCTACAACCCGCAGAAGGACCTGACGCCCATCGCGATTCCGGCCTATTCGCCGCACCTGCTGGTGGTCCGGAACGATCTGCCCGTGAAGAACCTCGACGAGCTCGCCGCCTATGCCAGGAAGGGCGGCAAGCCCATCAGCTTCGGCACACCGCTGGCGTCCATCAGCCAGCTTGCGGGCATCCTGCTCGCGCAGGACCGCGGCTTCGAGTTCAACATCATCGGCTACAAGGGTGGCGCCCAAGCCCTTGCCGACCTCGCGGGCGGCCAGATCGACAGCGCGATGGCGAGCGTGGTCGCCACCAACCAGCTGGTGAAGGGCGGCAAGGTCAAGGCCATTGCCGTCACCAGCGCCAAGCCGTTTGCGGCGACGCCCGGCGTGCCGACCGTGGCCTCGCAGATTCCCAACTTCGTCACGGGTTCCTGGCAGGGGCTGCTGGCGCCCGCCAACACGCCGCCTGCAGTGCTCGACAAGCTGCAGGAGGCCGTGCAGCGCATCGTGGCGCGGCCCGAATTCGCCAAGCATCTGCAGGAACTCGGCTCCGAGCCGTCGAGCATGAACCGCCAGCAGATCGCGGAATGGATGCGGACCGAGAGTCAGCGCTGGGGCAAGGTGGTCAAGGACAACAACATCAAGGCGGAGTAGATCCGCACGCCGCAGGGTCGCCGGCGTTCAGCCTACTGGCGATCAAGCAGGAATTGGCCGAAGAAGGCAGCGAGTTCGTCATGCGCGTCCAGCGGAAGTACGTTCGAAACGTACTGGTCAGGACGGACCACGACCACCGCACCCTTCGCGCGGTCGATGCCGCGCAGATCGAAGATGTCGGGGCCGTTCTTGAGGTCGGGGCAGTAGGCCTTCTCATAGTCGACGAGGCCGAAGCATCCCTTGCGTGGCATCAGGATGGAAGGCAGTTCCTCCACCTTGAGATCGAGGTGTCCCTGCTGGAAGACCGCGCGAACGTCGATGACGCTGTCGATGTCGGCGCCCGTGGGCGTGAAGCGACGGACCGGGGAGTCTGGCGATTCCGCCAAATAGGCGGCGAGGTCGCGCAACCGCTTGCCGCTGGAGTCCGCGAATGCGTAGACACGCCAGGCGCCATCGGCACGGGCCGCATGGCCGAGGTGCATCGGCTTGGCGTCCGCAAGGCGCACGACGGGCGCCGAATGGAAACGCGTGCCAATCGTGAATCCCTTGGCGAGGCTCTGGTGGGTTGCCTCGGCTGTCAGTACCGTCGTCGGCGCGTAGTGCGTCGCAACGCCAGCCGTATAACGTCCCGACTTGACGAAGTACGCCTGGAGCTCTTGCGGGTCGACGCCCCCGAGTTCCGGGCGGCTCGGATCCTTGGGGGGCGACGCCATGATCTTCGACCATTCCTTGTCGAAGTCGATGAGCCCCTGGGCGATCGCATGGCGCTCGGCGGAATAGGTGCGCAGCAATTCCGGCCCGGCGCGTCCGTCGAGAACGGAGGCGAGTTTCCAACCGAGGTTGAACGTGTCCTGCATCGAGACGTTCATGCCCTGGCCGGCCTTCGCACTGTGCGTGTGGCAGGCATCGCCGGCGATGAAGACGCGCGGCAGGCGGGATGCGAGCTGGTCCGCCGGGACGTCGTCGAACCGGTCGGTGACGCGCTGGCCGACCTGATACACCGCGAACCACACCACGCTTTTCACGTCGAGCGTATACGGGTGCAGCACGCGCCGGGCGGTCTCGAGGACCTTCTCCTGCGTGATGTCGCGGAAGGCTTCGCGGTTGTTCGGGTCGATGTCGCCGAGGTCGACATACAGCCGCACCATGTAACCGCCTTCCCGGGGGATGAGCAGGATGTTGCCCTCGTCCGCGGACTGGATGGCGGCCTTGAGCCGGATGTCCGGAAAGTCGGTGACGGCCAGCATGTCCAAGACGCCCCACGCGTGGTTGGCGAAGTCGCCGCGCGGCACTGCGCCAATCGCCTCGCGCACGCCGCTGCGCGCGCCGTCGCAGCCGACCACGTACTTGGCGCGAACAGTGGTTTCCGAGCCCTTGGCCACATCGCGCAGCGTTACCACGACGGGGTGCTCGCCATCGGGTTCGACCTTCAGCGTGACGAATTCCAGTCCGTAGCTGGCCTCGAGCCGCGTCGGTGAATTGCGCATGTAGTCGAGCAGGTACTGCTGCAGGCGAGCCTGGTTGACGATGAGGTGCGGGAACTCCGACAAGCCGTCCTCGGTGTCCTGCACGCGACCGGTGCGCTCTATCCGGGTGCGATCCTGCTTCGAGGGACGCCAGAACACGGTTTCGTTCACCCAGTAGGCCTCGCGCAAGAGCTTCTGGCCCAAACCGAAAGCCTCGAACATTTCGACCGTGCGGCAGGCGATGCCGTCCGCCTGACCGACCTGGAGTGCGCCACTGCGGCGTTCGACCAGTCGCGTGAGGATGTTGGGGAAGTTCGACAACTGTGCGGCCAGCAACGCCCCCGCGGGCCCGCTGCCGATGACAAGGACGTCGACGGTGGCGGGAAGCGCTTCCTTGACGACGTCGGGGTCGCCGGGTGCGTAGCCGTTCAGATAGAACTGCATGTGGCCTCCAGGATGTTGGATGTGTTCATGGTTGCTTGCTTCGTGAGATGGGCGTGGACAACGTGTGCAACGGGTTCAGGACGCGCTTTGCGAATCCCCGTCGATCGGAATCATTTGCCCCGAGATCGAGCGCGCTGCGCCGGAAGCGAGGAACACGGCAAGTGCCGCGATGTCGGCCGGATCGACGAAGCGCTTGATCGACTGGTTGGCCAGCGCTGACGCTTCTTCCTGCGCCACGCTGCGCCCGCTGGTCGATGCCCGGCCTTCGAAGACCTGCTGCAGGCGCGGACCATCCACCGCGCCGGGCAGGATTGCGTTGACGCGAATGCCGAATTCGCCGAGTTCGCGCGACAGGGTCTTCGTGAAGCCGATGAGTCCCCACTTCGTCGTCGAGTAAGGGCTGCGATTCGGGTAGCCGAAGCGCCCGGCGAGCGAGGACATCACCACGATCGACCCGGCGGCCGATTGCTTCAGATGCGGTATGGCGGCCTGCGTCACCGTGAAAGTGCCGGTGAGATTGACGCGCAGCACGGCTTCCCAGGCATCAGGGTCCATGTCCGCGACGCTCGCTGCCGGCCCAGCGATGCCGGCGTTGTTCACCAGCACGTCCAGCCCGCCCATTGCATCGGTGGCCTCCTTGACCATGCGCCCCACGGCGCCACGATCGGCGATGTCGCAGACGCTTGTCGTGATGCCCGGCGCCTGCGCGCGCAGGTCGTTCAGCGCGGCCGCGTCGATGTCGCAGGCGTGGACGCGCGCCCCCGCGGCGGCGAAAGCCACGGCAATGGCACGGCCGATGCCACCTGCGCCCGCGGTGATCAGCACGCGCTGGCCGTTGGATGTCGTCATGGAAGTCTCCTTGGTGATGCAGGTGTGCAGGTGTCCGTCGCGGTTCAGGCACATGCGGAACGGATGAACTCGGGCACGGGCACCGCCTTGAGCCTGCCGCTCTCGTCCCGCACGCACAGCGCCCGCGTTTCCCGCCCCTCACAGATCAACTCGTCACCACGCATCACGCGGTGAACCTGGATGAAGACCTTGCCGCGCCATTCCTCGACGGTGGTGTGGATGTGGATGCGCTCGCCATAGGTGGTTGCGGTGTGAAAGCGGGTGTGAATCTCGAGGAGCGGCGGACCGACGCAGCCCGGCAGATCGGCCATCGCTCGCCACGGCGCGAGCCCGCACGCAGCGAAGTAGTGATGCGAAGCTGCATCCATCCATCGCGAGTAGTTGGGGAAAAAGACGATGCCTGCGGGATCGCAGTCGCCGAACTGGACGTCGACGCCGTAGACGATGGTCTTGCTCATGGGTTTCAAGCTCCTGTTGCGGATGGGATGATTGTTCTAGGCGGCGGCAGAACGCACAGTCGATGCATCGACACTCGGGATCAGGGTTTCCCCTGACATGAAGCGGCGTGCACGACGGACGGGCCGCGTCTCAAGGAAACACAGATGACCCGACCACAACGTGCACCCGCGACTTCCCTCACTCTCGAAGAGCTGTTGGGGCAGTCGGCGTGGTTCACTGCGCTTGACGAACCCGCGCGTGCGCAGGTGCGCAGCGATGTGTCGGAGCGCGCGGTAGCGCTGGGCGATTCGCTCAGCCATCACGGCGAGCGGCAGCACGCCTGGTATGGCGTGCTCGAAGGGCTGATCAAGTGGGCAATCACCGCACGCGATGGGCGAACGGTGACCTTGGGCGGTCAATCGGTGGGCAGCTGGTTTGGCGAGGGGACGCTGATCCGGGACGCGCCACGCCAGTCGGACCTCGTCGCGCTGCGCTACAGCCGCGTTGCACAGATTCCGTTCGACACCTTCGACTGGCTGCGCCATCACCGGCCGTCGTTCAATGATTTCCTGCTGACGCAGGTCAATGACCGGCTGCACTGGTTCATGGGGAACTACGCAACGCACGGCCTGCTGGACACCGACAACCGGGTGGCTCGCGCGCTGGTGGGCATGGTGCATCCCCTGTCGAATCCACGCGGGGAGCGGCATCTGCAGTTGTCGCAGGAAGAACTCGCCAATCTCGCCGCCGTCTCGCGCCAGAGTTGCAACAGCGCCTTGACGCGCTTCAAGAGTGCCGGCCTGGTGCAAAGCGAGTACGGCGGCATCGTCGTGCTCGACCTCCCCGGGCTGCAGGAACTGGCGCAGTAGCTGCTTCGCGGGGCCCGCACCGCGGCTCCGTATTTACCCTCACTTGAACTGTCTGCCCATCGACTGCGGCAAACCGTGCCTCCCGGAATGATGCGTGTCATGGCATGGCGCCAGCACAAGGAGACACGCAATGAACCACGCAACGTCAGCAGTCCACGGGGCCGCGGACATCCACCGACCACAGGTCCGCTCCATTGAGGACAAGGTCTACCGCAAGATCAGCTGGCGGGTGATGCCGATCGTGCTGATCGCCTACATCTTCGCCTTTCTCGACCGCATCAACATCGGCTATGCCCAGCTCCAGATGAAGCAGGACCTGGCGTTCTCCGACGCGGTCTACGGGCTGGGCGCGGGCATCTTCTTCGTCACTTACCTGTTGTTCGAGGTACCGAGCAATCTGCTGCTCGAGAAGATCGGCGCGCGCCTGACCTTCCTGCGCATCATGGTGCTTTGGGGCCTGGCCTCATCCGCCACGGCCTTCGTCACCGAGGCCTGGCAGTTCTACGGAATCCGGCTGCTGCTGGGCGTGTTCGAGGCCGGCTTCTTCCCCGGCATCATCCTGTACCTCACGTACTGGTATCCGAGCCACCGTCGCGGCCGCGTGACCGGGCTCTTCCTGTTCGGCATGCCGATCACGGGCGTGCTCGGCGGCCCACTGTCGGGAATGATCATGGGTGGCATGGAAGGCCTCGGCGGCATGCACGGCTGGCAGTGGCTGTTCATCGTCGAAGGACTGCCGACCGTGCTGCTGGGTTTTCTGCTGTTTCGCCTGCTGCCGAACAAGCCGGCCGAGGCATCCTGGCTGGACAATGGCGAAAAGGCGATCGTGCAATCGGTGCTCGATGCCGATCACAAGGTCGACGAGAAGCCCGGACACCACGGCAAGCTGGCCGCTGCGCTGGCAGACCCGAAGACCTACGTGCTGGCCTTTGTCTACTTCT
Organism: Variovorax humicola; assembly: GCF_037889915.1. NCBI lineage: Bacteria > Pseudomonadati > Pseudomonadota > Betaproteobacteria > Burkholderiales > Comamonadaceae > Variovorax > Variovorax humicola. Next base: position 245,304 of record NZ_JBBKZV010000006.1, on the reverse strand, counting down.
GCTGTGCCTGTGCGGTCTACACGGTTACGTTCTGGCTGCCGACGATGATCAAGAGCCTGGGCATCGCGAACATCGGGGCGATCGGCTGGATCACCGCGGTCCCCTACATCTTCGGCGCCATCGGCGTGCTCGTGATCAGCCGCAGTTCCGACCGGTTCAAGGAGCGTCGCTGGCATGTTGGCGGCACGCTGGTCGCGGGCGCCGCGGCATTGTTCGCCACCTCTTTTCTTGGCACGAGCTTCGCGCCGGTGATGGTCCTGCTGTGCATCGCCGCGTTCTTCATCTTCGGAGGCGGCTCGTTGTTCTGGTCGATACCGCCGACCTACCTCAGCCGCGAAGCCGCGGCGACCGGCATCGCCGTGATCAGCTCGCTGGGCATCCTGGGCGGCTTCGTCAGTCCCACGGTGATCGGCTGGATCAAGAGCGTCACCGGCAGCATCCAGATGGGCCTGGGCGCCTTGACGGCACTGGTGATCGTCGGCGGACTCACGATCCTGATTGCCCTGCCGAAGAGCGCAGTGCGCGTCGGTACCGCAGGCGACGCGCCAGGCCATTAGCCGCATGCCATTGGCCGCACGTCATTGGCCGCACGCAACAACCCCGATCGCCCTCACATCCCTACATTGGAGACACCCATCATGAGCAAGCCCAAAGTCATCGTGACCATCGCCCCGACCGGCGGCATGGCCACCAGGAAAATGAACCCGAACCTGCCGACGCAGCCGCAGGAGATCGCCGACGATACCTACCGTTGCTACAACGCCGGTGCCAGCCTGGTGGCCGTGCACGCGCGCCGGCCCGATGACGAGGCGACCTGCGAGCCGTCGATCTACACCCGCATCAACCGCCTGATCCGAGACAAGTGCGACATCATCCTGAACAACTCCACGGGGGGTGGCATCAACGGGGACATGGTGCGCGAACTTCCCAACGGCCTGTGGGAGATCCAGTGGGAAGAGCGCCTGAAAGGCATGCAAGGCGAGGGCGTGGAGATGTGCACGCTCGACGCCCAGACGGTCATCGCGAGCTTTGGCGGCAAGGAGATCCTGGTGGCGACGCCACCCACGTGGATCCGCCAGATTGCCGGGATGATGAAGGAACGCGGCATCAAGCCCGAGTGGGAGGTGTTCGGCCTGGCGGACATCGTGCAGGACGTGCAGCGCTCGCTCAACGAAGGCCTTGATGACGCGCCGCACTTCATCAACATCGTCATCGGCGCCAACGCCTTCCAGGGCGCCCTTCCATACACGCCGAAGCTGTTGCAGACGATGGTGGACCATCTGCCGGCGAAGACGGTGTTCAACGTCAGCGCGATCGGTGCCGCGCAACTGCCGGCAGCGATGAACTCGCTGCTGCTGGGCGGCCATGTCCGCGTCGGGCTGGAGGACAACCTGTACTACGAGCAGGGCGTGCTGGCCACCAACGTGCAACTCGTCGAGCGGCTCGTGCGGCTGGTTCGCGAGATGGGCTACGAGCCGGCCACGCCGGCGGAAGCGCGCGAAATCATCGGCCTGCGGCCGCTGCGCTGATCCTCGCCGCGTTGCGCCAACCTCATCTGGATCAGGAATCATGGGACACACGAACAACATCAAGATTGCCGTCGTCGGCACGGGAGTCATCGGTGCAGGCTGGGCGACGCACTTCCTCGCACAGGGCTTCGAAGTCATTGCAACCGATCCGGCCCCCGGCGCCGAGGCGCGCCTGCGTGAGTGGGTCGATGCGTACTGGCCTACCGTCGAAGCGCTGGGCCTTGTCGACGGCGCGTCCAGAAGCAAGCTGTCTTTCACGGCGGATGTTGCGCAAGCCGCGCGGGACGCCGTCTTCATCCAGGAGAGCTGCCCCGAAAGGCTGGACGTCAAGCACGCCTTGATCGCAGCCATCGAATCGTCCGCAAGTTCCGATGCCATCATCGCTTCGTCATCGTCCGGCTTGTCGATCAGCGACATCCAGGCGGGTGCCAGGCATCCGGAACGCATCGTGCTCGGACACCCGTTCAATCCGCCTCACCTCATACCGCTGGTAGAGGTCGGAGGCGGCAAGCTGACTTCCGTCGAGAACGTGACAAAGGCGATGGCGTTCTATGCGTCGACCGGCAAGAAGGCCATCCGCATCAACAAGGAAGTCAAGGGCCATATCGCGAACCGCCTGCAAGTGGCGCTCTGGCAGGAAGCCATCTCGTTGGTGCAGAGAGGTGTCGCGTCGGTAGAAGACATCGACACCGCGATCTCCTACGGCCCGGGTCTGCGATGGGCGTTGCTCGGCCCGTTCATCAATCTGCATGCATCCGGCGGCCCCGGCGGCATCACTCACCTGCTGCAGCATCTGGGCGCCTCCCAGCGTGAATGGGCACGCGACCTCGGCAAGTATCCGGAGACGGACGACTACATCCATCAGATTGCACAGGGCGTCGATGCCGAACTGGAGGGGCGTGATTTCCCTGGGATGCTCCGCCAACGCGATGAACTGCTGGTTCAGCTGATTGCGGCAAAGGCGACCAAGTCACAGCTTCCGTAATTGGCACGGAGGCCCTCCAGCTACTGCAGCTTGAGTTCCCAGGTTTCCCCGACCAACTGCTGGCCGAAACCTTCGTAGGGCTCCGACTTCGTGAGCTTGAACCCCCGCGCCGCATAGATGCCGCGCGCCGCCGTCAGGCAGCTGTTCGTCCACAGCACCATCTTCCTGTAGCCCTTGCGGCGCGCGAAGGCGATGCTTTCGTCGGTGAGCTTCGCGCCCAACCCCAGCCCGCGGGCCTGCGGCGAGAGGATCAGCATGCGAAGTTGTGCCGTTGTGGCCGACTTGCGTACGACGAAGACGGCGCCGACGCGTTCGCCGTTCAGCTCGGCGATCCAGCAGCGCTCCCATTCGGGCTGGAACTTGCGCAGGAACTGTGCGGAAATGTCCGCGACGAGTGCCTCGAACTCGCTGTTCCAGCCGTACTCGCGCGCATAGATTTCGCCGTGCTGCTGAACGACCCAGCCGATGTCACCGGGGGCGGGGTCGCGCAGGATGGCGGTGGTGGCCCTGGCGGGCGCCTTCGGCCGCGCGGGGTCGAGCAGGCCCTGCACCGCGTGCATGGCGTCGACGACTTGCCGGCACTCGGCCGGCGTCAGCGGCGCCAGCAGCGCTGCGGCTTCGTCGCGCGACTTCTGCTGCAGCGGGGCAAAGGCGGCATGGCCCGCGTCGGTCAGCGCCAGCAGCTGGTGGCGCGCGTCGTCGGGGTGCGGCTTGCGCGCCAGCCAGCCGGCCGCGTCGAAGCGGCGCAGGATGCGGCTCAGGTAGCCGGCGTCGAGGCCGAGCGCCTTGCCGATCTCGCTGGCGACGGGCGCTTGCCGGTGGGCCAGTTCGTACAAGACGCGTACATCGGTCAGTGACATGTCGCTACCGAGGTAAGGGTCCAGTGCGCCGATGCGGGCGGTGTAGAAGCGGTTGAACTGGCGGACAGCCTTCACGGCGTCGGCGTCGGCGTCGGGTGGCCTTGGCGAATCGTTCATGGTTGCCATTGTCATTCAAATTGATTGACAAAAGCAACTAAATCGAAGTCGCGAATACTTTGCCGGAAGGCCTTTAGGGCGACAAACCTTCTGCAAAACCCTAAAATCGCGGGTTGCCCTGAACGGGCCCACATGGCGTTGCATTGCGCCAGTCCCGCATTCCAATGAACGCCCCTGTCGACGTCTCCTTCTTTCATCGCGCCGCCAAGCCGCTGACCAGCTACCGCAAGTACTGGGCGGCCCGCTTCGGCACGGCCAGGTTCCTGCCCACGTCGCGCAAGGAGATGGAGGCGCTCGGCTGGGACAGCTGCGACATCATCGTGGTCACCGGCGACGCGTATGTCGACCATCCGAGCTTCGGCATGGCCGTGATCGGTCGCATGCTGGAGGCGCAGGGTTTTCGCGTCGGCATCATTGCCCAGCCCGAGTGGCAGAGCGCCGAGCCTTTCAAGGCGCTGGGCAAGCCGAACCTGTTCTTCGGCGTGACCTCGGGCAACATGGATTCGATGATCAACCGCTACACGGCGGACCGGAAGATCCGCAGCGACGACGCCTACACGCCCGGCGACGTCGGCGGCAAGCGGCCCGACCGCGCGGCCATCGTCTATTCGCAGCGCTGCAAGGAGGCCTGGAACGACGTGCCGATCGTGCTCGGCGGCATCGAGGGCAGCCTGCGCCGCATCGCGCACTACGACTACTGGTCGGACAAGGTGCGCCGCTCGATCGTGGTGGACAGCAAGTGCGACCTGCTGCTGTACGGCAATGCCGAGCGCGCGATCGTCGAGGTGGCGCACCGCCTGGCCGCGAAAGAGCCGGTGCACCAGATCACCGACGTGCGCGGCACCGCGTTCGTGCGGCGCGAGACGCCGGAGGGCTGGTTCGAAATCGATTCGACCAACGTCGACGAACCCGGCCGCGTCGAGGCGCACGTCAATCCGTACCTGATGGTGTCGGAGCAGGCCAAGGCCAACGGCGCGACCTGTGCGCGCGAAGACGAGGCGCAAGCGGTGGCCGACGTGGCGAACCACGCCAACCCGGCCATCAAGCCGATCAGCTTCGTGCCGAACCCGCGCGTCAGGCTCAAGGTGCCGCCGCGCGACCATTCGGTGATTCGCCTTCCGTCGTACGAGCAGGTGCGCAGCGACGCGGTGCTCTACGCCCATGCCAACCGCGTGCTCCATCTCGAGACCAACCCCGGCAACGCCCGCGCGCTCGTGCAGGCGCATGGCGAGGGCACGACCGCGCGCGACGTGTGGATCAACCCGCCGCCCATTCCGCTGACCACGGCCGAGATGGACTACGTGTTCGACCTGCCGTATGCGCGCAGCCCGCATCCGCGCTATGCCGACGAGAACGGCAGCCACGACCACGCGACCAAGATTCCCGCGTGGGAAATGATCCGCTTCAGCGTGAACATCATGCGAGGCTGCTTCGGCGGCTGCACCTTCTGCTCGATCACCGAGCACGAGGGCCGCATCATCCAGAGCCGCTCCGAAGAGTCGATCATCAAGGAGGTCGAGGCCATCCGCGACAACGTGAAGGGCTTCACCGGCACCATCTCCGACCTCGGCGGCCCCACGGCCAACATGTACCGCCTGGGCTGCAAGTCGCCCGAGATCGAGGCCGCCTGCCGCAAGCCGAGCTGCGTGTACCCGGGCATCTGCCAGAACCTCGGCACCAACCACGACCCGCTCATCAAGATCTACCGGCGCGCGCGTTCGCTCAAGGGCATCAAGAAGATCCTGATCGGCTCCGGCCTGCGCTATGACCTGGCCGTGCAATCGCCCGAGTACGTGAAGGAACTGGTGCAGCACCACGTCGGCGGCTACCTGAAGATCGCGCCCGAGCACACCGAGCAGGGCCCGCTCACCAAGATGATGAAGCCGGGCATCGGCAGCTACGACCGCTTCAAGCAGCTGTTCGAGAAGTACAGCGCCGAGGCCGGCAAGAAGCAGTACCTGATCCCGTACTTCATCGCGGCGCACCCGGGCACCAGCGACGAGGACATGATGAACCTCGCGCTGTGGCTCAAGAAGAACGGGTTCCGTGCCGACCAGGTGCAGACCTTCTACCCGAGCCCGATGGCCACGGCCACCGCGATGTACCACTCCAGCAAGAACCCGCTGCGCAAGATCACGCGCGACAGCGAGACGGTGGACATCGTGCGCGGCGACAAGCGCCGCCGCCTGCACAAGGCCTTCCTGCGCTACCACGATGCCAACAACTGGCCGCTGCTGCGAGAGGCGTTGAAGAGCATGGGCCGTTCCGACCTGATCGGCAACGGCAAGCACCACCTGATCCCGACCTGGCAGCCGCTGACCGATGGCGGCTACACGAGCGCGCGCCGCAAGAACTCGACGGCCGGCCCGACGGCCGAGAAGGCCGCGCCGGTCAGGCTGGCGCCGGTGAAGCCGTCGAAGGGCCGCATGCTGACGCAACACACCGGCCTGCCGCCGCGCGACAACGGCTCGGGCTCTAACCCGGCGTCGCGCACGTCTGCCGGCCCGGTGCGCGGCAGCAGCCGCAAGCCGCGCTGAGATTCAGATCGCCAGCAGGCCCGCTGGCAGCAGTTTGCCGATCCACGCGCCCAGGGCCGCCACGTGGGCCAGCACGGTCGCCCAATAGCCCGCCATGAAGCTGGCCTTGCGCATCTTGTGGCGGAACAGCCGCTGCGCGAGCCAGGCGCCAGGCCAGCCCCCGATCAGCGAGAGCAGGTGCAGGGTGCTTTCCGCAGTGCGCCAGCGGCCTGTTTCTGCGGCGTTCTTGTCGAAGCCGTAGATGAAGAAGGTCAGCAGGTTGAGGACCAGCAACACGCCGAGCGCAATCGGCGGAAGACGCGCCGTCCACACGCCATAGCCGAGCAGTGCGCCGTACGCTGCCAGCAGCGGGGCCATCGGCAGCAAGGATGGCGACGCGGGCGAGGAAGAAGGAGGAGAACGCAAAGCCTCCGGGGCACGCCCATTCGAGCGATCGGCGTGCCGGCGAGGCGGTTCGGATCCGCGCCGAGGCTGTGACGCCGGCTGCTGCGCTGCGCCTGCCGCCTGCACCGCCACCGCGCGCGGCCCCTTGCCGCCCACATGGATCTCCTCGAAGCTCAGTCTCATGCCGACCTGCGGCGTGGTGCTCCGGTCGGTGAAGTCGCGCAGGTGCACGAACACGTCGGTGGATATTTCAGGGCAGCGGATGAAGCCGAAGCCCCGGTCCTTGTTCCATCGAGCGAGCGTGCCTTGTCGTTTCATCTTCGGCATTTTCGCAGCCAGGCGTACGGCATCTCCCTGCCTGTCGCCGAACGAGCCGTTCCCCCTTCGCCGCCTCGTCGGCCACGCAACTGTTGCGTCGCGCCGGCCTGATGGCACGATGCGCGGATGAATCCAAAGAGCTATTCGCTCGCCGTTCACGGCGGCGCGGGAACGATCAGTTCGTCCGGCGAGGCCGCCGAGGCGCCTTATCACGCGGGGCTGCATGACGCGCTGCTTGCCGGGCAAGCTGTCCTCGCCGCTGGCGGCAGCGCGCTCGATGCAGTGATCGCCTCGGTGATCGAACTCGAAGACTGTCCTCTCTTCAACGCCGGCCACGGTGCGGTATTCAATGCCGACGAAGAGCATGAACTCGACGCCGGCGTGATGGACGGCCGCACGCAGGCCGCCGGTGCGGTTGCAGGAATGCGCACGCTGCGCAATCCGGTGAGCGGCGCCGCGGCGGTGCTGCGTGACGGCCGATGCGTGTTGCTCGGCGTGCATGGCGAGGCAGCCCTTGCCAGGCGGCATGGGTTGGTGCAGGTCGAGACTTCGTACTTCTCGACGCCGAATCGGCTTGCGCAGCTTCGCATGGTGCAGGCCCGCGCCCATGCGGATGCGGTGCTCGACCACGATGTTCCGGTCGACCCGCGCTTCGGCACCGTCGGTGCCGTGGCGCGCGATCGTCATGGTCACCTTGCAGCCGCCACGTCGACCGGCGGCATGACGAACAAGATGCCCGGCCGCGTCGGCGACTCGCCCATCGTGGGCGCCGGTGTCTATGCCGACGACGCGAGCTGCGCCGTCTCGGCGACCGGGACGGGCGAGCACTTCATTCGCGCGTGCCTCGCGCATGACGTGCACGCGCGAATGATCTACGGTGGTCTCGACGTGGCGCTTGCGGCGAGTCGGGCTTTGCACGAGTCGGTGGGGCCGTTGGGCGGGCAGGGCGGGCTGGTTGCCGTCGGCGCCGACGGGCACATTGCCATGCCCTACACACGGCGGGCATGTACCGCGGCTGGGTGTGCGAGGGTGACGCGGCCTGCACCGCGATCTTCGGCGAAGCGCGTCGCCACTGAACGGCTTGCGCGGCGGGCTCAGTCGATCCGGCGCTGCCAGGCTGCGAACACCCCGGCCGCCACGGCGATTGCCGCGATGGCGGCGAAGCCATCGAGCGACGCCATGAATGTCGCCTGCTGCTCCAGCATGCGCTGCAGCGTTCCAAGCGCCAATGCATGTGCTTGCGCCACCGCCTGGCCCGAGGCCTGGAAGCCTTGCGTCAGGCCGTCGAGCGCCTGCATGAACATCGGGTTCCCGGCCGTGGTCGACTCGCTCAGCCTCACTTCGTGAAGCGCCAGGCGGTGTTGCTGCAACGCGATCACACTCGACGAGGCGAATGAAATCGCCAACTGCCGCACCACGTTCTTGAGCCGGTAGCCGTGCGCGAAGGCTTCGCCCGAGAACGGCCGGAACGTGAGGTTCGCCACCGGCAGCATGACGAAGAGCATCACCAGGCCGCGCAGCGTCAGCGGCCCGATCAGCGCCACCCGACCCGCATCGGGTGAGAGTTGCGACAGCCACACGCCTGCCGCCGCTGCCATGGCGAAGCCCGCCACGATCAGCCATTTCTTGCGAGCCAGCCGCGCCGAATAGCGCATGTACACGAAGATGGACAGGCCGGTCACCAGCGAGATCGTGCCGGTCAGGTAGCCCGCCGCGCTCACGGTGTAGCCGAACCCGCCTTCCATGAGGCGCGGCAGCAGGTAGCTGAAGGCGGTCGAGAGGATGTAGTAGACGACGTACAGCGCCAGGCCGATCTGGAAGGTCGAGTGCCGCAGCGCGTCCATGCGGATCAGCGGGGACGGATGGTGCCACTGGTGCACGACGAACCAGCCGAGCCCGACGGTGCCGACGATGGCCAGCCCGACGAGCGTGGGCGAGCCTGCGAAGAGTTCGAAGTGCGAGCGCGTGAGCACCACCTGCAACGCGGCTTGCGCCAGCGCAAACACGAGGTAGGCCATGCGATTCGGCTCGGTGCGCTCGTCGAAGGGCACGTCGCCGACGTCAGGCACGGCCCACAGCACCAGCGCGCCGATGGCCACCGCCGGAAGCGCGGTGCATGCGAACAGCCAGCGCCAGTCGAGGTTGGCAACCAGCCACCCGCCGAGGATGGGCGCGAAGGCGCCGCCGAACACGATCAGCACCATCAGCGACTTGACCGCCTTCGGGCGGCGCGCGGCCGGCAGGTTGTTCTGGATCAGGATGCGGCAGGCACCCAGCATCGGGCCGACGAAATAGCCCTGCAGCGCACGCGCGATGGTGAGCTGGATCGAGTTTTCGCTCAGCGCCGCGCCGACTCCGCCGAGCGCGAAGACGAACATGCAGATCGCCAGGTAGCGCCGGTAGCCGAGGCGTTCGACCCAGGCGTGCTGCTGCAGGATGCCGAGCACCGCGAGTAGCGCGTAGGCGGTCGAGGCCCAGATCAATTCCTCGGGGGAGGCGTTGACGCCGGAAGCGATGTAGCTGGCAAAGAAGGCGAACAGCGCCGCGTCGACATAGTCGATGGCGACGACGAGGCCGATGGCCCACGGCATCGCGGTCGAGGCGTTGAGCTTCACCTGGACGCCCCTTTTTTTTCTGCCTTCTCCCCGCGGCGCCATTCGAGCGCCGTTTCGAGCGGCTCGCCTGCCAGGCGGCGCTCGACGTATTGCCGGTCGCGTTGCAGTTGCGCATGCAGGGCGGCAGCCTCCTTGAGTTCGCGGCGGACCTGCGTCATGCGGGCATCGAGCGCCGCGATCTGCTCGCCGAGCATGTCGTGCACCTTGCGCAGCGATGCGGGGGATAGCGCGCCGGCCCTCCCGCCCGCGGGTGCTTCCTCGATCGGCTGCTGGAGCATCGCGGTGATGACCGGAAGCGAAAAGCCGAGCGAGCGCATGCGCAATGCGCGCGCGAGCTTGTCGAGGTCGGCGGCTTCGTAGAGGCGATAGCGGCCTTCGCTGCGCATGGGCACGACGATGCCGCGCTCTTCGTAGTACTTGAGGGTGCGCGGCGTCACGCCGAGCCTGGCGGCGGCTTCGCGGACGGTGATGGGCGAAGGGGTGTCTTTGGCGGGCATGGCTGAATCGCTTTCAGGAAGCCTGATTCTAGCCTAACCTGTACGTGAACGTACAGGTTTGTGTTGACGCCGCCGTGGCGTCGTCGAGCAAAGCGCCGGATGGCTGTCATCCGTGTCCAGGCCGCAGCCGGGCAGGCTCGGATCGGCAGTGGCGCGGCGAATGCCGTCAAATGTGAGTAATTGTTAACCCTATCAGTCGAAAAACTTGCGGTCGATATAGTTTGGTTGGCTAACCAATTTGATCGCAAGAGGTGCAGCAGCCACCTGGGAAAGGGCAGATGACAGAACTTCAGCTACGTACCCGAAAGGATCCTGCGCGCGCAAACGTTCACGGCGTGCATTCGCTGGATCGCTTCGTCTTCACCGTGCCGGACCTCGACGAGGCGGTGCGCTTCTACGATGCCTTCGGGCTTTCCTTGCGGCGAACCAATGGGCAGCTCGACCTGCGCACCGTCTGCCATCCGCACACCTGGGGAACGATCTTCAAGGCACCCGGACCGAAGCGGCTGCAGTACTTGCGCTTCGCCTGTTTCGAGGAAGACTTCAACGCCATTGCCGCGCGCATCGACGAACTGAAAATCCCGCGTTGCGAGCCGCATCCGCTCGGCGACGCCGACGGGCTCTGGCTGCGGCACCCGGACGGCTTTCCGGTGCAGGTGGTGGTGGGGCCGAAGAGCATGCCGGACGCCAGGAGCGAACCCATCGTGGAGCCACCCGTGCCGGTGGGCACCGGCGCCTCGCTGGCGCGCTCGCGAATTCCGAAGGTGCATCCGCGGCGGCTGTCGCATGTGCTGCTGTTTTCGCCGGACGTCGCCGCCGCCGCCGACTTCTATGAAAAGGCGCTGGGCCTGCGCGTGTCGGACACCTCCGCGGACATCATCGTCTTCCTGCACGGGGTCCACGGCAGCGACCACCACCTGATCGCGATGGCGAAGTCGGATGGCCCCGGCCTGCATCACACGAGCTGGGACGTTGGCAGCATCGACGAAGTCGGGCGCGGCATGGAACAGATGCTCGCCTCCGGCTTCAAGCGCGGCTGGGGCGTTGGGCGGCACGTGCTGGGTTCCAACTATTTCTACTACGTGCGCGATCCCTGGGGCAGCTACGCCGAGTACTCGTTCGACATCGACTACGTCCCCGGCGACTTCGACTGGCGCGCCGGCGACCACCCGCCCGAGGACTCGTTCTATGCCTGGGGTCCGGCCGTGCCTGAAGACTTCGTCGTCAATCTGGAAACACAGGCCTGAGCCTTTCGGCCGCGCGGCGGCATCCCCAACCCAAGGAGACAAGCATGAGCATCGATCGTCGATCTTTCGTGGCGGCCGCAGGTGCACTCGGCGCAGGCGCGCTTTGGAGCGGCAATGCGGCCACGCAGCCCGGCGGTGCGCCCATCCGCATCGGCGGCACGCTGGCGCTGACGGGACCGCTCTCCGCAACGGGCCTCGTGCACAAGCTCACCGGCGAGATCTATGTCGATGGGCTCAACAAGCGCGGCGGCCTGCTGGGCCGGCCGGTGGAGTGGGTGCTGAAGGACGACCAGTCCAAGCCCGACCTGGCGCGCACGCTCTACGAGCAACTCGTCACTTCCGACAAGGTCGACTTGCTGATCGGCCCGTATGCCACCGGCGCGATCCTCTCGGCGATGGGCGTGGCCCAGCGCTACAACAAGACCCTGGTTCACCACACCTTCGGTATTCCGAACCTGGCGAAGTACGAGCAGCAGTTCCCGGCCTGGTCCATCGGGCCCGATCCCGAAAAGACGCTGCCCAAGCTGGTGCTCGACGCGCTCGCGGCAGCGGTCAAGCCGCCGCCCAAGACCATCGCCGTGGTCACGAGCAAGTTCCCCTCGGTGCATTTCGTGGCGCTGGGCGCGCGCGAGGTGGCGAAGCAGCGCGGCCTCGATGAAGTGCTGTTCCTCGAATGGGATTTCGGCAATCGCGACTATGGCCCGATCGCCGGCCGCGTGAAGGAGGCCAATCCGGATTTCATCTGGACCGGCGCCATCGGCCTCGAAGGCACCCAGTTGCTCGACGCGATGAAGAAGATCGACTACGCGCCCCGGCAGCACTTCTATCACTTCCCTTCGCCGGCGCCGATGCTGAAGGCGCCGGAGGCCAACGGCGCGCTGTCGATGACGATCTTCGAAGACCATCCGCCGTTCACCAACAATCCGGCAGCTGCCGAGTTCGTGAAGGTCTACCGCGAGCGTGCGACGCAGGCCAACATGCCCGATACCACCGTCGAGACGCAGGCCGCGGCCTCGTTCACCGCGTGGCAACTCATCGAAGCGGCCGTGGTCGCCACCAAGAGCATCGACGACAAGGCCATGGCGGACTGGCTGCACGCCAATCAGGTCGACACCATCCAGGGCAAGCTGCGCTTCAACGAGCGCGGCAACTTCGGTGCCGACCTGAGCAAGGTCAAGCAGGTGCAGAACGGCAAATGGGTGACGGTCTGGCCGCCGGAGTGGGCCGCGCCTGGCGCCAAGCTTCAGACGCGCCTCACGTAGTTCGACTCAGCATGCGCGGATGAACATTCCCAGCGCCACGCTACTGGCCCAGTCGGTACTCGCAGGCCTTTTCACTGGCGCGCTCTACGGCTTGCTCGGGCTGGGGTTGAGCCTGTCGTGGGGGATGCTGCGGCAGATCAACCTGGCGCACTTCGCGCTGGCCTTCCTGGGCGCGTACCTGACGTACGAGTTGTCGAGCCACCATGGCGTCGACCCGCTCCTGACGCTCGTGATCATCGTCCCGGTGTTCTTCGTGCTTGGCGTGGCGCTGCATTGGCTGCTGACGCGATTTCGGGTGAGTCCGTTCAATTCGCTGTTGGTTACCTTCGGCGTCACGGTGATCATCGAGGCGCTGATCCAGTGGGTGTGGACAGCGGACTTTCGCAAGCTCGAGTCGAGCTATGCGCAGCACAAGCTGCGGCTCGGCCCGCTGTTCCTGCCGGTGCCGGAACTCATCACGCTGGGGCTGGGTGTGACCATCTCGTTCGCAGTGTGGATCGTGTTGCGCCGCACCGACCTGGGCAAGGCGATGCGCGCCGCCGCGGAAGACGCGCCGATCGCCGCTGCTTTCGGCGTGAACCAGAGCGCGCTGGCCTTGATGCTCTCGGGCCTGAACGCCGCCCTGGCCGGCGTGGCGGGCGTGTGCATTGCCCTGGCCTACACGATGTCGCCTTCACAGATCTACGCGTGGATCGGCGTGGTGTTCGCGGCGGTGATGCTGGGCGGGCTGGGCAGGCCGCTCGGACCGCTCATCGCCGGCTGCATCATCGGCGTGACCGAGGCCGTCACCATGGCCGTCACCGCGCCGTCATGGGCGCCGCTGGTGTCGTTCTCGCTGCTCATGGCCGTTTTGCTGGTGCGGCCGGGGAGGGTGGCTTGAAGCGCTCGCTGACGTTGCTGCTGGCAGCGGGCGCCTTGCTTGCGGTCGTGCCGTGGATGCGGCTGCCGGCCTTCTACGAATCCGTCCTCTACCTGGTGCTGCACTGGATTGCGCTGGCCACGTCGTGGAACCTGCTGTCGGGTTACTCGGGCTACTTCTCTTTCGGGCATGGCGCCTTCTTCGGCATCGGCATGTACACCACGGCCACGCTGGCGACGCGTCTCGACATGCCCTTCCTGTGGACCCTGCCGGCCGCCGCCCTGGTCGCTGCGCTATTCGCCGCGCTGCTCGGCGCCGTCGCGTTCCGCGTGCAGGCGGTGCGCGCCGAACTGTTCTCGCTGCTGACGCTGGCCGCGACCTTCGTGGTCGCGACCATCATCCTGAACACGCCGATCGACGGCGGGCCTGGCGTGTACATGAGCGCAGTGGCGGTGCCGTCGATCGGGCCGACGGCATCGGGCACGTTCTACCTGCTTTCGCTGGCCGGCGCGTTGCTCGCGGTGGTCGCGGCGCTCGTCGTCTATCACTCTCGCTTCGGCACCGGCCTCTTTGCCATCCACGACGATGAAGACGTGGCGGAGGTGATGGGCGTGCCGACCTTTCGCTACAAGCTGGCCGCCTTCGCACTGTCCTGCGGGCTGGCCGGCATGGTGGGCGGCGTGCATGCGCTCTTCATTTCGTACGTGACGACCGGCGACACGTTCACGATCGCGATGCCGCTGACCGTGATCCTGATGGCAGTGCTGGGCGGTACGCGCCACTGGGCCGGGCCGATCGTCGGCGCAACCGCCATCACCCTGCTGCTGTATGCCTTCACGGGCAGCGGCACCGCCATCATCGGCAAGGGCTTGACGGGACTGGTGCTGATCGTCGTGATCCTCTTCATGCCGGAGGGGGTGCTGGGGCAAGCGCTCAAATGGTGGGGTGCGCGGCGTGGCGCCATGACGGTCCTGCGTGCGCCGGCGATGGCCTCGGAGCAGCCGGAGTCATTGGCGGGGGCGGCTGCATCGGCACCGGCCCCGGACCCGGCACCGGCGCCACGAACCGGGCAAGCGCTGCTGCGCGCCCAGGGCGTGCGCAAATCGTTCAAGGGCGTGCAGGCGCTGCGCGGGGTCGACCTCGAGGTGCGGCAGGGCGAAATCCTCGGCCTGCTCGGCCCCAACGGTTCGGGCAAGTCGACCTTCATCAATGTCGCAAGCGGGCACTACGCGGCGACTGCGGGTGTCATCGAATTCGCGGGCCGGCGCATCTCGGGCATTCCGGCGCACCGCATCGCGCATGGCGGTATCGCGCGCACCTACCAGATCCCGCGGCCGTTCGCGCACCTCACGGTGCTGCAGAACGTGGCGCTGCCGGCAATGTTCGGCGGCGCATCGCTGGACCGCCGCGCCGCCGAAGCCGAGGCCTGGCAATGGCTCGCCTTCACCGGACTCTCCGAGCGCGCGCATGCATTGCCGGCAGAACTCAACCTGCACCAGCGCAAGTTCCTCGAGTTCGCGCGTGCCTTGGCGGCGCGGCCGCAGATACTGATGCTCGACGAGGTGCTGTCGGGCCTCACGCCGTCGGAGATCGACGAGGCGGTAGCGCTGATCCGCCGGATCCGTGACCACGGCGCGACCATCGTCTTCGTCGAGCACGTCATGCGCGCGGTGATGGCGCTGTGCGACCGCGTCGTGATCTTCAACCGTGGCGAAGTGCTGGCCGAAGGCGCGCCCGACGATGTGATGCAGCGGCCCGATGTCGTCGCCGCGTATCTCGGCCAGGCGATGCAGGAGGGCGCTTCAACCGCCCCAGGCATCGCGCCGGAGCCGGCCCATGCTTGAACTGCACTCGATCCGCGTCGCCTACGGGCAGGCCACTGCGCTGTGGGACGTTTCGTTGTCGATCGGTGCGGGCGAACTGCTTTGCGTCGTCGGCCCCAACAGCGCCGGCAAGAGCACGCTCATCAACGCCATCGCCGGGCTGCATCGAATCGGCGCGGGCCGGATGGTGTTCAATGGCCAGGACATCTCGCGCCTCGCGCCGCATCGTTTCTGCGGTCAGGGCATCGCGCTGGTGCCCGAAGGGCGGCGGCTCTTCACCGAGATGAGCGTGCGCGAGAACCTCGAGATCGGCAGTTACCTGCCCGGCGCGCGACGTGATCGCTCCCGTTCGCTGGCCCGCGTGTGCGCGCTGTTTCCCGCGCTGGGCGAAAAGCTGTCGCAGCCGGCCGGCGCATTGTCGGGCGGCCAGCAGCAGATGGTGGCCATCGGTCGCGCGCTGATGGCCCAGCCGCGCCTGTTGCTGCTCGACGAGCCGTCTCTGGGCCTGGCGCCGAGCATCGTGCTCGACATGTTCAAGGCGATCCAGCGCATTCACGAGGACGGCATTGCCGTGTTGCTGGTGGAGCAGAACGTCAGCATGGCGCTGGGGATTGCGCAGCGCGCTGCGGTGCTGGAAGAGGGACGCATCGTGGCGCTCGGCCGGCCGGAGGAATTGATGGCGCAGCCGGAACTGCGCCGCGCCTACCTTGGTGTCGGTGCGGGGCCTGGCGGCCCTGCGGGCCCTGCAGGGTAGCCCTGGGCGCCAGTCGCCGTGCTCACTCGCCCGCTCGCGCGGCAAGCAAGGTCTTCAACTCCCCGCTGCCGATCAGCGCCTGCAGTTCGCTGGCGCCGCCCACCAGCACGCCCTTGACGAACACCATTGGAAAGGTCGGCCAGCCGGTCCACATCTTCAGTGCATTGCGATCACGCCACTCGCTCAGGTAGCTGCCGTACTGCAGGTACTTGTACGCCTGGCCGGCCTGGTCGAGCGCCTTGCGCGCCTTGCGCGGAAAGGGGTTCATGGCCATGCCGACCACGAGAACGTCGTTGGAGGCGATCGCAGCCATGACCTCGCGCACGAGGGTCTGGCGGCTTGCGGCCACTTTCGCGCGGATGGCGGGGTGGATGTGGGCTTCGTCGAGGATGGGGCGGGGCATCGGAGAGACTTTCGGAAGTTGGGTAAGTGAGCCACGCACAGACGCGAGCGCCCGGATGGCAAATGGCAGGCATGCATTGTGGCCGCCACGCGAGGCCTGGACGCTGCATGATGTGCGCCATGGCTGCGCCAGACACCTTTCGAGCGTTTCCCGTCCGCCTTCATCCCGGCGACGACCTCAGGCGCGCGCTGGAGGCGACAGTTGCCGGCGAAGGTGCGGCTGCCGCGTTCGTCCTGTCCGGGATCGGCAGCCTGCGCCCCGCGCTGATCCGGCTGGCCGGTGCGGAGGAAGTGACGACGGTCGATTCGGACGCCGAGTTGCTCACGCTGTCGGGCACCATCGCCGCGACAGGCTCCCACCTTCACCTGAGCGTGGCCGATGTGCAGGGCCGCGTCGTCGGCGGCCACGCGACCTACGGATGCATCGTGCGGACGACAGCCGAGGTACTGCTGGCGCTGCTGCAGGACTGGCACTTCTCGCGGGAGATCGACCCGGCCACGGGGTGGGCAGAACTCGTGGCCCGGCGCAGGGCCGGCGAATGACCGGCGTCTTGACCGGCGCCTTGACCGGCGCATTGACCGGCGCCCGTCAGTACGCCGATGCGTCCTTCACCATCAGGCACCCGGCACATTGCGTGTACAGCTTCTCGTTGAACCACTTCACGGTGTTCTCCTTCTTCACGCCGCCATCGGGGTCGTTGAAGTAGACCTTGTTGGTGTCGACGCCCGACAGCACGATGATGTGGTCGGGTCCGAACCAGGTGCCGCAACACCAGACCGGCCCGGAGTCGTGAAGATATCTGTACAGGTCCTGCTCGGAATGCTGGTTCTTGATGGGCAAGTAGTTCAGGCCCACCTTCTTGGCCAGGGTGATGAACTGCGCGTAGTCAAGCCCCGCATGGTCAGCCGCGGCATAGGAGCTTGCCACCGTGTTCATCGGCCCGGCCCGGCCGCCCTTCACCTGCCAATACAGCCAGATCATGTAGGCGCCCGTGTGCCAACAGCAATACGGCTTTTCCTGGGCAGAGGTTGGAACGTCCAGAACGATCCGGGGCATCGTGAGGCTTACTCGAAGCGCACTTCTGCCATTGGCGCCGCGTCGGGCGCCGTACCGTCCCGCCGAAGTTGCTGAAACTGCAAGGAGGACGGCTTGCCGCCCGTCAGGTTGGCCGATGCAACACGCTTGCCGATCGGGCTGACCTGGGCCAGCGGGCTGCTCAGGTAGTCGCGCTCCTGCGCAACTGCGGGAATCGGATGCATCAGCGCGCCGCCCGCTGCCACCAGCGAAACGAGGCTTGTCATCCAATACAGGCTGCGTGAAGAGAGTTTCATGGCGGTGCTCCGGCTAGAGCGGATCGCGTCGGGTGGTCGCTTTCCGTGGCCATCAATTTAGGCCAGCTCTGCGATTTGGCCGAGTGCGAAGCGCACAGCGACCATGTGACATATTTCACACCCCGCTCCGGCGCCGCAAGCGTCAGCGCCGATTGCCCAGCGCCACGATGGAAACGCCGGAAGCAATGAACGTCGCGCCGGCACCAAAGTTGAGCCAGGTCGTGGCCTTCGGCCGGCGTGCCAGCCAGTCGGAAAGCTTCGCCGCGTAGCTGCCAAGCACCGAGAAGATGATCGCGGTCAGTACCGCGAAGATCGCGCCGTAGACCAGCATCTGCGCGGTCACCGAACCGCGCGCCGCGCTGACGAACTGCGGGATGAATGCCAGCACGAACAGCCCCGGTTTCGGATTGAGGACATTCGACAGCAGCCCTGTCGCGAACACGCGGGGAAGGCTCTGCCGCGCGGCCGGCGTGAAGGAAATGAGGTTGCGCGAGGCCAAGGCCCTGAAACCCAGCCAGAGCAGATAGGCCGCGCCGATCAGCTTGACCGCCCAGAACGCAGCGGTCGATGCCTGGATCACCAGCGTCAGCCCCAGTGCCGCGGCCGTGGTGTGGACCATGATGCCGAGGCCGGCGCCAATCGATGAAAGCGCCGCCGCAGCGCGCCCCTGGCTGAGCCCGCGGCTGATGGCAAGGATGTTGTCCGGTCCGGGCGCGATGACGACGAGCAGCACGGCCACGAGATAGGCGGCAAGGACTTCGGCTGGGAACATGTTCAAGCGTCCTTCAGTGACTGGCGTAATGCGCGCCGGCGATGATGAACGGCAGCAACAGTTCGGGGATGAGATAGCCCAGCCAGACCGCGGCCGGCTTGGGCAGTCCCACGCGGCTGATCGACAGCAGCCGGCCGCAGCCGGCCAGCAGCACGCCGAATGCCAGCAGGTAGATCAAGGTTCCCTGCTGGCGAATGGTGATGCCGGCCCACAGGTTGATCAGACCTGTCGAGAAGTACACCCCCGCCATGAACCGGTGCACGTTGTCCAGCCGCGGCTCGGTGTCCGGCTGGCCCAGGACCATCTGCAAGGTGCCACCGGCCATGGCGATCGCCGCGACCAGGAACAGGCAGATGCGTACGACCAGTTGGCTGGTGAGCAAGGGATCGCTGTCGGGCATGTGGCGGGCGCCTCAGTTCATGCAGGAGAAAGACCCAGGGTTGTCCTGTCGAGGCGCATGCAGGCCATCCTTTCTTCGGGTGCGGAAATTCGCGCAGAAAGTATGCGTTTGGCCCCGGCGCGCGCAATAGGGGTCTACCGCTCGGGTGCGGACGGTTCCTTGGCGCTCGGTCGATCTCTTGATTGCTTGTGGTCAGACCCGGCGTCGCCGCCTGATTGCCGCTCGACGCGCTATGAGCGCGAAGCACTGCCACCCACGCCGATGCCCGCTGCACCCTTGTGCGAGGGCAGGCGCACGCACTGGGTCGCCCTGGCCGTGCGGACCACGGCCGACAGCAGCGCGCGAAACCACACTAGGCCTTGCGCATGCTGCGTGGAGGCATGCCACAACTGGTAGAAGCGCATCGCCGGAAAGTCGAACGGGGCGCGCACCACGGCCAGCGGCAGGATGACCGCGAAGTGCTCGGCAAAGTGCCGGCTGGTGGTAAAGATGAGATCGGTGCCGGGCAGCAGGTGCGGCGCCATCGAGAAGTACGGCACCGTCACGGCCACCGTGCGCTTCATGCGGTGCGCGGCCAGGTGGGTCTCGATAACGCCGCTTTGCGTCTCGCGGTACAGCAACGGCACCACATGCGAACCCTGGAGGTAGTCGGTGCTGCACATGCCGTGCGCGCAGGGATGGTCGTGGTCGACCAGGCACACGATCTCGTCCTCGAACAGCAGCGTGCTGCGCAATTGCTCGGGCGGCTGCGGCCAGTTGCCGATCACCACGTCGAGTTCGCCGTCGGCCAGCGCGGCCTCGTGGTCGAAGTTGTCGCCGAGCGGCTGCAGGGTGAGTTGTGCGCCCCGCGCCTGTTCGCGCATGTAGTGAACGACCGCGGCCATCAGAGGCGGCGCAAGGTAGTCGGGCGTGCCCAAACGGAAGTGCTGGCGCGTGAGGGCGGGGTCGAACGCGTCGGCGGGCATGGAGGATCGCAGGGGCAGGCGGTGTTTCAACAAGAATTTACCGCACAGCATTGGTGCCGCAGGCCCGACTCGTGCTCTTTCAAGTCACCTGCCGCGCGCCTCTGCCGTGCCGCTCATCCGCGCTTGGCAATTGGCGTGCCACGGTGTCGGCTTCTGCTCCAGGCGCCTGATTTCGAGGATGCACCAATGATTCCGCTTTCTACCTCTCGCCGTGCCGTCTTGCAAATGGTTGCCGGCAGTATGGCAGTACGGCAGTACGCAGTGCAGCCGTGCGCAGTGCGCAGTGCGGGTGGTGCGGTGCGGTGCGACAGTGCGGCCCGCTAGCCGCTGCCCGACCTGCCGACCATGTCCGGTCCTACGGTCAAAGTCGCCGGAAGCAAGCTTTCAGCTGCGCGCGAACACCAGCACGGAGTTGGTGCCGCCAAAGGCGAACGAGTTGCTGATGGCGGCCTCCAGACGCGGCGCGCTGGTGCCCGGCTCGCGCACCAGATTCATGCTGCATGCCGGGTCGACGGCAGCGCAGTTCGCGTTGGGCGGCAACGCCCGGTTGTGCAGCGCGAGCACGGTGATCACGGCTTCGAGCGCGCCGGCAGCGCCGAGCAGGTGGCCGTGCAATGCCTTGGTCGAACTCACGCGCAGATCGTTGAAGGCGTCGCCCCACACCGAAGCCAGCGCGTCGCGCTCGACCACGTCGCCGATGCGCGTGGCCGTGCCGTGTGCATTGCAGTAGCCGATGTCCCGGGGTTGCAGGCCTGCCTGCTTCAGCGCGGCGCGAATGGCACGGGCCTGGCCTGCCGCGTCCGGCTTGGTCAGGTGCGTGGCGTCGCAGCTCATGCCCCAGCCGGCCAGCGTCGCGTAGCTGCGGGCACCGCGGGCGCGGGCGCGCTCGGCCGATTCGAGCACGACGAACGCGGCGCCTTCGCCGAGCACGAAGCCGCTGCGAGCGGCCGAAAAAGGCCGCACGGCCGAAGCCGCCTCGTCGGGCTGGAAGGTGGCGAGCGTCTGCATCGCCTGCCAGGCCAGCACCACGCCGGGAACCACCAGCGCTTCGCTGCCGCCGGCAATGGCGACGTCGACCTCGCCGCGCTGCACCGCCTTGGCCGCCTCGGCAATGGCAATCGCAGACGAGGCGCAGGCCACGGAGTAGGTCAGCACCGGCCCCTGCACGCGGTGGCGCAGCGCGATGTGCGAGGCCGGCGCGTTGGGCATGAAGGCGGGGATGGTCAGCGGCGGCACGCGTCCGCCGCTGCGGTAGGCTGCTTCGAGGGCGGTGGCGCCACCCATGCCGCAGCCGGCGTAGACGCCGATGCGTTCGCTATCGAGCTGGCCGCTGTCGGTTGCGCCGGCATCCCGCATCGCCAGGTCGGCCGCGGCCACTGCGAGCTGGCTGACCCGGTCCACGCCGGCAAGTTGCAGCTTCGTGAACCAGCGGGTTTCGTCAAAGGCCACGGTGGCCGCGGCGGCGGGCTTGGGCAGGTCGGGAAAAATGGGCTGCACGGCCGATTCGGCGCGCATCAATGCTTCGAAGACGCGCTGGGGGTCTGCGCCGTGCGGCGCCATCACACCCAGGCCGGTGACGTCGACCCGCGGGTTCACGTCGGTTGCGCTGCCTTGACCTTGTCGACCAGGTCGGCCAGTTCGGCCAGCGTGTCGACGTCCGCGTCGGTGTCAGGCATCGTGATGCCGAACTTGTCTTCGATCGCGAACACGAATTCGACAAGTGCAAGCGAATCAAATCCCTTGTCGCGCATCGAGGCGTTCGGGTCGAGTGTGGAAGCTTCGATCCCGTACTTCTCGTGGATCAGTTCCTGCAGTTCATTCAGCGAACTCATGCCTGTATCGCGTGGCCACCGCGGGCGGCCTGTTGGTCATTGATAACTGATGATATCCGCTCTGTTCGTAAGGATTTGCACGCGATGAGGGGTGGGCCGCCAGTGCAGCGAGGGCAGCACGAAGGCCAGGCCCAGCAGCGCGCCGGCCACTGCGTCGAGCACCACATGCTGCTTGACCGCCATCGTCGACCACACGATGGCCAGGAACCACAGGGCGTTGACCATCCTGAAGGCGACCGGCGTGCGCGCCTGCCGGAACACATCGTCTAGCCGCAGGGCCGTGAAGATGGCCACCGCGACATGCATCGACGGACAGGCGTTGCCCGATGCATCGACGCCCTGGAGCATGGCAAAGCCGGCATAGCCGGAGACGTCGATGGTCAATGGCGGCACGGCGGTCGGCCACAGGTAGAAAAGCGCCAGGCCCGACAGGCACAGCGCGCCGACCCAAAGGCCATAGACCACAAGCTCGGCAAAGTTGCGCTGCAAGCCGGGTGCGACACCCACGTAGATCCAGAGCGTCAGGTAGGCGGGCAGCCATTCGGGCAGGAACGGGATCAGGTGGTCGAGCGGAGTCAGCGGCATGACCATCACGGCGGCGGCGGGATGGCGCAGCAGGTGGAAGTAGCCGATGAAGAAGAGCCACGTGAAGACGCTGGTTCCCACGAGCTTCAGCCAGAACAGTCGGCGAAAGCGCAGCCACATTTCGGCTTTCCATGGGGGCGGGGCGGGGGCGCTGAACGCGTCTGTCAAATGGTTCATGTGCTTTGTCGTGACTGCCCGAGCATATGCCGAACGCGTGGCATTGGCCTGACAGCCCCGATTCGCCACCTGCACCCGTTTAAGAAATTCTGAGTAATCCCTTAAGCATTTCTTAGCAGCGCCCCGGGGCATGGATTTCTAGACTTCCCTTCAAGCAGGCAGGCGCATCCGGCACCCGTCGCTTCCAACCACCATGAAGGACCGATCACCATGAAGAACGACCTCGGCGAACTGCAACAAGTGGCACAGGCCGCATCCGCACAGGCCCCACGCGTCGACTTGTATGCGGGCATCCACAAGGGGCTGCGCGCGCTGATGGCAGACACGCTGCTGGCAGTAGGCCGCATGGACTGCGACGATGCGCTCGAACTGGCCCAGACCACGCAGCGCGTGATGCAACTGCTCGACTTCTGCCGCTCGCACCTCCACCACGAGAACGAATTCGTCCATCCGGCGATCGAGGCGCGTGCGCCGGGCGCAAGCGGGGTCATCGCGCATGAGCATGAAGAGCACGAGCGCGACATCCGCCTGCTCGCCGACATGGTTTCGGCCCTGCTTCAATGCGCGCCGGCAGGCCGGGCGCAGCTCGCGGCGACGCTCTACGGCCAGCTCTCGCTCTTCGTGGCGCACAACTACGAGCACATGCACATCGAGGAAACGGCGCACAACGCGGTGCTGTGGGCGCGGTACACGGACGCCGAGCTGATCGGCATCCACAACGCGCTGCTGGCCTCGATTCCGCCAGAGGAAATGATGTTCGCCGTGCGCTGGATGGTGCCGTGGCTGAACCCTGCGCAACGCACGGCCATGTTCGCCGACATGCAGGCCCACGCGCCCGCGCCCGCATTCCAGGCCGCGCTCGACGTGGTGCGTCCGCACCTGCGCGAGCATGAATGGGCCAAGCTCATGAAAAGCCTTGGCTTGCCCGTGACGCGCGGGCCGCTGGAAGGCTGTTAGCCCATCTGCAGCATCGTCACCGGTCGGTCGACGCGCAGGCGAAAGCGTCCGCGGCCGGTTTTCTCGATGCGGATGTGCGGGCTGTTCTCCACCAGCCGGCGCTGCAGCAGCACCAGGCGCGCCTCGAGGTTGTCGGCCACGTCGGGCAGGCCGATGCTCTGGTCGAGCCGCAGTTCGCGGTTGGTGAAGTCGCTGCGGCCCATGCTGGCATGGTCGCGCAGCAGCTTCCACAGGATGGCGCCGGCCACGCCCTTGATGAGGTACTGCCCGTCGATGAACACGCTGTCGTTGGCCCGGTAGTGCCTCAGCTCCAGCGCCGGTCCGCCCGCGTGTGCGCGCGGGGGCGCAGTGTCTTGCGTGGACGAAGCCTCGAGGGCCGGCTCCGCGGCGTTCTGCAGCAGCTCCAGCGCAGCGCCCAACTGCCCGGCGATGGCAACCAGCGCGTCCTCGTCCTCGTAGCCGAAGCGCATCTCCAGCGGGCTTTCGACAAAGAGCACGCCCAAGAGCCGGCCGGTCGAGACGATCGGCACCGCCAACTGGCTGTGCGGCTCGGGCAGGCCGGGGTAGGGGATGTCGGTGTCGAGCGCCACGCCCGGCTCCAGCAATTGCATGCTGCTGCGCACCGCATGGCTGTAGCTGGCCGCGTTGGTCACGTGGCTGATGCGCACCGGCGTGCATTCGCGCGCCGCAACGCCGATCACGCCGTGGCCCATCTCGATCTCGGAGCCCACGCCCGACGTGGCATAGCCCGCGCTGGCCACCGTGTAGAGGCGGTGCGCGGTGGCGTCCAGCATCAGCACCATCGCGTGCTGCACGTTCATCTGGTCGTTCAGGGTGGCGAGTGTGGCCTGCAGCAGTTCGTCGGTGCCGCTGCACCGCATCAGCCGCTCGGCCGAACGACGCAGCGCGCCCAGCAGGCCGATGGCCGGCGCGGGCGGCGCGGGCAGCGGGGCGCCGTCCACGCATTCGATGGCCAGCACTTCGTAGATGTCGGCGCCCAGCAGCTTGAACACGCCGGCCATGCCGGTGTGCGAGGCGATGCCGGCCAGTTGCGCCTTCATGCTCTCGAAGGTCGGGCCGCTGGTTTCGGTGCGCAGGTAGTGCAGGTGCAGCCGGAAGAAGGCGGCGGTGCGCGGGTGCATCACCAGCGCCGACGCGTACGGATTGGCCAGGATGTTCTGGCGGGTCTTGTTGAAGAACTGGAACGACAGCGCCACGTGCCGGTTGTCCACATAGCAGACCTGCGACAGGTAGGCGACGTTGGGCGTGCCGTCCTGCGCGCATGTCGCCATCATCGACGGCACCGCGCCTTCGAGACAGCCGCGAATCGCGGACAGCTCGATGGTGGCCATGGTTGTCATCGGGTCGGGCGGGTGGTTCAGGTCGTCGCGGTCAATGCGCTGCCGGCGCGCGGGCCGGGCGTCTGGTCGAAGGCGGCGGCCGGCGTGAAGCTGATCGCCACCAGGTCCTCGAGCCGGCAGGCCAGCATGGCGTCGACCACGCTGGTGTCGTAGCCGATGGAGCTGATCTCGCGCTCCATGGCAAGCAGGTAGCGTCGCAGCAAGGCGGTGTCGCCGACGTCGGCGTTGCGGATGTCGACCGCGCCCGCTTTTACCTGGACGGTGCGGTGGGTGGTCGGCTCGCTGAACACCACGGCAATCTGCCCGGTGGAAGCCACGTCCAGCAGCAATTGCCTTCCCTGGCTGCGCGCGACGTACACCGTGACGCGCGTGCCGTCCACCGAGATGCTGCTGCCCATGGCACGCATCAGGCTCGGCCGCAGTGCCGCGTCGCGCGACGCGACGACGGTCGACACACCCCTGTTCACCATCGCGATGAACTCGGGCGTGAGCAAGGTGCCGGGCGGGGCCGCGGTCATTGGGCTTGGGCCGCGTTTCTCAGTCGCCCACGGCCTTCACCAACATCACCGGAATGGCGGCTCCGTGCACCACCGAGTGGGAGACCGAGCCCAGCAGCGCACTTCGCAGGTCGCCCGCGCCGCTGGTCTGCATGATGATCATGTCGCAGCCGAACCCCTCGGCCATGTCCACCAGCGTGTGGCCTGGGTCGCCCCTGCCGACTTCGCTTTCGAACGCCAGTCCCGCGTGCCGCAGCAGCGCCTCGGCCGACGCCAGCAGGTGCGTGCCGGCGGTGGTGCTGACTTCCTCGAGCACGCCGATGTCGGGTGCCGACACCATCTCGTAGAGGTTGGCCGGCGTCTGCACGTTGGCGACGACGAAGCTCGCCTTCAGCCCCTCGTCGACGAGTCGGATCGCATGCCGCACCGCGGCCAGTGCGACGTCGGAGCCGTCGACCGGCAGAAGAATCTTCATCATCGCTTTCCCCCGGGAGCTGTGGATAGGCCGAGGATACGACGGAGGCACCGCTGCGTCACAGTAGAGTCAGTCCCTATGTCATTCGCGCCATCCATTCGCCCCGTTGCGCCCTTGCCCACGCGCGATGGTGTCGGGCCGAGCGTGGTGGCCCTGCCGGAGGGCAACTGGCCAACGATGCTGGACTTCCTGGTGGAACGCTTTCCGGCGATTGCCCGCAGCACCTGGCTGGAGCGCATCGCGGCGCGCACCGTGGTCGACGAGCGCGGCGAACCAGTCACGCCGACGCGGCGCTACCAGCCGCGCCTGCGCCTTTTCTACTACAGGGCGCTCGGGCCGGAGCCTGACTTGCCCGAGTATGAAACCGTGCTTCATCGAGACGCCGATCTTGTCGTCGTCGACAAGCCGCACTTCATGCCCGTCACGCCCTCCGGGCCGTACTTGCAGCAGAGCCTGCTGGTGCGCGTGAAAAGGGCGCTGGGCATCGACGCGCTGGTGCCGCTGCATCGCATCGACCGGGCAACCGCGGGGCTGGTGCTGTTCTCGGCCAACCCGGCCACGCGCGGCCGCTACCAATCGCTGTTCATCGACCGTGCGATGCGCAAGGAATACGAGGCCATCGTGCATTGGCCGCACGGCACGACGCTGCCAGCCACCTACAGAAGCCGCCTGCAGCCTGACGCGCACTTCATGCGCACGCAGGAGGTGCCCGGCGAGCCCAACGCGGAGACGCACATCGAGGCGCTCGAGGTGCGCGGTGGCCATGCGCGGCTTCGGCTGTCGCCCGTCACCGGCCGCAAGCACCAGTTGCGCGTGCATTGCAACGCGCTCGGCGTGCCGATCGTCAACGACGAGATCTATCCGTTGCTGAAGCCCTTCGGCCCCGACGACTTTGCGCGGCCGATGCAGTTGCTCGCCTGCAAGCTCGCTTTCGTCGACCCGGTCACCGGCGCGCCCAGGGCGTTTGCCAGCGCGCGTTCGCTCGCCGGCTGGCCCGCTGCGGCCTGAGGGGCAAAAAAAGCAAGCGCCGTCGTTGCCGTCACGTCGGATGGCAGGCGCAAGCTTCTCCGTGCGCGGCCATGACCAGCTCGTTGAGGATGCCGCAGTCAGCCGCCTCGTGCGGCTCGGCGCAGCGGCTGCGCAATAGCGTGAGTTGCGATTCCAGCGCCTGCAGGCTGGCAATTCGGGCGCGCACGCGGACGATCTGGTCGTCGATCAGGCGGTTGATGTCGCCGCAGTCGCCGTCGGGCTTGGCGCTGAATGCCAGCAGGCGGGCCACGTCGGCCAGCGGAATGTCGAGCGCCCGGCAATGCCGCACGAAAGACAAGCCCTCCACATGCTCCGGGCCGTAGGCGCGATAGCCGTTCGACTCGCGCGCGGGGGAGGGCAGCAGGCCAGTCTTCTCGTAGTAGCGGATGGTGTCGGTGTCGACGCCGGTCGCCCGGCTCAGTTCGCTGATTTTCATGATTTGCCCCCGCACGTTTTCAGGAACGCATGCTACGCGCTTGACCTTGGAGTGGCTCCAAGGTGTGAAATGCCCCTGAAAGAAAAATATGGCAAATCACACACACACAGACGGCGCAAATGCAGGCGCCTGCTGCGAGCCCGAGCTGGGCCCGATGGCACCGGCCGCGACCCTGGTCGCCGCTCCCGGCACGTTTCGCATCGCGACGATGGATTGCAGCATCGAGGAATCGGAAATCCGCCGCGTGGTCGAGCCGATCGCGGGAATCCGGGGGCTGCATTTCCAACTCGGTCGGCGGTTGTTGCGTATTGATGGCAGTGACGACGCGTTGCCCATGGCGCTGGCCGCGATCCGCAAGGCGGGCTTCGTGCCGGAGGCGGTGGGTGCCGGGCCGCTGGCGAGCGCCGACGCGCTCGGGCATGGCCATGTCCCCGCGCACGACCATTCGCGCGAGCACGATCAAGCGGCCGTGTCAGGCACGTCGATCTACGCGCGACTTGCCGCCGCACTGGGTCTCGCACTGGCTGCCGAATGCGTTCACTATTTCGCGCCCGACACGATCGCCTGGCGGGTCGGCGGCATGCTGGTTGCCGCCGTGGCGATCTGGCTCGCGGGCATCGAGACCTATACCAAGGGCCTGATAGCGCTGCGCCGCGGTCGCCTCAACATCAATGCCTTGATGTCGGTGGCCGTGACCGGCGCCTTCGTCATCGGCCAGTGGCCGGAGGCGGCAATGGTGATGGCGCTCTATGCCATTGCGGAATTGATCGAGGCGCGCGCCGTCGACAAGGCCCGCAATGCCATCCAGGGGCTGGTCGAACTGGCGCCGGACGATGCCGAGGTCATGCTCGACGGCGCCTGGCAACGCAGGAAGGCTGCCGCCATCGGGATCGGCACCATCGCACGCGTCAGGCCGGGTGAGCGCGTGGCGCTCGACGGTACGGTCCTCAAGGGGTACGGCAGCGTCGATCAAGCCTCGGTCACGGGAGAGAGCATGCCCGTCGACAAGGGACCGGGCCTGCCGCTCTTCGCGGGCACCATCAACGTCGACAGCGAACTCGAATACCGGGTGACGGCCGCGGCCAACGACACCACGCTGGCCCGCATCATCCACGCGGTGGAAGAGGCGCAAGGCACTCGGGCGCCGACACAGCGCTTCGTCGACCGCTTTGCCACCATCTACACGCCGACCATCTTCGCGCTGGCGCTGGCCGTGGCGGTGCTGTCGCCGTTGCTGCTGGGCTGGCCGTGGCTCGAAGCGGTCTACAAGGCGCTGGTGCTGCTGGTCATCGCCTGCCCTTGCGCGCTGGTGATTTCCACACCTGTCAGCGTGGTCAGCGGGCTGGCGTCCGCGGCGCGGCGCGGCATTCTCATCAAGGGCGGCACCTACCTGGAGACGGCCCGGCTGATCAAGGCGGTGGCACTCGACAAGACCGGAACGCTGACCGAAGGCAAGCCCAAGCTCGTCGAGGCACGGGCATGGGGCGGGGCGGACGATGCGGGCGCTTGGCAATCGTTGGCCAAGAGCCTGGCCGCGCGCTCGGATCACCCGGTCTCGCGGGCGATTGCGGCGGGACTCGACGTGGCGCCGGCCGAGGTCGATGCATTCAAGGCACTGGTCGGCCGCGGCGTCGAAGGCGTGGTGGCCGGCCGGCGACTGGTGCTGGGCAACCACCGGCTCATCAAGGAGCGCCAGCAGGCCACCGCCGCGCTCGATGCCGAACTCGAAGCCCATGAGGCGCAGGGCCGAACCGTGACGCTGCTGGCCGATGAAGCGGGCGTGAGGGCGCTGTTCGCGGTCGCCGACACGCTCAAGCCGGGCTCGGTGAAAGCCGTCGCGCAGCTGGCGCGCATGGGCGTGACGGCGGTCATGCTCACCGGCGACAACCCGACCACGGCGCAAGCGGTCGCTCGCGAGGCAGGCATTGCCGATGCGCGCGGCGGCCTGCTGCCGCAAGACAAGCTCGGCGCCATCGGCGAAATGCAAAAACGCTACGGCCTGACCGCCATGACCGGCGATGGCATCAACGATGCGCCCGCGCTCGCACAGGCCGACATCGGCTTCGCGATGGGCGCGGCCGGCACCGACATCGCCGTGGAGACCGCGGACGTGGTCATCATGAACGACAACCTCGGTCGCATTGCCGAGACCATCGCGCTGTCGCGCCGCACCCACGCCATCCTGTGGCAGAACATCGTCATCGCGCTGGCGATCAAGGCGGTCTTTTTCGTGCTCGCGGTGTTCGGCAGCGCGACGATGTGGATGGCCGTGTTCGCTGACATGGGCGCGAGCCTGCTGGTGGTGGCCAACGGCTTGCGCCTCATGCGCGATTGATATGACGCACCCCCGAAGCGCCTGCGGCGCCTCCCCCTCGAGGGGGCGCACCCGGCGGCCCGGCAAAGCCGGTTCCGCGGGTGCCCACGAACAGACCTCGCAGTGCTGAAATGAACCACCCCCGAAGCGCCTGCGGCGCCTCCCCCTCGAGACCCCTCGAGGGGGCGCACCCGGCGGCCCGGCAGAGCCGGTTCCGCGGGTGCCCACGAACAGACCTCGCAGTGCTCGTCCTGGTCCGCGAGGCGCCTGCGGCGCCTCCCCGTCTAGGGGCGCATCTGGGGGACTGGCGAAGCCGGTTCCGCGGTATTGCTGGCATTTGATCGCGCTGGTTTCATGCATCACGGGTCACGTGAAGGCGGCACCCATCGCGCGCGGCAAGCAGCTTCAGGCCGTGCCGGGCTGGGAGCTTCGGGCTGCGCGGACGTGATGCAGCCATTTGCCGATCAATACAGGCACGGCTGCAAGCACGCTGCCGAGAATCAGTCCGCCAGCAATGTCCAGGGGGAAATGAATCCCGACATACACGCGCGCCCAGCCGGTCAGCAGCGCCAGCGCAGCCAGGACCCAGCCGATCGGGCGCAACCGGGGCACGTACAGGAAGCACAACGCCACGGTGAACATCACGCTTGCGTGCGTGCTGGGCATCGAGCCGCGGCTGCCGTGCGGAACCCACAAGGGGCTCAATCCCACCATGAATGGCCTGGGCTGGTCCAGCAGGGCCGCGAACGCGTGTGTCAGCATGCCGGCCGCCGCAGCCATCAGGCACGCCGCGAGGATGTACCGCCGGTCGGCCCGGCGGCGCCAGGCTGCGACCGCGACGACGATCGCGGCAACCCAGGACGTGCCAACCGCCAGATGCGATGCCATCCACAGCAAGCTGGGGTTGGGCGCAAAGCCGCCCCCGATCCATTGAAAGAGTTGCTGGTTCAGCTGGCTCAGGAGGTTCACGATGAAGATCGCCTTGCTTGCACAAGGACGGGGGCAGAACGCTCCCCAGGACTGGCAGATCGCATGCGAGCAGCCTAACGCATGCGATTGACCAGTACCTGAATCATTCGTTCAGAAACTGGCCGGTCAGATCGGCGCTGCCCATGTGTTGCCTGGTGCATGGGAGTTGTGCGGAGCCCTGAACGGTGGCTTTGCGAGGCCATGCCGGTACATGTCGGGCGTCTGGCCGGTCCAGCGCTTGAAGGAACGGAAGAAGGAGTTGGGATCGACAAAGCCCAGCAGGTAGGCGATCTCGGTCAGGCTGGCCCGACCGGCCGCGAGATGGTGGCGCGCCATTTCCAGCCGCACTTCGTCCAGCAACGCGGTGAACTGTGCGCCTTCGCGCGCCAGCCGACGCTGCAGGGTGCGCTCGCTGACGCACAACATGCTGGCCACCTGCTCGATGGTGGGCAACTCGCCGCGCAGCGTCTCGCGCAGCGCGTCGCGCACAGCCTCGGTCATGTTGCAGGGCGCCCGGCAGGCGACCAGGTCCCGCTCGGCGGCGTCGTCGAACAACGCTGTGACCTTGGGGTTGGCGCTGACCAGCGGCAGGTCCAGGTCTGCGCGGCGGAACACGATGGCATCGTGTGCCTGTTCGAACAGTGCAGGACACGAGAACACCTCGGCATAGCGCGCATGGTAGGGCGGGCGCTCGCCGCGCAGTGTCACGCGCACGGGCTTGATCGGCTGCTCGGTGAAGATGCGTCCGAAGCTCAGCAGCGAGCCCATCTGGATGTCAATGCGGCAGCGGCTATAGGGGCGTTGCGGGCCGCTGTAGTGCATGCGGACTTCGGCCTCGCGCGCGTCCTGCGCGATCTGCAGGTCGCAGCCCGACATCAGGGTGTTGTAGCGGACGATGCGCGCCAGCGCCGCGCCGAAGTTCGGGCTCGTCATGGCCGAGAAGCCGACCACGCCAAACAACTCGGGCCGCATCTGCTTGCCGAGCACAAGCCCTGCAGCAGGATCGCCGACGCGCTCGTAAGCGACGGTAAAGAAGCGGTCGGCCTGTTCGTCGGTGAGGGGTTTCTTCAGGTCGTCGATGGCCAGGTTGGCGCGTGAAGCGAGTTCGGCCAGATCGATGCCGGCCTTCTGCAGGGCATGCAGCATGTTCAGCGGCAGGGGAACTGAGGGCGCCACGACGACCAGCCTTGTGCGTAAAAAAAGCCCGGCCGCGAACCTCGTTCAAGCTTGGCGCGATTGGCGAGTGGATTGGCGGCTGCGGACAGTCTTGCTCCCCTCATGAAGCTTAATCTGTGTCAGTAAGCAAACACAAGTATTACTTTCTGTATGGACATCGCGGCCCCCGCCATCGAGGCCGGAACGGGCGTGCGCAAGACCGGCCCGGGGGTCGGGCATGGCCGGCGCGCGCGCATCTTTCGAATCCGAGGTCGCCCGTGCCGCGCATCCTGATCGCGGAAAGCAGCGACGTGGACCGCGACTTGCTCTCGCGCCGGTTGGTTCGGCAGGGCTTCGAGATTGCCGTGGCGAGCGATGGTGCGGCGGCCATCGAGCGCGCGCGCATGGAGTCGCCAGACCTCATCCTCCTGGAAATGAACCTGCCCCTGATCGATGGCTGGGAGGCCGCGCGCCGGCTCAAGGCCGACGCTGGAACGCAGTCGATCCCGATCATCGGGCTGGCCACGCATGCAGTTGCCGGCGACCGCGAGCGGGCGCTCGAAGCGGGCTGCGATGACTTCGACTCCAAGCCCATCAACCTGTCGCGCATGGTCGACAAGATCAACGGTGCACTCGGCTTGCCAGGCAGCACGAAGATGGCGGCCAAATCACCCCGGGGAGACGCTTGACGCGCGACTCTTCCAGCGCGGAAATTGCATGCCGTCGCACCTGCTGCGCGCGTCATCCGGGCGTCGCGCGACGGGCGTAAAACCTACGGCGCTTCAACCGCCACCCGAACACAAGGAATCAGCCATGAGTACCATCAAGACCGAGGACGGGACAGAGATCTACTACAAGGATTGGGGCACCGGGCAGCCCATCGTGTTCTCGCATGGCTGGCCGCTGTCGGGCGACGACTGGGACAACCAGATGCTCTTCTTCCTGCACAAGGGCTACCGCGTGATCGCGCATGACAGGCGCGGGCATGGACGCTCCAGCCAGACCTGGACCGGCAACGACATGGACACCTACGCCGACGACCTGGCCGCCCTCACTGAATCGCTCAACCTCAAGGACGCGATCCACGTCGGCCATTCGACCGGCGGCGGCGAGGTCGCGCGCTACCTGGGCCGCCACGGGTCGAAGCGCGTTGCCAGGGCCGTTCTCATCGGCGCCGTGCCGCCGATCATGCTGAAGACAGCGGCCAACCCTGGCGGCCTGCCCATCGACGTATTCGACGGAATCCGTGCCGGCGTCGCGGGCAATCGCGCGGAGTTCTACCGCGACATCACGATGCCGTTCTATGGCTACAACCGGCCGGGCGCGAACATCTCCGAAGGCATCCGCCAGCACTGGTGGCTGCAGGGGATGATGGGTGGTGTCAAGGCGCACTACGACTGTGTCAAGGCATTCTCCGAAACCGACTTCACCGAAGACCTGAAGAAGATCGACGTGCCCACGCTGGTGATGCACGGAGACGACGACCAGATCGTGCCGATCGGCGCCTCGGCCATGCTGTCGGCCAAGCTCCTGAAGAAGCCCACGCTGAAGGTCTATCCCGGGCTGCCTCACGGCATGTGCGCGACGCACTCGGACCTCGTCAACGCGGACTTGCTGGCCTGGATCCAGAATGGATGAAACACCCCCGAAGCGCGTGCGGCGCCTCCCCCTCGAGGGGCCTCGAGGGGGCGCACCCGGCGGCCCGGCAAAGCCGGTTCCGCGGGTGCCCACGAGCAGACTTCACAGGGGTCGACCCGGCTTCATGCGCCGAGGGTCACGGGATGGTGGAAAACTGAATCGAAGCGCAAAGTCACTCCGATCGCAGCGCCTTTGGAACCTGGTAGCGCTCGCCGTCGTACTGCAGCTTGAAAGTGCGCAGCTTCGTGGGCAGCACCTTCTGGCTGCACTCGCCGCCTTCCTGTGACTCGGCGCGGCTTTCGGTTTGGGCGCGTTGCACGACCAGATCGGCAAAGCCCTCGTTCGAATCGCGGCTGACCGCCAGCGTGCCGCGCACCTGTTCGAAGTGTCCGGTACAGGTGGTGTCCCATTCGCCACCGTCCATGTCGAGCTCGATCTCGTCGAGTACCTTGCGCACCTTCGAGCCCTGCGCCACGTAGAGCTGAAGTGTCTCGCTGGCGTAGGGGTTGCTGCGCGACGCGCCGCGATAGCGCACCCGGATGCCGAAGGCGCGCGTGTTGGTCGCCAGCGAGTAGCGGCCGGTGTCGATACGGATGTCCTGGATGGCGATCGCATCTTCGGTCAGCGCATTGGGCTCGAACGCGCGTGCGAGGATGGTGTCGCGCTCGGTGTTGCCGTTGTCGGGCCGCTGGATGACGAGCAGTTCCAGGTCGTATCCGGTCACGCCGGGTTCGGAGGAGGGGCGCGGCATCGGCAGCACGACGATGCTGCGCCCCGGATACGCAGGCCAGGGCTTGCAAGCCGCGCGCTCTTCGTCGAGCCGGCGTTCGGGATGCAGCTTGCCGTGCATGCGTTCAGCCAGACCGCTTTCGCATGCCGCCTGCGCCGCCAGGGGCGGCAGGACGAGCAGCAGGGCGGCGGCAAATCGGGAGGCGCGCACGTTCGTTTCGAGGGGTCAACAGGCCAGGGCCGCGGGCCGATGCAGCCAGCGCGATGCGGCGGCGGCCAGCGCTTCGGGCGTGCCGCTGGTTTCGAGCACGGTGGCGATGTCGTCGTCGCCTTTGCCGGCCAAGGTGTGCGTGGCGTCCAGCAGGCGCCGCGTCTGTTGGGCGACCGGCGCGCCCGTGTCGATGAAGCGCACGATCGGGCCCGCATGACGCCGCAGTTCCTCGGCCACGAAGGGATAGTGGGTGCAGCCGAGCACCAGCGTGTCGATTTGATCTGGCGCCGTGCCGAAACGGCCGGCTGCATGCATGTAGCGGGCGCAGAGCTCGGTGATTCTGGCGGCGTTCGAGGTTTCGATCGCAGCGGCCAGTCCGTCGCAGGGCACCAGGCTGAAAGTCGCCTGGGCCGCCAGGGTGTCGCGCAGCTTCTTGAATTTCTGGCTGTCGAGGGTGCCACGCGTTGCCAGCACGCCGATGTGCCGGGTGGAACTGAGCGCCACCGCGGGCTTGAGCGCAGGTTCCACACCCACGACGGGCAGGTCTGGATACGTTGCGCGTACCAGGTGAATGGCGGCGGCCGTCGCGGTGTTGCACGCCACCACCAGCGCCTTGATCCCGTGTCGCTCGATCAGGTCGGCTGCGATCGCAAGCGTGCGCTGCGCGACGAAGCCGTCCTCACGTTCGCCGTAGGGCGCATTCGCGGCGTCGGCAAAGTACACGAAGCGCTCGTGCGGAAGTTCGGCGCGCAGCGCGTTGAGGACGCTCAGTCCGCCAACGCCGCTGTCGAACACGCCGATGGGCCGATCGGCGTTTGCGGGCGCGCCGATGGGCCGATCGGCGTTTGCGGGCGCGCCGATGGGTCGACCGGCGGTCGCGTGCGCGCCGGTCGGCCGCGCTGCGCTCGAACGACTACCGAGAAGCGAAGCGGTCAAGCCGGTTCCAGCGTGATGGTCTTGAACTCGCCCGAGGCAATGCGCTTCTGCCACTCGGCCGGGCCGGTGATGTGGGCACTGGTGCCGCCGGCATCGACCGCGACGGTCACGGGCATGTCGACCACGTCGAACTCGTAGATGGCTTCCATGCCCAGGTCCTCGAAGCCCACGACCTTCGCCGTCTTGATGGCCTTGCTGACCAGGTAGGCCGCGCCGCCCACGGCCATGAGGTAGGCGCTCTTGTGCTTCTTGATGGCTTCGATGGCGACCGGGCCGCGCTCGGCCTTGCCGATCATCGCAATCAGGCCGGTCTGGGCCAGCATCATCTCGGTGAAGCCGTCCATGCGGGTCGCGGTGGTCGGGCCGGCCGGGCCGACCGCCTCGCCCTTGACCGGATCGACCGGGCCGACGTAATAGATCACGCGGTTGGTGAAGTCCACCGGCAGCTTCTCGCCCTTCGCCAGCATGTCCTGGATGCGCTTGTGCGCGGCATCGCGGCCGGTGAGCATCTTGCCGTTGAGCAGCAGCGTGTCGCCCGGCTTCCAGCTCGCGACTTCCTCGGGCGTGAGCGTGTCGAGGTTGACCTTTTTGCTCTTGTTGTAGTCGGGCGCCCAGTTCACGTCGGGCCAGAGGTCGAGCGAGGGCGGCGTGAGGTAGACCGCGCCGCTGCCGTCGAGGACGAAGTGCGCGTGGCGCGTGGCCGCGCAGTTCGGGATCATCGCCACCGGCTTGCTGGCCGCGTGCGTGGGATACATCTTGATCTTGATGTCGAGCACGGTCGACAGACCGCCGAGGCCCTGCGCGCCGATGCCGAGTGCGTTGACCTTTTCATAGAGCTCGATGCGCAGCGCCTCGACCTTGCTGAGTTCGGCGCCCGAGGCCTTCTTGGCCTGCAGTTCGTGCATGTCGAGGTCGTCCATCAGGCTTTCCTTGGCCATCAGCGCGGCTTTCTCGGCCGTGCCGCCGATGCCGATGCCCAGCATGCCGGGCGGGCACCAGCCGGCGCCCATGGTCGGTACGGTCTTGAGCACCCAGTCGACCACGCTGTCGCCGGGGTTGAGCATGACCAGCTTGCTCTTGTTCTCGCTGCCGCCGCCCTTGGCCGCGACCGTGACGTCGACGGTGTTGCCGGGGACGATCTCGGTGAAGATCACGGCCGGCGTGTTGTCCTTGGTGTTCTTGCGGTCGAACTGCGGATCGGCCACGACCGAGGCGCGCAGCGTGTTGTCGGGGTGGTTGTAGCCGCGGCGCACGCCTTCGTTGATGGCGTCGTCCAGGCTGCCGGTGAAGCCGCTCCAGCGCACGTCCATGCCCACCTTGAGGAACACGTTGACGATGCCGGTGTCCTGGCAGATCGGGCGCTGGCCGGTCGCGCTCATCTTGCTGTTGGTGAGGATCTGCGCGATCGCGTCTTTTGCGGCCGGGCTCTGTTCGCGTTCGTAGGCCTGGGCCAGGTGCGCGATGTAGTCGGTCGGGTGGTAGTAGCTGATGTACTGCAACGCGGCAGCGACGGATTCGATCAGGTCGTCTTGGCTAATCGTGGTCATGAGGGGCTTTATAGGGTTGTCGGCTGGCGCGATACTGGCCAGCCCTCCATTTTCGCAGATCGAGCGCTCATGACGACCCGTACAGAAAG
Organism: Variovorax humicola; assembly: GCF_037889915.1. Classification (NCBI taxonomy): domain Bacteria; kingdom Pseudomonadati; phylum Pseudomonadota; class Betaproteobacteria; order Burkholderiales; family Comamonadaceae; genus Variovorax; species Variovorax humicola. Next base: position 208,709 of record NZ_JBBKZV010000006.1, on the reverse strand, counting down.
TGACACTTTTGGACCCATCGCAGTGCCTGCCGACAAGCTCTGGGGCGCGCAGACGCAGCGTTCCCTGCAGAACTTCGATATTTCCGGCGAACAGCAGCCGCGCGAGATCATCAAGGCGCTGGCGCAGGTGAAAAGGGCATCGGCCGTGGTCAACCACGCGCTCGGCCTGCAGGACGAGAAGAAAACAAACGCCATCGTCGCCGCGGCGGACGAGGTGATCGCCGGCAAACATCCGGACGAATTCCCCTTGGTGGTCTGGCAGACCGGTTCCGGCACCCAGACCAACATGAACGTCAACGAGGTGCTGGCCAACCGCGCGAGCGAATTGCTGGGTGGCGAGCGCGGCGAAGGCCGGCTGGTGCACCCGAACGACGATGTGAACCGCAGCCAGTCGAGCAACGACGTGTTCCCCACGGCGATGCACGTGGCGGCGGTCGAGGCCATCACGAGCAAGCTCTTGCCGGCGATTGCCAGGCTTCGCGGCACGCTGGACCAGAAGGCGAAGGACTTCGCCGACATCGTGAAGATCGGCCGCACCCATCTGCAGGACGCGACGCCGTTGACGCTGGGCCAGGAGTTCTCGGGCTATGTGGCGCAACTCGCACACGGCGAGGCGCATGTGCGTGCCGCGTTGCCGCATCTGTGCGAGCTGGCGCTGGGCGGCACGGCCGTCGGCACCGGACTCAATGCGCCGAAGGGCTATGCCGAGCAGGTGGCCGCCGAACTGGCGAAGATCACGGGCTTGCCGTTCGTGACTGCGCCCAACAAGTTCGAGGCGATGGCCAGTGTCGATGCGCTCGTTCACGCCCACGGCGCGCTCAAGACGCTCGCGGCCAGCATGACCAAGATCGCCAACGACGTGCGCTGGCTCGCCAGCGGCCCGCGCAGCGGCATCGGCGAACTCAGCATTCCCGAGAACGAACCGGGCTCGTCGATCATGCCGGGCAAGGTCAATCCGACGCAGAGCGAGGCGGTGACCATGCTGGCCGCGCAGGTGTTCGGCAATGACGTCGCCATCAACATCGGTGGCGCATCCGGCAATTTCGAGCTCAACGTGTTCCGCCCGATGGTGGCCCACAACTTCCTGCAGAGCGTGCGGCTGCTGGCCGACGGCATGGTGAGCTTCAACGACCATTGCGCCGCCGGCATCGAGCCGAACCGCGAGCGCATCACCGAACTGGTCCAGCGCTCATTGATGCTGGTGACCGCGCTGAATACGCACATCGGCTATGACAAGTCCGCCTTCATCGCCAAGAAGGCGCACAAGGAGGGCACGAGCCTGCGCGAAGCGGCGGTTGCCTCGGGTCACCTCACGGGCGAGCAGTTCGACCAGTGGGTGATCCCGGAGAACATGACCGGCCGCTGAATGGCTCAGTGCCGGTCCTCGGCGATCGCCGTCATGATCTTGTCGGTGTAGGCGATGGCCATGGCGGACAACAGGAAGGTGATGTGAATCGCCGTCTGGGCGATCAGCACCTTGTCGGTGTAATTCTCGGCATTGATGAAGGTCTTGAGCAGGTGGATCGAGCTGATGCCGATGATCGACATCGCCAGCTTCACCTTCAGCACCGACGCATTCACGTGGCTCAGCCACTCGGGCTGGTCGGGATGGCCTTCGAGGTCCATGCGGCTGATGAAGGTCTCGTAGCCGCCGACGATCACCATGATGAGCAGGTTCGAAATCATCACCACGTCGATCAGCGCGAGCACCACCAGCATGATCACCGTTTCGTTCAGCGTGGTGATGGGCGTGCTGGTCTTGTAGCCGATACCGGTGATGAGCGCCTGCAGCGCCTCGTCGCTGCCGAACGCGGCCTGCACCAGGTGCATCAGTTCGACCAGGAAGTGAACGACGTACATGCCCTGCGCGATGATCAGGCCCAGGTAGAGGGGCAGTTGCAGCCAGCGGCTTGCGAAGATGAGCTTGGGCAGGGGACGCAGCGGCGATCCGTTGCGGGGCTGGGCGGAAGTTGGATCAGTGAGTGACATCGGACGGGGTCAGGGGCGAAGGCGCGATTCTAGAAGCGCTTGTTTTGCGAACGGGAGATGCCCTTACGCCGTAGGATGTGAACGTCAGTGACCCGTAAGTGCCACCATCGACATTACGCCCCCGCAACCACCCCAAGGCCGAGGAGACATCCAGTCATGAGCAGCACATCGAAGAACATCGAGTCCGTATTGGTCGAGACCCGCGTGTTCCCGCCCGACGAACGCGCCACCAAGGGCGCGCGCATCTCCGGCATGGCCGCCTACGAGGCGCTTTGCAAGGAGGCGGAAACAGACTTCGATGGTTTCTGGACACGCCTGGCCCGCGAGAACATCCAGTGGACGAAACCGTTCACCCGCACGCTCGACGAATCCAACGCCCCGTTCTACCAATGGTTCGGAGACGGTGAACTCAACGCCAGCGCCAATTGCCTCGACAAGCACATCGGCACGCCGACCGAGAACAAGACCGCGATCATCTTCGAGGCCGACGACGGCGCCGTCACGAAGATCACCTACAAGGATCTGCTCACGCGCGTTTCGCAGTTCGCCAACGCGCTGAAGGCGCAGGGCATCCGGAAGGGCGACCGCGTCATCGTCTACATGCCGATGACCATCGAGGGCGTGATTGCGATGCAGGCCTGTGCGCGTATAGGCGCCACCCACAGCGTGGTGTTCGGCGGCTTCTCGGCCAAGGCGCTGCAGGAGCGCATCATCGATGCCGGCGCCGTGGCGGTCATCACGGCCAACTACCAGTTGCGCGGCGGCAAGGAACTGCCGCTCAAGGCCATCGTCGACGACGGCATTGCGCAGGGCGGCTGCACCACGATCAAGACCGTGCTGGTCTATGAGCGCACGCTGACGGACTGGAAGCGGGTCGAGGGCCGCGACATCAGCTTCACCGAAGCGCTGGCAGAAGTGGAAGGGCAGGGCCCGTGCGCACCGGAACCGGTCAACGCCGAGCACCCGCTGTTCATCCTCTACACCTCGGGCTCAACCGGCAAGCCCAAGGGCGTGCAGCATGCGACGGGCGGCTACCTGCTGTGGGCCAAGCTCACGATGGATTGGACCTTCGACCTGCGCCCGGAGGATGTGTTCTGGTGCACTGCGGACATCGGCTGGATTACCGGCCACACCTACGTAGCCTACGGCCCGCTGGCAGCCGGCGCGACGCAGGTCGTGTTCGAAGGCATCCCGACTTATCCGAGTGCCGGGCGCTTCTGGCAGATGATCGAGAAGCACAAGGTTTCGATCTTCTACACCGCCCCGACGGCGATCCGCTCGCTGATCAAGGCCGCCGAATCCGACGAAAAATCACACCCGGACCGCTTCGACCTCTCCAGCCTGCGCATCCTCGGCACCGTGGGAGAGCCGATCAATCCCGAAGCGTGGATGTGGTACCACCGGAACATCGGGCGCGAGCGTTGTCCGATTGTCGATACCTTCTGGCAGACCGAGACCGGCGGCCATGTCATCACGCCGCTGCCGGGCGCCACGCCGCTGGTGCCGGGTTCGTGCACCTTGCCGCTGCCGGGCATCATGGCCGCGATCGTCGACGAGACCGGCAAGGATCTGCCGAACGGCGCCGGCGGCATGCTGGTGATCAAGCGGCCCTGGCCCTCGATGATCCGCACGATCTGGAACGACCCGGAGCGTTTCAGGAAGAGCTATTTCCCGGAAGAGATGGGCGGCACGATCTACCTGGCTGGCGACGGCGCGGTGCGCAGCGCGGACCGTGGCTACTTCCGCATCACCGGTCGCATCGACGACGTGCTCAACGTGTCCGGGCACCGGCTGGGCACGATGGAGATCGAATCGGCGCTGGTGTCGAAGACCGACCTGGTGGCCGAGGCCGCAGTGGTGGGCCGGCCGGACGACGTCACGGGCGAGGCAGTCTGCGCCTTTGTGGTGCTCAAGCGTGGCCGCCCGACCGAGGATGAAGCCAGGCAGATCGCGGCCGACCTGCGCAACTGGGTGGCCAAGGAAATCGGACCGATCGCCAAGCCGAAGGACATCCGCTTCGGCGACAACCTGCCCAAGACCCGCAGCGGCAAGATCATGCGGCGCCTGCTGCGTTCGATTGCCAAGGGCGAGGCGATCACGCAGGACACTTCGACGCTGGAGAACCCCGCCATCCTCGAGCAATTGGGACAAGCCTACTAGTTGCATGAACTCACGGATCATGGGCACCTGACGCCCACAGATTCCTTGAGCACTTGCGTGGGGCCGATAGCGGTCACCCGAAGCGCGTGTGAGGTTGGCTTGGTCGCAGCGAGGCTATCAAGCGCCGCGCTTGTCGAGCACGAAAATAGTTTCTGCTTAGCTACATTCCGCGGCGATAAGAACAGCGCATTGCGCTTGGGGGGAACTACTTGAAGGTCTTGGTCTTGGGGGGATACGGCAATTTTGGCGCACGCATTTGCCGGGCCTTGAAAACCGAGCCCCAAGTTGAATTGCTCGTCGCAGGGCGGAGCGAATCGCGGGCTCGCGAGTTTGCGAGAACTTTGGGAAAACGTGCGACCGGTATCGCAGTCGATGTAGACACAGGATTTGCGAACACGCTTCGAGCTTTGGCGGTCGAGTTGGTCATTCATACGGCCGGACCGTTTCAGGCCCAAGGCTATGCCATTGCCGAGGCAACGGCCGCTGCCGGCGCACACTACATCGATCTTTCCGATGGCCGTCGATTTGTTTGCGACTTTCCCTTGGCGATGGACAAGGTCTTCCGGTCGGCCGGGCGCACTGCCATCAGCGGCGCGAGCACGGTTCCTGCGCTTTCGTCTGCCGTCGTCGGCCATCTGTGTGAAGGTTGGCAGCGCATCGAGAGCATTGACATTTGCATCGCGCCGGCGCAATCCGCGCCCCGGGGTGGTGCAACGATTGCAGCAGTGTTGAGTTACTGCGGCGAGAAAATTTCCGTTTGGGAAAACGGCCAGTGGCGGGCTCGCCGCGGCTGGGCGCATCCACAAGCCGTGACGTTCGCCCGGATGAGGCCGCGCATCGGTGCGCTCTGCGATATCCCTGACCTCGAACTCTTCCCGACACATTTTGGGGTCGCCGGGCGGGTCATGTTTCGCGCGGCGCTCGAGGTCAAGCTGACGCAGTGGGGATTTGCGACGCTGGCTACCGCACGAATGGCGAGGCTGATTCCCAATCCATCACGGTTCGCGCGGCTGCTGACCGCCGCCTCTCCGATGTTCGATCGCCTGGGCACCCAACTCGGAGGGATGGTCGTCCGCACAGCGGGCCTGGACGCAGTTGGGCGCCCGGTTCACCGCGCTTGGCACATTGCAGCGGATAACGATCATGGTCCGGAGATTCCCTGCATGGCAGCTATTGTGCTGGCGCGCAGGCTCGCCGCTGGTGGCAATGTTCCCGTCGGAGCGCACACCGGTACGGGACTTCTTGCACTCTCCGAGTTTGAGCCTGAGTTCGCCAAATGGGGCATGGTCATCGACACGATCGAGGAGGCCTGAGCCCATGGCGCGGATGCTGCGACATCAAGCATGGCAGAAGGGTCAGCCAAGATGACCCCGTTGAAGGCCATGCGGTTCAGCCTCGCTTTTGTCTGGCTAGCCACTGCACTCGTCAGCGTGCTGGAGCGCCACGGCCAAGCCGCGCAATTGTTGGCATCAGGTGGCATCCACGACGACGCAGTGGCCCAGTCGCTCATCCTCTCCGGTGCATTCGTCGACGCCGCACTTGGACTCTTCATGTTGCTGCGTCCGGCCCGCGCGGTGTTTCTTGCGGCGCTCGCTGTCATGCTGTCAATGACCGTGATTGCCACAGTGGTCGATTCCGCACTCTGGCTCGCGCCGCTGGGCCCGCTGACCAAGAATTTTCCTATTGCGGTTGCGCTTTACATCCTTGCGCGTGCGTCGAAATGAATCTGTATCTCACCCTCAAATTCCTCCACATCCTGTCGAGTGTGGTCCTGGTGGGCACGGGCTTCGGATCTGCCTACTACATGTACTTCGCGAACCGAAGTAGATACCGCGCCGCCCAATCGGCAGTGGTGCCGCTGGTCGTCCGCGCCGACTGGTGGTTCACGGCGCCGACCGTCATCATCCAGCCGATCACTGGTGTCGCATTGGCGCACATGGCCGGATTTCCACTCACTGCACCTTGGCTGGCTGCATCGATAGCCCTGTATTTCATGGCGGGGGCGTGTTGGCTTCCCGTGGTCTGGCTGCAGATTCGCATGTCGAAGCTGCTTGCGAATTCCGACCGCACGGGGAGCCCGCTCCCACCGCAGTATTGGACATATGCCCGTCTGTGGGAACTCCTTGGCTATCCTGCGTTCTTGGCCATGATCGCGGTTTTCTATCTGATGGTTGTCAAGCCGTCTTGGGGCAATTGATTTTGGCGCTCGCGGTGACAAACTACTAGCGGTCGAGCGCTCGTCGGACGGTGTCCATGGGCTCGTGTGAGTTACAAACGGGCCTCTACCAATGACACGGAGGACGAAATCATGGGCGTTAGAACAGGCTTTCTGCTTTTGCTTGTGCTGCTCATCGTGGCGCTTGCCGCGTTGAACTGGGGCATCATCATTCAGCCCACGTTGATGTCGCTCGGGTTCATGCAGGTCACCGCACCGTTCGGGGTCATCATGCTGGGCCTGACTTCGCTGCTCGGCGTGTTCTTCCTGGCGTATGTGTTCTATCTGCAGAGCTCGGTGATGCTGGAAACGCGCCGCCACACGAAGGAACTGCAATCGCAGCGCGAGCTGGCCGACAAGGCCGAGCTGTCGCGCTTCACCGAGCTGCGCAGCTTCCTCGAGGCCCAGGAACTCACGCGGGTGACGCAGGCCAACCAGCGGCAGGAGGCGCTGCTGGCGCGCGTGCAGCAGCTTGAAGCGTCGTTGCGCCAGCGCGCGGATCAGTCGGACAACACCACGGCTGCGCACGTCGGCCAACTGGAAAATCGCTTCGAGCCGCGCCCCGCCATCGGCGACGTGGTCCCGCAGCGCGGTTGATTACTTCGTCGAGAGCACCCAGGCCGCCAGCCGGGCGGCTTCGCTCTCGCTGACTTGCGGATTCGCCGGCATTGCCAGAGGTCCCCAGACACCGGCGCCACCCTTGACGATCTTGACCGCAAGCTTCTCGGGCGCAGTCTTGTCGTCCTTGTACCTGGCGGCGACGTCCTTGAACGCGGGGCCGAGGATCTTGCGGTCGACCGAGTGGCAGGCCATGCAATTCTTTGCCGTGGCCAGTGCCAGGTCGGCCATCGCCGGGCCGGCCATGACCTGGGCGAGGGCAGCCAGCAGCAGGGTTCTTCTCATGGGGAATTCGTATCCGTTGCGTTACAGTCGATCCGATGAGATTGTAGGGAGCACGGTGCGTGGCGAGGTGTGGCGCATCAATGAACTTTCCCGAGGGGCTTGCGCCATGTGGTTTCTTCTGTTGGGTGTGCTCGGTGTCGCTCTCAAGTTTTTCGAGATCGGACCGGTGGCCACGCTGAGTTGGTGGATCGTGCTGATTCCGTTTGCCCTGGCCATGGCCTGGTGGGCTTGGGCGGACTGGTCGGGCTACACCAAGGCCCAGGTCATCAAGAAGGAAAACGAGCGCAAGGAGGAGCGCATCGACCGGCAACGCAGCCGGTTGGGCATGCTCGGCGGCCCTTCCGGCCGCAAGCGCCGTGGCAAGGGCTGACACTGCCGCGGGCTTTTGGGCTCGCTTTCAGAACTTGTCGAGCACCGCGCCCGAACTGGCGCTCGACGCATTGAATGCGAACTTGGCCTGCACGCCGCGCGTGTAGCGCGGGGCCGGTGCCTTCCATCCTTCGCGGCGCTTCGCGATTTCCGCCTCGGGCACGTTCAGTTCCAGCACCAGCTTGTGTGCGTCGATGGTGATCGAGTCGCCCTCGTTCACGAAGGCGATCGTGCCGCCGGCATAGGCCTCGGGCGCGACGTGGCCGACCACCATGCCCCAGGTTCCGCCCGAGAAGCGGCCGTCGGTGATGAGGCCGACCGATTCGCCGAGGCCTGCGCCGATCAGTGCGCCGGTGGGTGCCAGCATCTCGGGCATGCCGGGGCCGCCCTTGGGACCGAGGTAGCGCAGCACCATCACGTCGCCGGCCTTGATCTTGCCCGCGAGGATCGCCTGCAGGGCCGATTGCTCGTCGTCGAACACGCGTGCCGGGCCGGTGATGACAGGGTTCTTCAGGCCGGTGATCTTGGCGACCGCGCCTTCGGGTGAAAGGTTGCCCTTGAGGATGGCGAGGTGGCCTTCGGCATACATCGGATTCGTGATCGGGCGGATCACGTCCTGGTCGGTGCGCGGAACGTCCGGCACGTCCTTCAGCACTTCGGCGATGGTCTGGCCGGTGATGGTGATGCAATCGCCGTGCAGAAGGCCCGCCTTCAGCAGCACCTTCATGACCTGCGGGATGCCACCGGCCTTGTGCAGATCGACCGCGAGGTACTTGCCCGAGGGCTTCAGGTCGCACAGCACCGGCACTTTCTTGCGCATGCGCTCGAAGTCGTCGATGGTCCAGTCGACCTCGGCCGCGTGAGCAATGGCGAGGAAGTGCAGCACCGCGTTGGTCGAGCCACCCGTGGCCATGATCACGGCGACGGCGTTCTCGATCGCCTTCTTCGTGACGATGTCGCGCGGCTTCAGGTCTTTCTTGATCGCCTCGATCAGCACCTTGGCCGATTCCTTGGCCGAGTTCTGCTTCTCGTCGTGCGGGTTCGCCATGGTGGACGAGTAGGCCAGTGACATGCCGAGCGCCTCGAACGCGCTCGACATGGTGTTGGCCGTGTACATGCCGCCGCAGGAGCCGGTGCCGGGGATGGCGCGCTTCTCGATCTCCAGCAGATCTTCGTCGCTCATGTTGCCGGCGGCGTTCTGGCCCACGGCCTCGAACACGCTGACGATGTTCAGGTCCTGGCCCTTGTAGCGGCCCGGCAGGATGGTGCCGCCGTAGACGTAGATGGCCGGCACGTTGGCGCGCAGCATGCCCATCATGCCGCCGGGCATGTTCTTGTCGCAGCCGCCGACGACGAGCACGCCGTCCATCCACTGGCCGCCCACGCAGGTCTCGATGCAGTCGGAGATGACCTCGCGGCTGACCAGCGAATACTTCATGCCCTCGGTGCCCATGGCCATGCCGTCGGAGATGGTCGGCGTGCCGAACACCTGCGCATTGCCGCCGGCTTCCTCGATGCCGGCGATGGCCGCATCGGCCAGTTTCTGCAGGCCCGAGTTGCAGGGCGTGATGGTGCTGTGGCCGTTGGCCACGCCGACCATCGGCTTCTTGAAATCGCTCTCTTCGTAGCCCATCGCATAGAACATCGAGCGGTTGGGCGCGCGCGACTTGCCGTCGACGATGTTGATGCTGCGGCGGTTGATGGGGGTGTCAGCCATGGTGTGTGCCTCTCTCGGGGAATATCTCGTGGGGCGCCAAGTATCGGCGCCTTCTGTGATTGCCGCCAATCCATTTCAAGGCGGCTATTGATATGCTGTGCGAATGACAGCCTCCATCGACCTGCGCGTCTGGCGCCAGTTTCTGGCGGTGGCCGAGGAACTCCATTTCGGCCGCGCCGCCACGCGCCTGCACATGACGCAGCCGCCGGTGACGCAGGCCATCGCACAGCTTGAAAAGGCCATCGGTGCGCGTCTTTTCGACCGTACGCGCCGCAGCGTCTCGTTGACGCCTGCGGGCGAAGCGCTGGTGCCCGAGGTCCGCGATTTGCTGGCGCGAGCGCAAGCGCTGCCGGCGCGGGCCCGTGCTGCGGCGGCGGGCGAAGTGGGGCGAGTGCGCCTGGCCTTTGTTTCGACCATCGGCTTCGAGCAACTGCCGGCCTGGGTGCGCGAATTTCGGGCGCTGTGTCCAGGGGTTGCGTTGGAACTGGTCGAGGCTACTGGCGACGTGCAGCTCGAAGCGCTAGCGCGCGGCGAAATCGATGCGGGCCTGATGCTGCATTCGCCGGGGTTTGCGCCGCCGGGGCTGGCGCATCTTGGCGTTGCGATGGAGTCGCTGGTGCTGGCCGTGCCGTCGCAGCATCCGCTTGCGCAAGCGAACGAACTTGCGCTCGATGCGGTGCTGGCGGAACCGCTGGTGGCGTTTCCGCGCCGCATCCTGCCTTCGGTATACGACGCGATCCTGGCGCTTTACCACGGGGTCGGGCGCGTACCCGATGTTGCGCAGGAAGCCATCCAGATGCAGACCATCGTCAACCTGGTGTCGGGCGGCCTCGGCGTGGCGTGGGTGCCGGAAAGCGTCACTCAGTTCCGGCGGGCCGGCGTCGTCTATCGCACGGCCGCGGAGTTCGCCGCTGCGCCCGGCCGGCGCCGCACCGCTCTGGCGCTGCCTGGCTGCGAAACCAGCCTGGTCTGGCCGGCAGCCAGCGACAACCCGGCGCTCGCGCGCTTCGTCGGCTTTGTGCGGGAGCGCGGGTTGGCACAATAGCCGGATGCTCATGTATCCCCACATCGACCCGATTGCACTGCAGCTCGGGCCGATCGCCATTCACTGGTATGGCCTGACCTATCTGGCTGCCTTCGGTCTGTTCTGGTTCCTTGGCACGCTGCGCCTGCAGCACGAGCCGTTCCGCTCGCTCGGCGGGCCGGGTGGCTGGAACCGCAAGGACGTGGAGGACATACTTTTTCTCGGCGTTGCAGGCGTCATCGTCGGCGGGCGGCTCGGCTACTGTCTTTTCTACAAGCCCGGCTACTACCTCTCGCATCCGCTCGAGATCTTCATGGTCTGGCAGGGCGGCATGAGTTTCCATGGCGGACTGCTGGGCGTGATCGCTTCGATGGTCTGGTTCGCGCGCTCGCGCTCGCGTCCGTTCTGGCAGGTGATGGATTTCGTTGCACCTTGCGTGCCGACCGGCCTGGCGGCTGGGCGCGTCGGCAACTTCATCAATGGCGAGCTATGGGGCCGCTTTTCGAGCCCGGACCTGCCCTGGGGCATGGTGTTTCCGCAGAGCGGATCAATGCTGCCGCGCCATCCTTCGCAGGTCTACCAGTTCCTGCTGGAAGGCTTGCTGCTATTCGTGCTGCTCTGGCTGTACGCGCGCAAGGAGCGAAAGCAGGGGCAGGTGGCGGCGATGTTCATGATCGGCTATGGCATGTTTCGCTTTGTCGCCGAGTTCTTCCGCGAACCCGACGACTTCCTGGGATTGCGGGCGCTCAACCTGAGCCAGGGGCAGTGGCTCAGCTTGCCGATGATCCTGTTCGGCGTCGGCCTATGGCTTTGGGCTGCACGGCGACCGTCCGCCGTCGTCACTGCTCGCTGATCCGGCGCGCGCCAGGCAACGCCAATTCCGCGCGTCGCGCATGGGGTTGAGTGGCCCGGGCAATCGCAAGAAGATAGGCATCCCGCAGCGCGCGTCCCGCAGGTCGGAGCGCTTGCGCCAGCTTCCACGAAGACTTGCCGAAGGCGTACGCTTGCGGGTCAACTCTGGAGCACATCATGGCCAGGAAAGCACTGATAGCGGCTTGTTACCTGATGGCGATCAGTTTGCCGGCATGGTCGGCCGGCAGCGAAAACGACGCCTCGCCGAGTAGAAGCGACCCCGATTTCGTGGCGGGCGAAAAGGCAGTCAAGGCCGAGCAATGGCCGGTCGCGGTCAAGTACCTGACCAACGTCGTGCAACGCGACGCGGCAAGCGCCGACGCATGGAATTACCTCGGGTACTCATACCGGCACATGAACGAGATGGACAAGTCGTTTGCCGCGTATGACAAGGCGCTTCAGATCAATCCGAAACATCGCAATGCGCGCGAGTACCTCGGTGAAGCCTACCTGCAAGCGGGCCGCCTGGAGGATGCCGAGGGGCAGTTGAAAGCGCTCGACAAGCTCTGCTTCCTGCCGTGCGAGCAATACCGCGAACTGAAAGAAAAAATCGCGGATTACAAGAAAGCGCACGTCGCCAAGTAACGGGGGCTTCACGCATCCATCTTCTCACTGGCCCACAATCATCGGTTGGCGCAGGTGCACTGCGCATGATCGTCAAGCTGGCGCGGCAAATGCGAGGCACTGCGCGAGATGGCGAAGCGGCAACAGAAACCGAGGGTTTGGCAACGTGAGTGCAACGGAATGGTTCAAGTCAAAAGTGCCGATGGCGCTGACCCGGCAGCGTCTGCCGGCTTCGAAGTCGATCGCGAAGCCGAGCGCGCGCTCGACCCATGAGCGCCTGCAGGCGACGCTGCGCAAGGCCGATGAGGTGTTGTCGCCGCGCGCGCTGCGCAAGGTGCTGACCGTCCTGGAAGCCGTTATCGATGCGCGCGTCAGCGAGGTCGAAGGCGGGCGCCGCGCGCATGCCGTCGCACTGGATTACCTGGCGGCCGATGCCGACGAGCGCCGGGACTACTGGTCGCTGATGAGCGAGCATTTCGCCGCCGACGCGCAGGCGCTGAGGTCTGCACGCGACCAGCATCAAGCCGCTGTCGGCACTGTCGAAGAAGGGCAGGCCGAGATGCGCTTGCGCCGCGCGCTGGTGTCGCCGCGCATGCGCCTTCTGCAACGCTTTGCGGTCGAACCCGAGGGCATGCGCTTCCTGGTAGACCTGCGCGCCGAGCTGCTGCCGCACCTGAAAGCCGACAAGCGCCTGCTCGCGCTCGACGGCGAACTGGAGCACCTGTTTTCCACCTGGTTCGACGTCGCCTTCCTGGAGTTGCGCCGCATCGACTGGGATTCGCCCGCATCGCTGATCGAGAAGCTGATCCGCTACGAGGCGGTGCACGACATCAAGAGCTGGGACGACGTGAAGAACCGGCTCGACCATCAAGACCGGCGCTGCTATGGCTTCTTCCATCCGCGGCTGCCGAACGAGCCGCTGATCTTCGTCGAGGTGGCGCTGGTCGACCGCATCAGCGACGGCATCACGCCGCTGCTCGACGAGACGGCGGAACCAGTGCAGCCCGCAAAGGCGACGACCGCGATCTTCTACTCGATCAGCAACACGCAGGCTGGCCTGCGCGGCGTGAGCTTTGGCGACTCGCTGATCAAGCGCGTGGTCGAGACGCTGCAGGACGAACTGCCGCGACTGAAGGTGTTCGCGACGCTGTCGCCGATTCCGGGATTTCGAAGCTGGCTCGCCAGGAACGCTGCCACGCTGGTGCCGCTGCTCGACGAGAAGCGTGCGAACGAACTCGGCAAGTTGACCGGTTCGCTGCCGCCGACGGCCGAGCGCTTGCTGGCCGCGGTCGAGGCGCCCGGCTCGCTCGACGATGCCAGGTCGCCGCTGCGCCAGTGGCTGACGCAATGCGCGGCTGAATACCTCGGCCGTGCGATGACGGATGCCAAGCCGGCCGACCCGGTGGCGCGCTTTCACCTGGGCAATGGTGCGCGCGTGGAGCGGCTCAACTGGGCTGGCGACCCGTCGCCCAAGGGGCAGAAGCAGTCGTGGGGTCTCATGGTTAACTACCTGTACGACCTCAAGCGCCTCGATAAACATCGAGCCTGGCTCGCCAATGGCAAAGTAGCCGTATCGGGCGACATCGAGAGCCTGTTCTTCAAGAGTTGAAAGATTGATTTGGGATGAGCGGTTCTGTTGACCTGCGGCGCGAAGGCGCCATTGCCTTCGTGACGCTGTCGCACCCCGGCCGCCTCAACGCCATGTCTCGCGCCATGTGGCTCGGGCTGCGGGCGAGATTCGCGACGTTGTCGGCGGACGAGGCCTTGCGCTGCATCGTCGTGCGCGGCGAGGGCGGGGCTTTTTGCGCGGGCGGCGATATTTCGGAGTACCCGTCGTTTCGCTTCGAGGAGGACAGCCTGCGCGCCTTCCACGAAGACGAGGTGTGGGCCGCGTTGCAGGCAATGCTCGATTGCCCGGTGCCCATGGTCGCGCAGATCGAGGGCGCCTGCATGGGCGCTGGCATCGAGATCGCAAGCTGCTGCGACATTCGGCTGGCCGCTGCGTCCGCGAAGTTTGGCGCACCCATCGCAAAGCTCGGTTTTCCGATGGCGCCGCGGGAAGCTGCGCTGGTGCAGCGTGCCGTCGGCGACGTGCTGGCGCGAGACATGTTGCTGGCGGCTGGCGTGCACGGCGCGCAACGGCTCTACGATGCGGGCTTTCTTCTGCAAGTGCTGCCCGACGCCGACTTGCCCGCCGCCGTGCTCGCCCATGCGACCCGTGTCGCCGCGCTCGCGCCCGCGGCCGCCAGGCTCAACAAGGCCACGTTTCTTGCGCTGGGCCGGTCCGCAGCGTCAGACCTTGTCGCGACCGCCTACCTCTACGCCGACTCGCCTGAGCACCGCGAAGGCATCGCCGCTTTCCTTGCCAAACGATCTCCCGTTTTTTGAGACATCCATGACAACGACAAACGCCAATCTCTTCGCAGCCTTGCGCGCTGCCTTTCCGGCCGATCTCGACGATGTTGCCGTCGAAACCGACGGCGGGCTTTTCTATTCGTGGCGCGACCTGGAGCGGGCCACCGCGATGATCGCCAACCTGCTCGACGCACTGAAGCTCGAACCCGGTGCGCGCATCGCGGTGCAGGTCGAGAAGTCGGTCGAGGCGATGTTGCTTTATCTTGCAACGCTGCGTGCCGGCTATGTGTTCCTGCCGCTCAATACGGCCTATCAGAGTGCGGAGATCGAGTATTTCATCGGCAACGCGGAGCCGGCCGTCGTCGTGTGCACCAGCGACAACGCCAATTGGGTCGGCGCGATTGCGCAGGCCGCCGGCACGCGCCACGTGTTCACGCTCGACGACGACCGCACCGGCTCGCTGCTCGACTTCGCGGCGCAGTGCAGCGACCAGCACGCCATCGCGCACAAGGCCGAGGACGACATGGCCGCCATTCTCTACACCAGCGGCACCACCGGCCGAAGCAAGGGAGCGATGCTGACCCATCGCAACCTCCTGTCGAATGCCGAGGTACTGAAAGACTATTGGGGCTGGAAGGAGGGCGACGTCTTGATCCACGCGCTGCCCATCTTCCATGTGCATGGCTTGTTCGTGGCGCTGCACGGCGCATTGCTCAACGGCAGCAGGATGCTGTGGTTCGGCAAGTTCGAGCCCAAGCGCGTGGTCGCGAAGTTGCCCGATGCGACGGTGTTCATGGGCGTGCCGACCTTGTATGTGCGAATGCTGGCCGAACCCGGGCTCACGAAAGAAGCGGTGCGCAACATGCGCCTGTTCGTCGCTGGCTCGGCGCCGCTGCTGATCGAAACCTTCAACGAATGGCGTGAGCGCACCGGCCACACCATCCTCGAACGCTATGGCATGAGCGAAACGGCCATGCTCACCTCCAACCCCTACAACCCGGTGCAGGGCGAGCGGCGGGGCGGTACCGTGGGCTTTCCGCTGCCGGGCGTGCAATTGCGCGTGATGTCGATGGAAGAGGGCGCCGATGGCCGCGAATGCACTACCGACGAAATCGGTGCCATCGAGGTCAGCGGCCCCAACGTCTTCGCCGGCTACTGGCGCATGCCCGAGAAAACGCGCGAGGAGTTCACGCATGACGGCTTCTTCAAGACCGGTGACGTCGGCAAGATCGATGGGCTGGGCTACGTCACCATCGTCGGCCGCAGCAAGGACCTGATCATCAGCGGCGGCTACAACGTCTACCCCGCCGAGATCGAGGGCTACATCAACGAACTGCCAGGCGTGGCCGAAAGCGCCGTCGTCGGCGTGCCGCATTCGGATTTCGGAGAGGTAGGCGTGGCCATCGTCATTGCCAAGTCCGGTGCGACAGTCGATGCCGAGGCAGTGCTGGCTACATTGAAGACGCAGCTGGCCAATTTCAAGATTCCGAAACGCTGCTTCGTGGTGCCCGAGTTACCGCGCAACAGCATGGGCAAGGTGCAGAAGGCCCTGCTGCGCGAGCAGCACAAGGGGCTGTTCAGCCAGCGCTGACGACCTACTGAACCAGCATCACCGAGATGTTGGTTTCGGCGACGACCTTGGTGGTGACCGAGCCCATCAGCGCGCGGCCGAAGATCCCGTGGCCGTGCGTGCCCATCACGATCAACTCGGCGTTGGCGGCGGTGGCTGCCTTGAGGATTTCCTCGGCCGGGTTGCCGTGCCGCAAGTCGAGCGTGTAGCCTTCGATCTTGTGTTCTGCCAGGCTGACCTTGACCGGGTCGATGACCTTGCCGCTTTCCTCCGCGTAGTAGCCATCGAGCACGTCCCTGCCCAGGTGGCGCGCGGCGCGATGCGGAATGCCGCTGCAAACATGCACAACCACGAGCTGATGGCCATCGACAAAGGTGGACCGATGCTTCGCCAGGTAGTCGATTGCCTTCTGCGTGTGCTTGCTGCCGTCGACCGCGATCACGATTTTCATGTCGATCCTCTTTCGATTTCCCTGGCTGAAAGGGACCGACGGCCCCGTTGGAGGGGCCGCCGATCGCTGAATAGGTGTCTGCAGTGGGGGCGCCGGACCCGCATCCTGAACCAGGGTTCAGGTGGGCGAGGGCAGCAAGGCTTCGGGTTCATCTGACGCGAGATGATCACGCCCGCCAAGCGATGTACCAAGCCCGGCTCCGGAGAGCATTGGAACAAGGAAATATTAAGCCCGACGCGTACTGCAGACAGTGCGGATTTTACGCCCGCGATCCTGTCGCGGCGGCCCTAAATTTCAGAGCAAATGGCCATCGCCGGCCAGTACCTGGTCGAGTCGACGAATGAGTTGCGGCAAGCGTGGATCGGTGGTATTTGCATCGTCCGCCGCGGGCGTTGGTGCAGGTGCGGCGGCGGCCTGGGCTGCGGAGGCGGCCTCGGCCTGCACCAGGTCGAAGGCCAGATTCAACGATGCCAGCACTGCGATGCGGTCGCGTGCCTTGACCTTGCCGGCATCGCGGATCTTGCACATGGCGGCATCGACCCGCTCGACTGCGCTGCGCAATTGTGCTTCTCCGTCTTCGGGGCATCCGAGCAGGTAGCTCTGGCCCATGATCTGAACTTCGATCTGCTTCATCGTCTCGTTCTCGAATTATTCCGTAGCGGGTGGTTCTTCCGGCAGGCGCTCGAGCATCGCGTCGATGCGCGTGCGCGCTGCTGCGAGTCGCGACTTGAGCGCATCGCGTTCCCGCGTGAGCGCCTCGACCTGTTCCTGCAACAGCGCGTTGGTGCGTTGCACCTCTTCATGGCGTACGAGCAATCGTTCGACTCGCTCGGCAATCTGGTCGATGGGGCTGGGGGCGGACATGGCTGGGGATTGTATGTGGCCCCCAGCGCGCTGCCTTGTGTGCCTTGCCACCCGGAGAGCGGGGAAAACACTGCCTTCCCGGAGCCATCTGGCGGGTGCCGCCGTGCGCCTAAAATCCGGCGCGTTGGTGCTCGCGCCGTGGTTCACGCGGCGCAGTTCAACGGGAAGCAGGAGTCGACGCCGTGTCACCGGCCGACGCCACCTGCGCTGCCCCCGCAACGGTCAAGCAGACGGTGCCCGAAGCCCAGGCTTCTGACGCCACTTTCATTCCTCAAAGCCACTGGGCGCCCTGAAACAGGCGCCTGGGAAGGCGGGTGAAAGAAGCGCTGCCAGCCCGGATACCGGCCAACGAGGCGGCTGCCTGCGCAAGCAAGGCGGCCATACGCCCACCCGCTGGCGGGGAAGCCGGTGACGGGCATTTGTCTGCGAGTCTTTCTTCCTTCTCATCATGATTCCCTGCGAAACCACCTTTCGGGCACCTGCGCGTGTTTCGGCCATCACGCTTGCGCTCGGCGCGCTCACGATGCTGCCCGCGCATGCGCAGCAAACCGAGCCCCGAACGCTGCCTGAAACCGTGGTCACCGCCACGCGCACACCGACCCGCGCCGACCAGCTGGTGTCCGACGTCGTCGTCATCGACCGCGCGCAGATCGACGAGTTGAGCGAGCGCACCTTTCCCGAGTTGCTGGCCCGCACGGCTGGCGTGCAGGTTGCTTCGAATGGCGGGTCCGGCAAGTTGAGCAGCGTGTTCATCCGGGGCACCGAGGCGCGCCACACCATCCTGTTGATCGACGGGGTGCGCTACGGCTCGGCGACGGCGGGTACGCCGATCTGGGACAACATTCCGGTCGACATGATCGACCACATCGAAGTGGTGAAGGGACCGGCCTCGGCGCTCTACGGCAGCGATGGCGTGGGCGGCGTGGTGCAGGTGTTCATGCGCAAGGCCCAGCCGGGCGACCCTGCATTCGTGCCGCGCGCATCGGCCACGATCGGCACGCAGGGCTATTCGCAGGAGGGGCTCGGCATGAGCGGGGCGGAAGGTGGGTTCACCTATTCGCTGGACGTGCAGCACACGCGCGACAAGGGGTTTTCGGCAACCAACGCCAACGTGCCCTTCGGCCTTTTCAACCCGGATCGCGACCCGTTCACCCAGGACGCGGGCAGCCTCTCGCTTGGCTACCAGTTCAACAACGACTGGAAGCTCACCGCGGGCGCGGTCTATGCCAATGGCGAGAACCACTATGACGACGGCCCCAACCGCGATACCTTCGGCATCGTGCGTACTCAAACCCAATACGTGGGCCTGCAGGGCAAGGTGATGGACAACTGGACGACGCAGCTTCGCGTGGCGCAGGGCATCGACCTGACGCGTGCGAAGGTCGCGGATGCCTTCAGCGTGCCCGGCCTGTTCGAAACCACGCAAAATCAATTCAGCTGGCAGAACAATGTGGCAACGCCGATCGGCGTTGTCATCGCAGGCCTGGAGCGCAACGTGCAGAGCGTGGAGAGCGACACGGCCTATGCCGTCACCAGCCGCTCCATCAACTCGGCCTTCATCGGGTTGAACGGCAATGCCGGTGCGCACAGCTGGCAACTCAACGCGCGGCGCGACGAGAACTCGCAGTTCGGCGACCACGACACCTGGTTTGCCGGCTACGGCTACCGCATCTCGCCGAACTGGCGCGTCAACGCGTCGTACGGCACGAGCTTCGTCGCACCGTCGTTCAACCAGCTCTACTACCCGTTCTTCAGCAACCCCAGGCTGCTGCCCGAGGAAGGGAAGAACGCCGACATCGGCATCACCTGGACGCAGGGCGCTCACAGCGTGAAGCTGGTCGGGTTCGACAACAAGATTCGCGGCTTCATCACGAACACCACGATTCCCCAGAACGTCCCGCGTGCGCGCATCCAGGGCTGGACGCTGGGCTACGACGGTACCTTCGATGCGCTCGGCGTGCATGCAAGCTACGACAGCCTGGACCCGCGCAACGAGCTCACCGGCAAGATGCTGCCGCGCCGTGCCAAGGACCAGGTCAACCTGGGCGTCGACTATTCGACCGGCCTGTGGAAGTTCGGCGTGACGGCGCTCTATGTCGGCCAGCGCTACGACGACGTTGCCAACACGGCTTCGACGCGTCTCGGCAGCTTCACCACGGTCGACCTGTTCGGCGAATACAAGTTGACACCCGACTGGACACTGCAGGCGCGCGTGGCCAACCTGTTCGACGCCACCTATGAAAGCGCCTATGGCTATAACCAACGTGGGCTGAGCGGCTTCCTGACGGTGAAGTGGTCGCCGCGCCGATGATGTCGCGGCTGCTGTGCCTCATTGCGCTGTGCTGGCTGACGTGGCCGGTGCACGCGTGGAGCGCGGTCAGCCTCGTCGACGACCGTGGCGTTCAGGTCACGTTGCCGCAATCGCCGCAGCGCATCGTGTCGATGCTGCCGTCGTTGACCGAAACCGTTTGCGCGCTTCACGCATGCGAGCGGCTGGTCGGCGTCGACGCCTATTCGAACTGGCCGGTGTCCGTGCAGGCGCTGCCGCGCGTGGGCGGGCTCGAGGATGCGAACGTCGAGCGCATCGTTGCGCTCAAGCCGGACCTGGTGTTGCTGGCCAAGTCCGCTCGCGTGACGGACCGGCTGGAGGCGCTCGGACTCAAGGTGCTGACGCTCGAACCCCGGTCGATGAAGGACATGGAGCGTGTGCTGGGGCAACTCGGCCGCGTGCTCGACAGCGAGGCTGAGGCGACGACGCTCTGGCAGCAGATCGACGGCGGCTTGAACCGCGCCGTCGCCGCGCTGCCCGCGGAGGCGCGCGGCAAGCGCGTGTACTTCGAGGTCAGCAGCGGGCCCTATGCGGCCAGCGAGTCATCGTTCATCGGCGAGACGCTGGCGCGGCTTGGCGCCGCGAACGTCGTGCCCGGATCGCTCGGGCCGTTTCCCAAGCTCAATCCCGAGTTCGTGGTTCGCGCCGACCCGCAGGTCATCATGGTGGGGGACCGCAATGCGGTGGCCTTGGCGGGGCGTCCCGGGTGGGAGCGCATCGATGCGGTGAAGTCGGGGCGCATCTGCGTGTTCACGCCGGCGCAGGGCGACGTGCTCGCGCGCCCCGGACCGCGCATGGCCGAAGGGGCCACCATCATGGCGAACTGCCTGAAGGACAAGTTCAAGTGACCAAGCCCGGGTTCGCCGTTGCGATCGTCGCCGTGAGCCTCGTGCTGGGACTCGTGGGCGTCAGCATCGGCAGCACCGGGTTCGAGAGCGTATTGGGCGCGTCGAGCGACGCGACTGCCATGCAGATCGTGCGGGACATCCGGCTGCCGCGCACCGTCGGCGCGTGGCTCGCGGGTGCACTGCTGGGGCTGGGCGGTGCACTGGCGCAGGGGCTGTTTCGCAACCCGCTGGCCGACCCCTATCTGCTCGGCAGTGCATCGGGCGCGAACTTCGGTGTGTCGTTGCTGCTCGTGGTGCTGGGCACATCTTCTGCGCTCGGACCTGCGGCGGGGGGGTGGGCTGCGCGCCTTGGCATGACGGGCGCCGCCTTCGTCGGCGCGGTCCTGGCCGTGCTGCTGACGCTGAGCCTGGCGCGCGGCGTGCAGCAGACGCTGCGTCTGCTGCTGGCCGGCGTCGTGGTCGGCATGGTGCTGGGAGCGGCGAGCGCGCTGGTCGTGCTGTGGGTGCCCGACATCATGCGGGCGATGCAGGCATTCATGCTGGGGACCACCGGCTTTCTCGGCTGGCCGAACGTGACGCTGCTGGCGGGTGCCTTGGTGCTATGCCTGCTGCCGTCGATCGCGTTTGCGCGCGCGCTGGATGCACTCACGCTGGGCGAGGCCAGTGCGGCCAGCCTCGGCATTGCCTTGCCACAGGTACGCGTCGCGCTGGTGGCTGCGCTGGCGCTGGCCACTGGTACGGCTGTCGCGCAGGTGGGGCTGGTGGCCTTTGTCGGGCTGGTCGCGCCGCATCTGGTGCGCGGCGTGGTCAAGCCGACACACAGGTGGCTCGTGTGGCTCGCTTCATTGATGGGCGGTGCATTGCTGCTCGCGGCCGACGTGCTGGCGCGCTGGCTCATGGCGCCGCAGGAATTGCCCGTGGGTGTGGTGACGGCCCTGCTGGGCGGCGGCTATCTGTTGTGGCTGATGCACAGGAGGGCGCTGTGACGACGGTTCCCGCGTTGGCTGCGCAGCGGCTTCAGGTCTCGTTGAGCGGACGGATCATCGTGGACGTCGAGGCGCTCGCATTGCCCGCGGGCCGCTGGACCGCTGTGGTGGGCCCCAACGGCGCCGGCAAGACCACCTTGCTGAAGGCGTTGGCGCACTTGCTGCCGGTGCAAGGCAGCGTGCAACTCTGCGGGCGCCCCATGGAGGATTGGCCCGCCAAGGCACGCGCCCGAGCGCTGGCATGGTTAGGCCAGGGCGAGCCCGGCGCCGACGACCTGCTGGCGCACGACGTTGCGATGCTGGGACGCCTGCCGCATCAGCCGTGGCTCGCCGCGCCGAGTGCGGCGGACCATTTCGCCGTCGAGCGTGCGATGCGCAAGACGCAGTGTTGGGATTGGCGCGACAGGCCGTTGGGCCGGTTGTCCGGCGGCGAGCGCCAGCGCGTGCTGCTGGCGCGTGCGTTTGCCGTCGAAGCGGAGGTGTTGCTGATGGACGAGCCGCTGGCCAATCTCGACGCACCGCACCAGGCCGACTGGTTGCTCGTGGTGCGCGAACTGGTAGCAGCTGGTCGAACGGTGGTGAGCGTGCTGCATGAACTCGGCATGGCGCTGCACGCCGACGAGTTGCTTGTGCTGCAGCGAGGCCGCATCGCGCATCAGGGCGCGAGCGCAAACCCCGACACACATGCAGCACTGCGGGACGTGTTCGACCACCGGATCGAGATCCACGAGGTCGCCGGCCAGTGGGTGGTCGTGCCGCGCTGAAGCGGGCACGGCTTTTGCGCAAGTTCAGAAAACGCCGAAGACCTTGAGCAGGATGATCACGCCGATCGGCACGCCGCAAAGCCAGAGGATGATGCTTTTCATGAGGTGCTCCAGGTAAGTTTGAGTACCCTGGAATCTCGCCTGCGATGTATGTCGTTCGTGCAGGATGGCGCACGCGCTTCGGGTGAGCGGGGGACTACACCTTTGTCCGTAAGACATTGCCTCTACTGGTGCAACGGCCCTGCACGTACGATGATTCCAATCCTCCATGCCCCTTAGTTTCATGCTTCCTTCATCGTCTTGCGCATTCCATCGCGCCGGGGTTTCGCCTTGACTGCGCGCTGCGTCATGGTGCTCGGCACCACCAGCGGCGCCGGCAAGAGTTGGCTCACCACGGCGTTGTGCCGCTGGCATGCGCGCCAGGGCTTGAAGGTCGCGCCGTTCAAGGCGCAGAACATGAGCAACAACGCGCGCGTGGTGGTGGGCGGCGAGATCGGCAGCGCCCAGTACTTTCAGGCACTGGCCGCGGGCGCCACGCCGGATGTGCGCATGAACCCGCTGCTGCTCAAGCCCGAACGCGACACGCACAGCCAGGTCGTGCTGATGGGGAAGGTGAGCGAATCGCTCTCCGCATTGCCGTGGCGAGGCCGCAGCGAAAAGGTCTGGCCGCACATTTCACATGCGCTGGACGAGCTTTGCGCCGCGAACGACGTGGTGGTCATCGAAGGCGCGGGCTCGCCGGCCGAGATCAACCTGATGGGCAGCGACATCGTCAACCTGCGCGTGGCGCGGCATGCGGGCGCGCGCTGCCTGCTCGTCACAGATATAGACCGCGGCGGTGCGTTTGCGCACCTGTACGGCACCTGGGCGCTGCTGCCTGAAGAGGATCGGGCGCGGCTCGCGGGTTTTGTGCTCAACAAGTTCAGAGGCGACGCCGCACTGCTGGCCCCGGCGCCGCAGATGCTGCAGGACATGACGGGCATCCCGACCGTGGCAACGCTGCCGATGTGGTGGCAACATGGGCTGCCGGAGGAAGATGGCTTGTTCGATGACCGCACGTCCGCATCCCAACCATTGCCCTCGGGGGCGAGGGTGGAGATCGTCGCGGTCGTGGTGTATCCGCGCATCAGCAACCTCGATGAGTTCCAGCCGCTCAAGAACATTCCAGGCGTGCGGCTTCGCTGGGCGCGCAGCGCGGCCGACCTGGCCGATGCCGACACGCTGATCCTGCCCGGCTCCAAGCACACCAGCGGCGACCTTGCCTGGCTGCGCGAGCAGGGGCTGGACCGGGCCATTGCCGCGCACGCCGCAAGGGGCGCGCGGGTGCTTGGCGTGTGCGGCGGCTTGCAGATGCTCGGTGAAGCACTGATCGATCCGCACGGCATCGATGGCAATGGCCCCGGCCTGGGCTTGCTGCCGGTGGTGACGCGCTTCGAGCGCGACAAGACGGTGCGGCACCGCACCGCCAGCTTCGGCGTACTGCGCGGGCCGTGGAGCGCGTTGTCGGGAATCTCGATGCAGGGCTACGAAATCCACCACGGCCAGACCCTCGAGCACACCGCGATGGCGGCAGCCGGCGCTCATGCGCATGCCGTGATGGCCGACGGACTGGCCTGGCAGAACGATGCAGGCAACGTGCTCGGCATCTACCTGCACGGCTTGTTCGAGGACCCGACGGCATTGCATGCGCTGTTCGGCGCAACGGCCCCGACGCTGGACAGCGTTTTCGATGGCCTCGCCAACTACATTGACCGGCACTTCGACGCAGGCGTTCTGCGTTCGCTCGCGCTGCAAGCACCATGAAGCTCTGGCTGTTGCGCCATGCACAAACCGACGCCGACCCCGGCGTGTGCTTTGGCTCGACCGACATCAGCGTGCCGCCCGAGGCCACGCATGCGCTGGCCCGGCAGGTCGCGCCCCTGATTCCCGCCGACGTGGTGGTGAGTTGTTCGCCGTTGCAGCGATGCGCCGACCTGGCGCTGGCCATCGAAGCCATCCGGCCGGAGTTGGCGGCCAGTGCCGACACCCGGTTGTCCGAGATGGATTTCGGCGCGTGGGAAGGCCGCGAATGGGCCGCGATTTCGCGCGCGGAGTTCGACGGCTGGATCGGCAACTTCGCGGACGCCCATCCCGGCGGCACCGGCGAGAGCACGCGGCAGTTCATGCGGCGCGTGGGCGACGCGTTCGACGAATGGCAACTCTCGGAGCGCGACGGCTTCTGGATCACTCACGCGGGCGTGATGCGCGCCACGCAATTGCTGGCGCGCGGCATGCGCGTCGCGATGCGCGCCGATCACTGGCCGCAAGCGCCGATCGACTTCGGCGAGTGCCTCATGGTCGAGCTCTGATCGGACCGTTGTTCAGCGACTTTGCTGTCGCCACTGGGCTTTCCACAGCCGCCGCAACTCGGTGGCGACGACTGGCGGTGGATTGCCCACCAGCGTGTCGCGGCTCAGGCGATGGACCAGCGCGAAGACCACGCCAGTCTCGGGCGCGTAGAGCTGGACGGCATTGTTGTCGAAGCAGTCGTGATCCTTGCAGAAGGCGTTGAACGCATAGCGCGAACCCGCCACATTGACCCATCGCGGCGGCGGCGCCGGCCCGTTCATCTGCGCGAGCCAGGGTTCGCGGGCATCCGGGCCGAGCGCCCTGCGCCAGATGGCGCTGAAGCGTGGCGAGGCAATGGCCACGTCGACACTGCCGCCTGCCGCCGCCGCGGGCGGGGCGGGTGGGGGTGGCGTCGCAGCCTTCATTTGTTCCGCAGCCGGGTTGCATGCGCGATAGTGCAGTGCCTGCAAGCGCGGGCCGAGCGCGGCTGCTGTCTTCGGGCCGGCGTTGATTTCAATGAAGCGGCCGCGTGTGTCGTGGTAGATGATGAACAGCAGCTCGGAGCCGCCCCGTACCTCGCTCATCAAGGCGATTTCGTAGTTGCGCGGCGGTGAATTGCCGAAGTAGCTGGCCGTGGCTTGCGGCCGGCTGCCGGTGAGCCGCTGGCCGTCGCGTTCGACCAGTAGTCCGTCGGCTTCGACCCGCAGCCGTGGCGCGGCCGGATTGGCGCAATCGGCCGACCAGATGCCACCGTAGAGTGCCAGCACATCCGGCGGCAGGCGCTGTGCCCGGGCCGGCATGGCAGCCGTGGCGCAGAGCAAGCCGGCTGCCAGGGCGGCGAATGCACGATGCGTCGGGAGGGAAGCCACAGGATTCTCCTGAAGTACCTCCGCGAAGCGTACACGCGAATCCTTCGCGCGGGGCTTCGAGGCAACCGGCTCTCAACCGGCTCCCGGCGTCGGCGTCTTGGGCTTGAAGTCGCAATACGCCGCCACCGCGCACTGCCAGCACTGCGGCTTGCGCGCGATGCAGACGTAGCGTCCGTGCAGGATCAGCCAGTGGTGTGCATGCAGCCGGTATTCGGGCGGTACGCGCTTCTCGAGCTTCAACTCCACCTCGAGCGGCGTCTTGCCTGGGGCAAGGCCGGTGCGGTTGCTCACACGGAAGATGTGCGTGTCGACCGCCATCGTCGGCTCGCCGAATGCCACGTTCAGCACCACGTTGGCGGTCTTGCGGCCGACACCCGGCAAGGCCTCGAGTTCGGCCCGCGTGCGCGGCACCTCGCCGCCGTGCCGCTCGACCAGCATGCGGCAGGCTTCGATCAGGTGCTTCGCCTTGCTGCGGTAGAGGCCGATGGTCTTGATGTAGCCCTCCAGTCCTTCGACGCCCAGGTCGAGGATGGCCTGCGGCGTGTTGGCCACCGGATAGAGCTTGCGCGTGGCCTTGTTCACGCCCACGTCGGTGGCCTGCGCGGACAGCAGCACGGCGGCCAGCAACTCGAAGGGCGTGCTGTATTCGAGTTCGGTCTCCGGCGTCGGGTTGGCGGCCTGCAGGACGGCGAAGAAGGGGGCGATGTTGTCTTTTTTCATGGGGATCGTGGTGAGCGCGGCAGTCCGGATTCGAAGCGTTGGCATTGTGCGAGGACGCCGGCCTGCACGGTGCGCCAGACGCGCTCCGGGAAAGTTGCGGGCAACTCGCGTTCGACCTTCAGCAGGGCCTCGGGCGCGTTGCGCACCAGGCCCAGCATCTTCTCGAACGCGTCGTCCACGCCCGATTGCATGGCCAGCGCCTGCCAATGGCGTGCCTGTATCGCTGCCAGCGCGTAGTGCACGTTCTTCGACCGCAGCGCCATGGCGAGCCTGGCTTTCTGGAACGGCACCTGGCTGGCTCCCTTGCCGATGATGGGCCATGCCGAGAGGACGTCGTACAGCGGCGTCATGGCATAGCCCCCGCCGCGTTTCAGGAAGACGGAGAAGTTCTTGGCATGGCCGTCCGTGGCGGCAAGCAGCCAGAAGGCCAATTGCGTGAGCACGAATCGCCGGCGGTCCGCCCGCGCGTCGTCGCTGGCGGCGAGCAGCGAGAGGCAATCCTGCATGCCGGGGCCGCCGTCGCTCTCGTACTTGAGCCGGGCGGGTGTGGCCGTGGCCTGGCAGAAATCTTCCTGCGGCAGGCGGGCGATCCAGCGGCCGTTGTCCATCCAGCGCCGATCGAAGCGCTCCACGACCAGCGCCTTCTGATCGCCGAAACGACCCATCTCCGTGCGGGCCACTTCGAAGCCGAGCGCCGCCATGACGCGTGCGCAAAGCCATTCGTTCTCGACCGAGTCGCTCATGTTCGCGCGCATGTTGCCCACCAGGCCCAGCGGCAGCTTGAGGATGTGCGTGGTGGGTGTGGCGCCATGCGGGCGATGCCAGCCGTCGCCGATGCGCAGCAAGGCGGTTTTCTCCTGCGCGCCGGCGATGGAGATGCGAAAGTCGCCTTCATCGCCGGCCGTCTGGCCCAGCACCGGATCGGCCGTGACGTTGCGCAGCGCCTGGGCCACCTGTGCCTCGGTCAGCGGCTCGCTGTCGATCCGGTCGAAGGGTTCGGGCGCCTGGCCTGCCGGCAGCAACTGCACGGCACCCACGCAATCGCGCCCGATCGCGGCCAGCAGGTCGGCGGCCTCGACGCTGGCAGCGCGGAAGCGCCGGCGCAGGCGTTCCCGGATGCGGTCGCTGTCGGGCAGCAGGTTGTCGAAGTAGCTCTCGACGGCAGGGCCGCGCAGTTCCTTGGTGCCGGCGGGTATCGGCAGCGAGAGGGATAGCGCGCGCACGTTCGGAGAGCGCAGCCAGGCGTCGTCATAGCGCAGCGCCGGCACGCCGGTGCGCGTCCAGTACCAGGCGCCGACATATTCGCCGTTCATCCATACGTCGAGCTCAGGGTGCGCCACGGGTTACCAGTCCGCCGGCGGCATTTCCGCGGTCATGACGGTGGCGGCCCCGGGCGGGACCAGCAGCAGCCGCGCATCGAGCGCATGAAGCAGTTGCATCAGTTGCGCGACGCTGACCGCCCCGGGGTTCTTCTCGATGTCGGCGATGCGTGTCTGCCGGACGCCAATGCGCGCGCCCACCTGCGCCTGCGTCAGCTTCTGCGATTGGCGCAGCGATTTCAGGTGTGTCGACAACTGGGCCGGCGAGTGGAGAGGGATGTTCATGAATATCGCCTCAAGGTAGTGAACGCAGAATATCGCCTTAAGGCGATGCTGTCAAAATATTGCCCTAAGGCGATATTCACTGCGGCCGATATTCGCCACAATGTCAGCCCCGAACGCGAGTCCTCCGAGATCTTCCCCATGCAATTCGCCACCCGCCTCGACAACGTCGAAACCTCCGCCATCCGCGAACTCTTCAAGCTGCTCGGCACGCCCGGCATCATCAGCTTTGCCGGCGGCTTTCCGGACAGCGCGATGTTCGACGTCGAGGGCCTGAAGGAAGCGAGCGCCAAGGCCTTGGCCGAGGAGCCGGGCGGGGCGCTGCAGTACGGCGCGACCGAGGGCTACGATCCGCTGCGCTCGCAACTGAGCAGCTTCATGAAGACCAAGGGCGTCGACGTCGATCCGAGCGGGCTGATCGTCACCACCGGCAGCCAGCAGGCGCTCGACCTGCTCGGCAAGACCATGATCTCGCCCGGCGACAAGGTCATCGTCGAAGGGCCGACCTTCCTGGCCACGATCCAGTGTTTCCGGCTGTACGGCGCGGAACTCGTCAGCGCGCCGATCGACGCCAACGGCGTGAAGACCGACGAACTCGAAAAACTCATCGCCGAGCACAAGCCGAAGTTCGTCTACCTGATCCCGACCTTCGGCAACCCGAGCGGCGCGATGCTGAACCTGGAGCGGCGCAAGAAGGTGCTGGAGCTTGCCGTGAAGTACCAGACGCTGGTGGTCGAGGACGACCCCTACGGCGACCTCTACTTCGGCGAGGCGCCGCCGCCGTCGATCATGGCGCTGACGAAGGACGTCCCGGGCAGCCGCGAACTTGTCGCGCACTGCGGCTCGCTCAGCAAGGTGCTGAGCCCCGGCCTTCGCATCGGCTGGATGATCGCGCCGGCCGCACTGCTGGCCAAGGCCACGATGTGCAAGCAGTTCAGCGATGCGCACACCAGCACGTTCGCGCAGGCCACCGCCGCGCAGTACCTGAAGAGCGGCCGCATGCCCGGCACGCTGGCCAATGTGCGCAAAGTCTATGGCGAGCGCGCCGCCGCGATGGGGGCGGCGCTCAAGAGGGAACTCGGCGACGCGATCGCGTTCGAGCAGCCCGGCGGCGGGCTGTTCTTCTGGGCGCGCCTCACCGGCGCCAACGGCAAGCTGGCCGATGCCAACGTGTTCGCGAAGAAGGCCATCGAGAAACTCGTGGCCTTCGTGCCCGGTGCGCCGTTCTTCGCAGCGAATCCCGACGTGTCGACCTTGCGCCTGAGCTTTGCCACGGCCAATGTCGAGAAGATCGAGGAAGGCATCGCGCGCCTCGGCAAGGCGCTCTGAGCCTCAGGGCGAGCGGTGCAGCCGCGGCGCCGACAGCAGCGCCAGGTTGTCGGTGATCGCGGCGTCCAAGTTGCGGTACTTGCCCGTCATCCGCGACAGCGTCATGATGGTCTGCAGCGCCTTCAGGTCCTTCACCGTCGGCGCCACCTTGATCTGCGCTATCGCGGCCGCCGTATTGCCGCCGTTGATCAGCGCCATCACCTTGCCTGCCCAGTCGTTTGCGCGCGCCATGTCTTCACCTGCCTTCCGTTGAACGGTCGACTGTACACAGCGAGGTACGATCGATCATGAGAAAAACCTTTCAGCTTCGCCCCGAAGGCAAGCACCCCGACCGCGTCCTCGACGCGGTCAAGCACGAGATCCGCAAATACCTCAAGCGCGAGCGCCGCCGCGAACTGCCGGCCGGCGTCGACTTCTGGGACTTCGACTGCAAGTTCGGCACGACGCAAGACACCGCCGCCGTGGTCCATCTCGCCGAAATCATTGACCTGATCGATGGCGTTGCGAAAGAGGCTGGCCCGCAGTTCTACGTCGAGATACTGGCGAAGCACGGCCATCGCAAGGCGAAGCCGGCAGGGGAGGAAACCGAATAGCGTCCTGCAACGCTCCATGCACGCTCCAGCACGCTCCATGCACGCGCCGGCCAGCGCGAGGTCGTGCGTGTCAGTTCAGAATTTCCAGCAGGCGGTCGAGCCCGCCTTCGTTGATGGCCACCATGGCCTGTTCACGCACCTTCGGCTTGGCGTGATAGGCCACCGACAGGCCGGCTTCGCCCATCATCGGGAGATCGTTGGCGCCGTCGCCGACGGCAATGGTCTCGGCCGGCGAGATGCCCAGCAGCGAGGCCACTTCGAGCAGCGTGCGCCGCTTC
Organism: Variovorax humicola; assembly: GCF_037889915.1. Classification (NCBI taxonomy): domain Bacteria; kingdom Pseudomonadati; phylum Pseudomonadota; class Betaproteobacteria; order Burkholderiales; family Comamonadaceae; genus Variovorax; species Variovorax humicola. Next base: position 178,971 of record NZ_JBBKZV010000006.1, on the reverse strand, counting down.
TCGGCGCCGTCGCAGATGTCGCCCCACGATTGCGTGACGACCCGGCCGGTGAGCTTGCCGCCGGCTTCGTCGAGCAGGTTGGAGCGCGCGAAGTCGATGCCGAGGCGGTCCTTCACGCGATTGGCGAAGAAGGTGAATCCGCCGGACACCAGCAACACCTTGAGACCCGCAGCCTTGCAAGCCGCCACCAACTCGGCAGCGCCGGGGTTGAGCCGCAGGCGCTCGTCGTACACCTGCTGCAGCGACGAAGCCGGCACGCCCTCGAGCAGCGCCACGCGCCGGCGCAGGCTTTCCTTGAAGTCCTTGATCTCGCCGCGCATCGTGGCCTCGGTGATCGCCGCGACCTCGGCCTTCTTGCCGACCGCGTCGGCAATCTCGTCGATGCACTCGATGTTGATCAAGGTCGAGTCCATGTCGAACGCGATGAGCTTGAAATCCGACAACTGCAACGGAGGCGCCACGCGCTGCACGACCAGGCCGGGGGAATATTCAGGGGAACTCATGCGATCGCGCTTTCTGCTTTCTTGGGTTGTCCGAGGCTGCGCAGGATATCCCGCACCATCTGCGCGCGGTCCTTCGGCTCCTTCAGCTCGCGCTCGATGCGCAGCTTCTCGTTGCCGGCCAGCTTGATGTGCTTGTTCTTCTGGATCAGCTGGATGATCGCCAGCGACTCCACCGGCGGATCCTTCTTGAAGGTGATGTGGATGACGCCCGGCGCCGCATCGACCTTCACCACGCCGTAGGGCCGGGCCAGCACGCGCAGGCGGTGCACGTCGATCAGCGTCTGCGCCTGCGGCGGCAGCTTGCCGAAGCGGTCGACGATTTCCTCGAGCAGCACGTCGATCTGGTCGGAGGTCTTCGCCGTGGCCAGCTTCTTGTAGAACGACAGGCGCAGGTGCACGTCGCCGCAGTAGTCGTCGGGCAGCAGGGCAGGGGCGTGCAGGTTGATCTCCGTCGTCACGCTCAGCGGCGCGAGCAGGTCGGGCTCCTGGCCGGCCTTCAGCGAGCGCACGGCTTCGCTGAGCATCTCGTTGTAGAGCTGGAAGCCGATCTCCATCATGTTGCCGCTCTGGTTGTCGCCCAGCACCTCGCCGGCGCCGCGGATCTCCAGGTCGTGCATCGCGAGGTAGAAGCCGGAGCCCAGTTCCTCCATCTGCTGGATGGCTTCGAGGCGCTGCGCGGCCTGCTTGGTGAGGCCATCGACGTCGGGCACCATGAGGTAGGCATAGGCCTGGTGGTGGCTGCGGCCCACGCGGCCGCGCAGCTGGTGCAACTGCGCCAGGCCGAACTTGTCGGCGCGGCTCATCACGATGGTGTTGGCGCTGGGCACGTCGATGCCGGTCTCGATGATGGTCGAGCACAGCAGGATGTTGAAGCGCTGCGCCACGAAGTCGCGCATCACGCGCTCCAGGTCGCGTTCGGGCATCTGTCCGTGGGCTACCGCAATGCGCGCCTCGGGCAGGATTTCTTCCAGCTTCTGGCGGCGGTTCTCGATGGTCTCGACCTCGTTGTGCAGGAAGTACACCTGTCCGCCGCGCTTCAGCTCGCGCAGCACCGCCTCGCGGATCACGCCGTTGCCCTCGGTGCGCACGAAGGTCTTGATGGCCAGCCGGCGCTGCGGCGCGGTCGCGATCACGCTCAGGTCGCGCAGGCCCTCCAGCGCCATGCCCAGCGTGCGTGGGATCGGCGTGGCGGTGAGCGTGAGCACGTCGACCTCGGCGCGCATGGCCTTCATCGCCTCCTTGTGGCGCACGCCGAAGCGGTGTTCCTCGTCGATGATCAGCAGCCCGAGGTTCTTGAACTGGACGCTCTGCGACAGCAGCTTGTGCGTGCCGACGACGATGTCGACCGTGCCATCGCCCAGCCCCTTGGCTGCGGCGGTGATCTCCTTGGCCGAGCGGAACCGGCTCATCTCGGCGATCTTCACCGGCCACTTGGCGAAGCGGTCGATCAGCGTCTGATAGTGCTGCTCGGCCAGCAGGGTGGTCGGTGCCAGGAAAGCCACCTGCTTGCCGCCCGTCACAGCGACGAAAGCGGCGCGCAACGCCACCTCGGTCTTGCCGAAGCCGACGTCGCCGCAGACCAGCCGGTCCATCGGCTGCGGCGAGATCATGTCCTGGATCACGGCGTGGATGGCGGCCTTCTGGTCGGCTGTTTCCTCAAAGCCGAAGTCGTTGGCGAAGGTCTCGTAGTCGCCCGGCGAATAGCGGAAAGCGTGTCCCTGGCGGGCTGCGCGGCGAGCGTAGATGTTGAGCAGCTCGGCCGCCGAGTCGCGCACCTGCTCGGCCGCCTTGCGCTTGGCCTTTTCCCATTGGCCCGATCCGAGCTTGTGCAGCGGGGCTTCGTCCGCGCTCACGCCGGTGTAGCGGCTCACCAGGTGCAGTTGCGACACGGGCACGTAGAGCGTGGCCTTGTCGGCGTATTCGAGGTGCAGCATTTCCTGCAGCACCGGCGAGCCGTCGGCGTTCCTGCCCTGGCCCAGATCCATGTTGACCAGGCCGCGGTAGCGCCCGATGCCGTGCGCCGAATGCACGACCGGGTCGCCGATGTTGAGCTCGCTGAGGTCCTTGATCAGCGCCTCGACGTCGCTGACCTGTTCCTGCTTCTTGTTGCGGCGGCGCGTGGTGGGCGCGGTGGCGAACAGTTCGGTTTCGGTGACGAGGTCGATGCCGGCTTCGAGCCAGGCGAAGCCGGAGGCCAATGCCGCGGTCGCGATGCCGATGCGTTCGTCGGTGTCGGCCTGGAACTCCGCCAGCGTGTCGAAGGCCGGCGGGTTGACGCCGCTGGCACGCAGGAAGTCGAGCAGGCTTTCGCGCCGGCCGGCGCTCTCGGCCAGCACCAGCACGCGCTGCTGCGTGTTGCGCAGATGCGTTTGCAGCCGTTGCAGCGGCTCTTCGGCGCCACGCACCACAGAGAGCGGCGGCAGCACCTCGAATTCGGCGAAGGGGGCAGCCTCCGCGTCGCTGCTGCGCAAGGCCAGTTGCGCATGCGGCTTGGCGCGCGCGTAGAACTGCTCGGCATTCAGGAACAGCGCTTCCGGCGGCAGCGCGGGCCGCTCGGGATCGTTCCGCACCAACCGGAAGCGCTCGCGCGTGTCCTGCCAGAAATGCTGGAACGCCGGCTCCAGGTCGCCGTGCAGCACCACGGTCGCTTCGGCGCCGAGGTAGTCGAACACCGTCGCCGTCTCTTCGAAGAACAGCGGCAGGTAGTACTCGATGCCGGCCGTGGCAACGCCGTTGCCCATGTCCTTGTAGATGCGGCTCTTGGTCGGGTCGCCTTCAAGCAGTTCGCGCCAGCGGCTGCGGAAGCGCGCGCGCGCGTCGTCGTCCATCGGGAATTCGCGGCCGGGCAGCAGGCGCACCTCGGGCACGGGGTAGAGGCTGCGTTGCGTGTCGGGGTCGAAGGTGCGGATGGAGTCGATCTCGTCGTCGAACAGGTCGACGCGGAACGGCTGGGTCGAGCCCATGGGGAACAGGTCGATCAGCCCGCCGCGCACCGCGTATTCGCCCGGGCTCACGACCTGCGTCACGTGGCTGTAGCCGGCCAGCGTGAGCTGCGCCTTGAGCTTGGCCTCCTGCAGCTTCTGCTTGGTCTTGAAGTGGAAGGTGTAGCCGGCCAGGAAGGCCGGCGGCGCCAGGCGATACAGCGCGGTGGTCGCGGGCACCAGCACCAGGTCGGCCTCGCGCTGGCTGATGCGCCAGAGCGTGGCCAGCCGTTCGCTGATCAGGTCCTGGTGCGGCGAGAAGCTGTCGTAGGGCAGTGTTTCCCAATCGGGGAACAGCGCGCAGCGCAGGCCGGGGGCGAAGAAGGCGAGTTCATCGATCAGCCGCTGTGCATCGTTGGCGTCGGCCGTGAACACGGCAACGGCGCGGCCGGCCGATTTCTCGCGCTCGGCCAGGCGTGCAATCAGCAGCGCATCGGCGGAAGAGGGCGGCCGCGGCAGCGTGAAGCGCTTGCCGGGGACGAGAGAGGGGAGATCCATGGCTTGGTGCAGACAATGCAGAACACCCCGCGCCGACGGGCGAGGGGTGTGCGGGGCGAATTCTAGAATGGCGGCCCTTTCGCTGCCGTGCCCCATGTCCCAATCCCCTGAGCGCCTGTTCGTCGTCATTCCCTGTGCGGGCACGGGCAGCCGCGCGGGCGGCGAGGGGCCCAAGCAGTACCGGCCGGTGGCCGGCGTACCGATGGTTGCGCACACGGTCGCCGTTTTTCGCGCATTGGCAGATCGGTTGGCCGGCTTGGCCCTGGTGGTTTCCCCGGGCGACGAAGCGGTGCATGCCGCCTTGCCGGACTTCCCGCGCGCTGGCGAACGCCTGTTGCACTGCGGCGGCGCGACGCGCGCCGCGACCGTGCTCGCGGGCCTGCACGCACTGCTGGCCGAAGGCGCAGGCGAGCAGGATTGGGTGCTCGTCCACGATGCGGCGCGATGCCTGGTCACCCCGGCGCAGGTCGAGGCCCTGATCGCGGCTTGCGCAGGCGATGCGGTGGGCGGCCTGCTGGCCCATCGGCTCGCCGACACGCTCAAGGCCGCGACGCCCGACGGGCGCGTCGGCGCCACGCTCGACCGCACCGACAAATGGCTGGCCCAGACGCCCCAGATGTTCCGCATCGGCATGCTCGTGGAGGCCCTGGAGCGCGCCGGAGACACCGTGACGGACGAAGCCGGCGCCATCGAGGCCATGGGCCTCGCGCCCAGGCTCGTGCCGGCCAGCGCCCAGAATTTCAAACTCACCTACCCGGAAGACTTCGCTCTGGCAGAAGCCATCCTGAAAGGCCGCACCTCGCCATGACCACTGGCTTTCCATTCCGAATCGGCGAGGGCTGGGACGTCCACCAACTCGTCGCCGGCCGCAAGCTGATCCTCGGCGGCGTCGAGATCCCGCACAACACCGGCCTGCTCGGCCATTCCGATGCCGACGTGCTGCTGCACGCCATCACCGACGCCTTGCTCGGCGCGGCAGCGTTGGGCGACATCGGTCGCCACTTCCCCGACACCGATGCGCAATTCCGCGGCGCCGATTCCATCGTCCTGCTGGCCGAGGCTGCACGCCGTGTGCGTGCTGAAGGCTGGCAGATCGGCAACGTCGACAGCACCGTCATCGCGCAGGCGCCGAAGCTGGCACCGCACATCGCCGCGATGTGCACGCGCATCGCGGAAGCCCTGGCCATCGAGCCGGGCCAGGTCAACGTGAAGGCCAAGACCGCCGAGAAGCTCGGCCCGGTCGGCGAGGGCCGCGCAATGGAAGCGCGCGCGACGGTGCTGCTGCACCGCTGATTCAAACGACCGGCTTCGGCACCGGTGGCTTGACCCCGGCAGCCGCGCGCGGCATCCGGATGTGCGCCGCCAACCCGCGCCCCGGCGTGCTGGTGAGCGCGAAGGTGCCGCCCATCCGGTCAATGTTCTTGGCCACGATCGAAAGGCCGAGTCCCGCGCCTGCAGCCGAGGTCCGCGCCGCATCTCCGCGGAAAAACGGCTTGGTCAACTGCGACAGCAGGGCAGGCGCCACACCCGCACCATGGTCGCGCACCTTGATCAGTACCGCGTCGTTGTGCGCCTGCGCCTGGATATTGATGTCCGCCACGCCAGTGGCCGGCGACTTGCCGTAGCGCCGTGCGTTCTCCACCAGGTTCGAAATCACCCGCGTCAGCTCCACTTCGTCCGCCATCACCGCGAGCTCGGGCGCCACGTCCACCTTGATCTTCACGTCTTCATGATCCTGCACGGCGTAGGTGCAGGCGTCTATCACGTCGCGTAGCAGCACCGGCTTGAAGTCCACGTGGTCCGGCCGCGCGTAGTCCAGGAATTTGTCGATGATCGAGTCGAGCTGCGAGATATCGGCCGCCATGTGGGCCCGCGCGTCTTCATCTTCCACGCTCATCTCGGTTTCCAGCCGCAGCCGAGCCAGCGGCGTGCGCAGGTCATGCGAAATGCCGGCGAGCATCACCGCTCGGTCCTGCTCGATCTTGGCCAGCTGGTCGGCCATGCGGTTGAAGCCGATGTTGACTGCGCGGATTTCGTTCGTCCGGGCCCGCTCGTCGAGCCGGTGCGCCTCGTACTCCCCGTCCCGCACCTCGCGCGCCGCCCGCGACAACTGGCTCAACGGCCGGTTGATGAATCGCGTGATCAGTGCCGCGCCGGCCAGCGACAGCGCCATCGCCGTGATCAGCCACACCAGCCAGGTTCGCCCGCCGACCCGGCTGAAGCGCGTCGGATCGAGCAGCAGCCAGTAGTTGTCGGTCTCGATCGTGAAGCCGATCCACAGGCCCGACTGGTTGTTGACCTGGCTCGCGACGACCGTGCCCTCGCCCAGCCGGTCGATCAGTTCCTCGGTCACGCGCTCGTCCAGCGTGCCGCTGGTGTAGGGCTCGAAGCGGTCGATCGGCTCGCGCGGCAGGATGCGCACGCCTTCCTGGTCGGCCAGGGTCTTGATCAGCGAAACGCGCGTGATCGCGTCCGAATACACCAGCGCCGCCCGCGTCAGGTTGACCAGCGAGGCGATCTGGTGCGCCGTCTGGATCGCGCGCGGCTCGTACTCCAGTTGCCGGAAAGTCTGCAACCACGCCACCGTGCTACCCACCAGCAAGAGAGCCAAAAGGAAGAAGGTGCGCCAGAACAGGCTGAAGCCAACTTTCAGCCGGGCGCCGCGCGATGCCTGCCCGCCGCCTTCGAGCGGGCTCGGCAGCGTCAACTGCGAGCTGTCTTCGGCCAGCGGGGAGCGTTGTGTTGTCCGGGGTCCGTTGGGGAGGGGCACGCTGTTCAGGTCGTGCCGTCCGGCACGAATACGTAGCCGACGCCCCAGACCGTCTGGATATATCGCGGCGCCGCGGCGTCAGACTCGACCAGCTTGCGCAAGCGCGAGATCTGCACGTCGAGGCTTCGGTCAAAGGGCTCGAATTCGCGGCCGCGCGCCAACTGCGCCAGCTTTTCGCGCGACAGCGGCTGGCGCGGATGGCGCACCAGTGCCTTGAGCATGGCGAATTCGCCGGTGGTCAGCGAGAGTTCCTCGCCGTCCTTGCGCAGCGTGCGCGATCCCAGATCGAAGCTGAAGGGGCCAAAATTCACGGTCTCGTTGTCGGTGGACGGTGCGCCCGGGGCTTCCAGCGGCGGGCGGCGCCGCAGCACCGCATGCACGCGCGCCAGCAGCTCGCGCGGGTTGAACGGCTTGCCGAGGTAATCGTCGGCGCCAACCTCCAAACCGACGATCCGGTCCACGTCCTCGCCCTTGGCGGTCAGCATGATGATCGGCGTGCGGTCGTTGGCGGCGCGCAGGCGGCGGCACACCGAGAGGCCGTCTTCGCCGGGCATCATCAGATCGAGCACGATCAGGTCCACCGTGTCGCGCAGCAGGATGCGATTCAGCGCCTTGCCATCCTCCGCGACGATCACCTCGAAACCTTCTTGCGTCAGATAGCGGCGCAGCAGGTCACGGATGCGGGCGTCGTCGTCGACGATGACGATCTTGTCGGTGCGGGCAGGAACTTGAGTCATTTCAACAACGGTGAATTTGTAACAGCGCTGATTCTGTATGCGTTGCCGCCCCATTGAGGTAGTTTTAGCATTTGCCTGACAATAAGTTACAAAACTTGCGGACGCACGCTTTACCGCTGCCAACCGTGTGGCTGACGGTGGCAGAGTGCTTCTGATACGACTTCTGGCTGCCCATGCGACCCGCCCTCTGCACTTTGTTTTTGATGTTCGCCGCTTCGTCTGCTTCCGTGCAGGCGGCGCAGGAAATCGACGTCGGCGGTGGTTTTCGCCGGAGTGAGTTGCGGAATGCGGTCGACGCGCACCGTGCGGCACGGATCGCCCAGGTCCAGCGTGAGGACGCAATGGCGGGGCGGCATCTCACGGCCGCCGAGCGACTTGAACTGCGGGAGCAGTTGCGGCGCCAGTGGGCCGAATCGTCCACGTCCAATACACTACGTTCGGCCGAATCGCAACCCCCTGAGCGCATCGTTCCCGCGTCTGCACCGATGGCGATGCCGATCGCCGACGCCCAACCGGCGCGTTTGTCGGCGGGGACCGCGCGGGACCAGCGCCCCTGAAATCGGGCGCCCAGCCGGCGCCTTCCACTCGAAAGTCCCGATTTGAATGTCATTCGATGGACAGCGGCAAGTGCCTTGTTGGCAGTTGCCAACGCTGCCTCTGCCCAGACTCCTCCGCCCCAGAACGTCTTGCAGTTGTCCGCCAGCGGCACCGTCGTGGCGCAGCAAGACCTGCTGAGCATGACGCTGTCCACCACGCGCGACGGACCCGATCCAGCCGCGATCCAGAGCCAGCTCAAGACCGCGCTTGACGCCGCGCTGGCCGAGGCTCGCAAGAGCACGCAATCCGGGCAACTCGATGTCCGCACCGGCAACTTCAACCTTGCCCCTCGCTACACGCGCGACGGCAAGATCAGTGGTTGGGCAGGCTACGCCGAACTGGTGCTCGAAGGACGCGACTTGCCCCGCATCGCGCAAGTGGCAGGCCGCATCACGACGCTGACGGTCGGCAATGTCGGTTTTGCCCTCAGCCGCGAACAGCGCGCCAAGGTCGAAGTCGAAGCCCAGACCCTCGCCATCAACGCGTTCAAGCAAAAGGCGGATGAACTCGCGAAGGGTTTCGGCTTTGCCGGCTACACGCTGCGCGAGGTGTCCGTCAACGCGAACAGCGACGAGCCGGTCCGTCCGCGCATGATGGCGGCGCAGGCCAAGTCCCTGGCGTCTGACGCCGCTGTGCCGATCGAGGCGGGCAAGACCAACGTCGTGGTCAACGTGTCCGGATCCGTGCAACTGAAATAGCCGGCGCCGGATCGCGAGCTTATTGCGCTGTCCAGCCGCCGTCCATCTGCCATGCCACGCCGCGCACCTGCTCGGCCGCCGGCGAGCACAGGAACACGGCCAGGCCGCCAAGTTGATCGACCGTCGTGAACTGCAGCGAAGGCTGCTTCTCGCCCAGAAGTTCGTTTTGAGCCTGGCTCACTGGAATGCCTTCGCGCGCCGCGCGGTCGTCGATCTGCTTCTGGACCAGCGGCGTCAGCACCCAGCCCGGGCAGATTGCGTTGCACGTCACGCCCGTCCTTGCGGTTTCCAGCGCTACCGACTTGGTAAAGCCTACGACGCCGTGCTTGGAAGCCACGTAAGCCGACTTCTGTGCCGAAGCCACGAGCCCGTGGGCGGATGCGATGTTGACGATGCGCCCCCAGTTGGCCTGACGCATGGCCGGAATGGCAAGGCGCGTGGTATGGAAGGCGCTGGTCAGGTTGATGGCGATGATTGCGTCCCACCGCTCGGCTGGAAAGTCCTCGACGTTGGCGACGTACTGAATGCCCGCATTGTTGACCAGGATGTCGACGCGGCCGAACCTGGACGCGGCGAACTTCATCAAGTCCTCGATCTGGTCTGGCTTGCTCATGTCGGCGCCGTGATATTCGGCTTGGACGCCCAGCGCCTCGACTTGCGCCTTCGGCCCCTCGGCATCGCCGAATCCGTTGAGCACGATGTTCGCGCCTTGCTGCGCGAGAGCTTTCGCGATACCCAGTCCGATACCACTGGTGGACCCCGTCACGAGGGCGGTCTTGCCTTTGAGCATGATGATCAAATCTCCGGATGAATTAGGATGCAACGAGAAGAATTATCAGCGGCCGCAAGGCCTTCTTTCATGACCGAACCCACCCTCCATTTCACCCCCTGTAACGACGCCGCAGGCGGCCACCGCATGGCCTGGTGGCAATGGGGAAATCCCGCAAGTTCGCACCTGGTGATGTGCGTGCACGGCCTCACGCGTCAGGGCCGCGATTTCGATGAACTCGTGAAGGCGTTGCTGATGCGTGCCGGCGGCAATGTGCGCGTGGTCTGCCCCGACGTGGTGGGGCGCGGCGCGAGCGACTGGCTGCGCGACCCCAATGAATACCAGCTTCCGCTGTACGCCGCCGACATGCTCACGCTGCTTGCGCAGTTGCAGCGCGAACAATCCATCGCCACCTTCGACTATGTCGGCACCAGCATGGGAGGGCTGATCGGCATGGTGCTTGCGGGCAATCGCGAACTGCCGTTGCCGGCGCCGATCCGTCGCCTGGTGTTGAACGACGTCGGCCCGGTCATCAACCCCGATGCAATCAAGCGCATCAGCGCCTACGTGGGGCAGAGCGGGCGATTTGCCTCGGTGGCCGACGCCGCGGCCGCGATGTGGGCGATCTCGACCACCTTCGGCCCGCATACGCCGACGCAATGGATGGAACTGTCACGCCACATGGTGGTCCCTGCCTCGCAGCGCAGCGCCGACGGGCGTGCCAAGGTCGCGCCCGAAGCCGGCGTCGACGACCATGCTTTCCTGCTGCACTACGACCCGGCCGTCGGCACGCCATTGCGCGCGCTGACGCCGGAGGGCATTGCGCAGTCCGAAGCTGTCATGTGGTCGCTCTATGACGGCATCACCGCGCAGACCATGCTTCTGCGCGGCGCGGTGTCCGACTTGCTAAGTTCCGCGACGGCGCAAGCCATGACGCAGCGCGGCCCCCGCGCGAAGCTCGTCGAGTTCGAGGGCGTCGGGCACGCGCCTACGCTTGTGGCACCGGATCAGCACGACGCGATCAATTCGTTCCTTCTTTCGCCGTGAAGCGAGAACTCACCAGTCCTGCGGCCGGAAAGCCATCGGAGTCGATGGTCGACTACCCACTGTCGGCCGCCACGGCCGACAAGACGCCCGTGCAAGCCAATATGCTGGCCCGTGCCCGCGCGTTTGCCGAGCCGTTGATCGCGGACGAGACGCTCGACACCGGCGAGAACACGCTGGCCCACGCAGACGCTGTCGCTGCCATCGTCGCCGCGATGGGTGGGTCGGAAGCGATGCGGGCCGCCAGCTACCTGGTTTATTCGTGCCAGCACCTGAACCGTCCGCTCGAAGTGATCGCCAAGGTGTTCGGCGACAACTTCGCGGCGCTGGCGGTCGAGACGACCAAACTGGTCCATGTCCAGAAGCAGACCCGCTCGGCCGCGGTCGGCGCGCATGCCGACGGCGGCACCAACCAGACCGAGAACGTGCGCAAGATGCTGCTGGCGTTCTCGCGCGACCTGCGCGTGGTGATGCTGCGGCTCGCCTCGCGGCTGCAGACGCTGCGCTATGCGGCGGCCAGCAAGCGGCCTGTGCCCGAGAGCGTGGCGCGCGAGTCGCTGCAGGTGTTCGCGCCGTTGGCCAACCGGCTCGGCATCTGGCAGGTCAAGTGGGAAATCGAGGACCTGTCCTTCCGCTTTCTCGAACCCGAAACCTACAAGCTCATCGCGCGCCTGCTCGACGAAAAACGGATCGAGCGCGAAGGCTACGTCGAACATCTGCGCACCCGCCTGGAGCGCGACTTGAAGGGCCAGGGTGTGCAGGCCGCGGTTCACGGACGACCGAAGAACATCTACAGCATCGTCAAGAAGATGCGCGGCAAGTCGCTCGACTTTGCGCAGGTGTTCGACATCCTCGCGCTGCGCGTGGTGGTAAAAGACGTGAAGGATTGCTACGCTGCGCTGGCCTGGGTGCATTCGCATTTCCAGCCGATCGACGCCGAGTTCGACGACTACATCGCACGGCCCAAGCCCAACGGCTACCAGTCGCTGCACACGGTGGTGCGCGAGGTGGTGGGCGGTGTTGCCGGCAAGCCCATCGAGATCCAGATCCGCACGGAGGAAATGCACGACCATGCCGAGCATGGCGTCGCTGCGCATTGGGCCTACAAGGAGGCCGGCCCCAAAGGCTATGTCGGGGTGTGGGCCGGTGGCGAATACGACGCGAAGATCGCGGTACTGCGCCAATTGCTGGCATGGGAGCGCGACCTGTCTGGCGGCCAGCACGGCCAGGGCCTGTTTGACGATCGCATCTACGTCCTGACGCCCGACGCAGCCATCGTCGAATTGCCGCAAGGCGCGACGGCAGTCGACTTCGCCTACACGGTGCACACCAGTCTCGGCCATCGCTGTCGCGGCGCGCGCATCGACGGCGCGATGGTGCCGCTCAACACGCCGCTGCAGAACGGCCAGACCGTCGAGATCATCGCGGCCAAGGAGGGCGGGCCTTCGCGCGACTGGCTCAATGCCGACCTCGGCTACCTGGCCAGCCATCGGGCACGCGCCAAGGTGCGCGCTTGGTTCAATGCGCAAATCACGCACGAGACCGTGGCAAGGGGACGGGAGGCCGTCGAGAAACTGTTGCAGCGCGAGGGAAAGACCGCGCTCAAGCTGGAAGACCTGGCTTCCCGGCTTGGCTTCAAGTCTGCGGACGACCTGTTCGAGGTCGTCGGCAAGGACGAGTTTTCGCTGCGCACCATCGAGACGCTGCTGCGCCCGCCCGAGCCGCCGCCGAGCCCCGACGACGGCGTGCACATTCGCAAGTCGCGCGCCACCGAAAAGGCTGTGCAGGGCGGCGTGCTGGTGGTCGGCGTGTCGTCGCTCATGACGCAGCTTGCCAAATGCTGCCGGCCGGCGCCACCGGATGCCATCAGCGGATTTGTCACGCGCGGTCATGGTGTCAGTATCCATCGTTCGGATTGCAGCAACTTCCGCACGATGAGCACGAACAATCCCGAGCGCGTGATCGAGGTGGAGTGGGGCGCGAAGAAGGGCGAAGAGGGCGCCGTCTACGCTGTCGATGTGGCCGTGGAGGCGTCGGACCGCCAGGGCCTGCTGCGTGACATCTCGGAAGTCTTTGCACGCGAGAAGATGAACGTGATCGGCGTGCAGACCCAATCGATCAAGGGCACCGCGTGGATGACGTTCACGGTCGAGATTCCCGATGCAGCACGACTGATGCAGGTGCTGGCCGTCGTCGGCATGGTCGACGGCGTGCGCCATGCGCGCCGCCGTTGATGCGTTGATGATTGCGGCGAGGTCGAGGCCGGCGCCAAAAAAGCATGTTATAGTCGATGGCTTCACACATCAGGCCCATAGCTCAGCTGGTTAGAGCGCTTCCTTGACATGGAAGAGGTCGGCGATTCGAATTCGTCTGGGCCTACCAAATTTCCCGGTGTTGAATGAATCAAAGCCACTTGAACAAGTGGCTTTTTTCTTGGGCGGATCATCTGATCGTCCACCGCACAAGGGAGTTAACCCGTTCGTTCAGTGGCGAATGCCGTTGTGATTGTGTTAACTTGGGTGTCTCTCGTGACAACTCGGAAGCCCAGCGAATCCATGGCCTCGACGCCGCCTTATCCGGCGACCGAAGAACTTCGGCTCGCTTCCCTTCTGCGGCAGGCGCCGCTCGAATTCGCCCGCGTGGTCTACGGCCTGAATGACCGGGCCAGCGGTCGTGCCGGCACCATGGCGGCCGAAGAGGTGGCCCGCACCGTGCGCCAGGGTGTCCCTGTCACGCGCGAACGTGCCGAGCAACGGGCCCGTGCGTACCTTCCGGTCGCAGGCCACGAGCACTGCCCGCGTTGCTGGGTTTTCAACGGCATCAAGAGCCCGCTGCACTTCCGCGAAGCGAGCGACGATCGTCCCGAAACCGCAATCTGCAAGGTCTGCGGCGCTGAGTACACAAGCTCCCTGGACTAGCCTTCAGGATTCTCGAAAACCACTACGCAGGCGGTCAGGGTAAACCTTGGCGCAGTGCAGCAAAACCGCTCCCTAGAATGCCTCGGGCGTGGTCGATTCCGACCTCAAGGAGTTCTAGTGCAGAGTAAGAAAGTCGGTGGAAAGCCGGCCTTGCGGGTCATCAAGAAATACCCGAACCGGCGGCTGTATGACACTGACACTTCCACCTACATCACGTTGGCGGAGGTCAAGCAACTTGTCATGTCGAATGCGTCGTTCGTAGTGCGCGATGCCAAGAGCGGCGACGACCTGACGCGAAGCATCCTGCTGCAGATCATCCTGGAAGAAGAGGCGGGCGGCGCACCAATGTTCACCGAGCAGGTGCTCGCCAGCATCATCCGTTTCTACGGTCAGGCGATGCAGGGCTACATGGGCCCCTATCTCGAGAAGAACATACAGGCCATGACCGAGATGCAGGCGCAGCTCAAGGAAAAGGCCCAGGGGCTGACGCCCGAGATGTGGTCGAACTTCATGAGAATGCAGTCACCCATGCTCCAGGGCCTGATGGTCAACTACGTCGAGCAGTCCAAGAACGTCTTCGTGCAGATGCAGGAGCAGATGCAGAAGAACACCGAACAGGTCCTGGGCGCCTTTGGCATCAAGCGCCCCTGAATCCGGCAAGGCCGGCGATAGCTGGGACAATACGGGGCTATGAGCGAAGTTGCACTCCCCGAACGCGCGGCCACGTCGGCCGCCCCCAAAGTCGGCTTTGTCAGCCTGGGCTGCCCCAAGGCCTTGACCGATTCCGAATTGATCCTGACCCAACTGAGTGCTGAAGGCTACGAAACCTCGAAGACTTTCGAAGGCGCCGATATCGTCATCGTCAATACCTGCGGCTTCATCGACGATGCGGTCAAGGAAAGCCTCGACACTATCGGCGAAGCGCTGGCCGCCAATGGCCGCGTCATCGTCACCGGCTGCCTCGGCGCCAAGTCGGGCGAGGACGGCGGCAACATGGTCCGCCAGATGCACCCGAGCGTGTTGGCCGTCACCGGCCCGCATGCGACGCAAGAGGTGATGGACGCGGTCCACGCCAACCTGCCCAAGCCACACGATCCGTTCATCGACCTGGTGCCCAACACGTTCGGCATCGCGGGCCTCAAGCTCACGCCACGGCACTACGCCTACCTGAAGATCAGTGAAGGCTGCAACCATCGTTGCACCTTCTGCATCATCCCGTCGATGCGCGGCGACCTGGTGTCACGGCCGATCGGCGACGTGCTGAACGAAGCCAGGGCATTGTTCGAAGGCGGCGTGAAAGAGCTTCTGGTCATCAGCCAGGACACCTCGGCCTACGGCGTCGACACCAAGTACCGCATGGGCTTCTGGAACGGCAAGCCGGTGAAGACACGCATGCTCGACCTGGTGAAGTCGCTCGGCGAAATCGCGGAGCCTTATGGCGCATGGGTGCGCTTGCACTATGTGTATCCGTACCCGAGCGTCGACGAGGTGATTCCGCTGATGGCCAGCGGCCATGTCCTGCCGTACCTCGACGTGCCGCTGCAGCACAGCCATCCTGGCGTGTTGAAGCGCATGAAGCGGCCGGCGAGCGGAGAGCGCAATCTGGAGCGCATCGCGAAGTGGCGCGAGATCTGTCCGGAATTGGTGATTCGAAGCACGTTCATTGCGGGCTTTCCTGGCGAGACCGAAGAGGAGTTCGAGCATCTGCTCGACTTCATCCGGGAGGCTGAGATCGACCGTGCTGGATGTTTCGCCTACAGCCCGGTGGCTGGCGCGGCGGCCAATGAAATTCCCGGCATGTTGCCGGCTGCCGAACGCGAAGCGCGCCGTGCGCGGTTCATGGAAGTGGCCGAGTCGGTGTCGATCGCGCGCCTGCGCCGCCGCATCGGCGCCAGCATGCAGGTGCTCGTCGATTCGGCACCCGGCATGGGCCGCAAGGGTGGCGTGGGCCGCAGCTATGCGGATGCGCCGGAGATCGATGGCGTGGTGCGTTTATTGCCGCCTGAAAAGTTCAGCAAGACGCTGAAAGTCGGAGAATTCACGCGCGCCCGCATCGTCGGCGCGGAAGGCCACGACCTGGTGGCGGTGCCTGTATGAGGGCGCAGTAATAATGCGCCCAGGCGCTGCCGTTCAGGCAACAAAAAAGCCACCGGAGACCGGTGGCTTGATTTGCAAGATCCTGGTAGGGGATCTAATTGATTTGGTGCCCAGAAGAGGACTCGAACCTCCACGATGTTACTCGCTAGTACCTGAAACTAGTGCGTCTACCAATTCCGCCATCTGGGCCCACATATCTGCCGAAGCAGCTATGTTTTGAATTTCAGGAAAGAAAGAGATTGTATCATCAAAAATAACGGCCATCCCAGCGGCTTGCTGGATGAAGTTGAAGGCACGGTTCAAGGCCATCGCGACGGGCACGGTTTCGTGCAGCGCGACGACGGTGAAGCCGACATCTACCTCCCCCCCAACGAGATGCGCGCGGTGCTGCACAAGGACCGCGTCAAGGCGCGTGTCGTGCGGCAAGACCGGCGTGGACGTCCCGAAGGACGGGTCGTCGAAATCGTCGAGCGGCCCGAGCAGCCCATCATCGGCCGACTGCTGCATGAAGGCGGCATCTGGCTGGTGGCGCCGGAAGACAAGCGCTACGGCCAGGACGTCCTGATTCCCAAGGGCGCAACCGGCACTGCCAAGACGGGGCAGGTCGTCGTCGTGCAACTCACCGAGCCGCCCGCGCTCTTTGGCCAACCCGTGGGTCGTGTGAAGGAAGTGCTCGGCGAGATCGACGATCCGGGCATGGAGATCGAGATTGCCGTGCGCAAGTACGGCGTTCCGCACGAGTTTTCCGAGGCCTGTATCGCAGCTTCGAAGGCATTGCCCGACAAGGTTCGCCCCACGGACAAGAAGGACCGCATCGACCTCACCGACATTCCGCTGGTCACCATCGACGGCGAGGACGCACGCGACTTCGACGATGCCGTGTACTGCGAGCCCGCCAAGGTCGGCCGCGCCAAGGGATGGCGCCTGCTGGTGGCCATCGCCGATGTCAGCGCCTATGTGCAGACCGGCTCGGCCATCGACATCGATGCATACGACCGCGCGACAAGCGTCTACTTTCCGCGCCGCGTGATTCCGATGCTGCCGGAAAAGTTGTCGAACGGGCTCTGCTCGCTCAATCCAGAGGTCGAGCGCCTGTGCATGGTCTGCGACATGCTGGTTGCCGCCGATGGCGAGATCTACGCCTACCAGTTCTACCCGGCGGTGATGTTCAGCCACGCCCGCTTCACCTACACCGAAGTCGCCGCCATCCTTGCCAATACGCGTGGCCCGGAAGCGGCCAAGCGCAAGGACCGCGTCAAGGACCTGCTGAACCTGGCCGACGTCTACAAGGCCCTGCTCAAGCAGCGCGGCAAGCGCGGCGCGGTCGACTTCGAAACCACCGAGACGCAGATCATCTGCGACGACGCCGGCCGCATCGAGAAGATCGTGCCGCGCACGCGCAACGAGGCGCACCGCCTCATCGAGGAAGCCATGCTTGCGGCCAACGTCTGCAGTGCCGACTTCATCGCCGAAGGCAAGCACCCGGGCCTGTACCGCGTGCATGAAGGGCCGACGCCCGAGAAAAAGGAAATCCTGCGCGGCTACCTCAAGGCGATGGGCGTGGGCCTGTCGATCACCGACGATCCGAAGCCGGGCGAGTTCCAGGCGATTGCCGATGCCACGAAGGAGCGGCCGGACGCGCAGCAGATCCACACCATGCTGCTGCGCTCGATGCAGCAGGCGATCTATACGCCGATCAACAGCGGCCACTTCGGCTTGGCCTACGAGGCCTACACGCACTTCACGAGCCCGATCCGGCGCTATCCGGACCTGCTGGTCCATCGCGTGATCAAGGCGATTCTGAGCAAGAGCCGCTATCAACTTCCGATGCTGCCTACGCCGGGCGAAGCCCATGCCAAGCTGGCCAAGCGGCTGGCTTCGCGCGTCAAGGCGCCGAGCGCCAAGCCCGCCAAGGCCACCGTCGCGCCGACGAAGGAAGTGCAAGCCTGGGAAGCAGCGGGCCTGCACTGCAGTGCCAACGAACGGCGCGCCGACGAAGCGAGCCGCGACGTCGAGGCCTGGCTCAAGTGCAAGTACATGCGCGAGCATCTGGGCGAGGAATACAGCGGCGTGGTCAGCTCGGCGACGACCTTCGGTATCTTCGTCACGCTCGATGCGATGTACGTGGAAGGCCTCGTGCACATCACCGAACTCGGTGGCGAATACTTCAAGTTCGACGAGCAGCGGCAGGAACTGCGCGGCGAGCGCACAGGCATTCGCTATGCCATCGGAACGCGTGTGCGTGTGCAGGTCAGCCGGGTCGACCTCGACGGCCGCAAGATCGATTTCCGCCTGATCCGGGAAGGCGAGGACCTCATCGCGCGCGCGATGAAGGAAAAAGGCGTGAAGGAAAAAAGCGGTTCGTCCGGCGGTGGTGGTTCGTCGTCCAAGGCCTCGGACAAGCGCTCGTCGCGGCAGCCGCGCTTGCACGGCGACAGCAAGGCTGAAGCCGTTGCGGCCGTGATGGCAAGTGACCGTCCATCGCAGCAAAGTGCCATGCAGGCCTTCAAGTCGGCCGTCAAGAAGGCCGCCAACAAGATGAAAGGGCGCAAGCCGCGCCGCCCCTGATCGATCAACCAGCAAGAAAGTGATGATGGAATGACAGCAGTGACAACCCCGGCTTCGCGCATCGCGATCGTGACCGGCGCCGGCACCGGTATTGGCCGCGCTGCCGCACTGGCCCTGCTCGCCGACGGCTGGAGCGTGGTGCTTGCCGGGCGGCGAGCCGAGCCGTTGGAGGCGGTTGCCAATGAATCCGGCGCGGGTGCGCGCGTGATCGCGGTGCCGACCGACGTGGCGAGCGCGGCATCCGTCGAGGCGCTGTTTGCGGCGGCGGTGAAGCAATTCGGCCGGGTCGACCTGCTGTTCAACAACGCCGGCATCGGCAATCCGCAGGGCCCGTTCGAGGACTGGACCGCCGAGCAGTGGAAGGGCGTGGTCGACATCAATCTGAACGGGATGTTCTATTGCATCCAGCAGGCCTTCCGCACGATGAAGGCGCAAACGCCGCGCGGTGGCCGGATCATCAACAACGGTTCGATCTCGGCCACGACGCCGCGACCGAACTCGATCGCATACACGGCGACCAAGCACGCCGTTCAGGGCATGACCAAGACGGCGTCGCTCGACGGCCGCAAGTACGACATCGCGGTCGGCCAGGTCGACGTGGGCAATGCGATGACGGCCATGGGCGGCCGCATGGCGCAGGGCGTGCCGCAGGCCAACGGCGAAATCGCCGTCGAGCCGGTGATGGATGTGGAGATCGTCGGCCGCTCTGTGCTCTACATGGCCAACCTGCCGTTGGAAGCCAACGTCTTGTTCCACACGGTCATGGCGACCAAGATGCCCTTCGTGGGCCGCGGCTGAGACAGCGGGTCAACGCCCGCCGCGCGCCAGCGCGCTGGCGGTGAGCGGCGTGGCCGGCCAGTGGTCGGCCAGGTCGCCGTGATGCCACACCGCTTCCTGCGCCGCTTCGAGCGCGGGCAGGCCGCCGGCCAATGCCGAGCCGACCATGCCGGCCAGCACGTCGCCCGTGCCGGCGGAAGCAAGGCGGGCATTCCCGGTCAGGTTGATGCGGGGCCGCGCGCCCGGCGCCGCGATCACGGTGCCGGAACCCTTGAGCGCGACCACGCTGCCGAAGCGATCTGCAAGGCGTTGCGCGGCGCTGAGCCGATCGGCCTGAACTGCGGACGTGCCGACGTCGAGCAGGCGCGCGGCTTCCAGCGGATGCGGCGTGAGCACAGTCGGAAGGCCGCGACGGCCGCGCGCTTCGAGCAGAGTCTGCAATGCAGGATCGAGTGCGATGGCGTTGAGCGCATCGGCGTCGATTACCGCTCGCTGCGCCGTCGACAACACGCGTGGGAGCAATGCGCGTATCGCGGCGCCACCGCCGCAGCCGGCAACGGCTGTCATTTTGCTCAAATCCAGCGAGGCAGGATCGCGCAGCATCAGCTCTGGTTGCGAAGTGTCCAGTGCCGCGTGGCCATCGAGCAGGGCCGCGAAGACGCGGCCTGCCCCGGCGTGCAGGGCTGCGGATGCTGCCAGCAATGCGGCGCCTGCCATGCCGGGTGCGCCGCCGATCACGGCGACGTCACCATAGCTGCCCTTGTGCGAGGACTGCAGGCGAGGGCGGTTCGGCGGAGCGCCTGCGAGCCAGGCTGCGGGTGTCGCCGCGGACGCGCTGCAATCCAGGTCATCGAGCCAGACTTCGCCTGCGGCATCGCGGCCCTGGGCGGTGAACAGGCCGGGCTTCAATGTCAGGAGGCTGAGGCAGAAGCGGGCCGCGTGGCCGTTGCCCGGCGGCGTTCGATCCAATGCAAGGCGGCCGGTGTCGGCGTCCAGGCCCGAAGGCACGTCGACGCTGAGCACCGGCGCCGTGTCGCCATGCATGCGGCGAAGCCATTCGGCCATTTCGCCGTCTGGCGCGCGGCTGGCGCCAATGCCGAGCAATGCGTCGATCGCCAGATCCCAGGCCACAGGTGGCGATTCGGCGAAGGCCACGCCCGCGGCACGGGCCCGCTCGAGCGAGGCGCGGGCGTCGGGCGGAACGCGGTCCGGATTGCCAAGCCAGGTGACGATCGGCGCGAAGCCGCGCAGCTTCATTTGCGCCGCGGCTTCCAGCCCGTCGCCTCCGTTGTTGCCGGGACCGCAGGCGATCCACACCGTGCGTGCGTGCGGCGCAATGGCCATCGCAAGCCTGGCGACTGCAAGGCCTGCCCGCTGCATCAGCGTGTGCGGCGCCAGGGTGGCAGCCGCGACCTGCTCCAGAGTGCGCGTCCCGGCGACGTCGAACAGGTCTGCAACCGTCGAAGGGGTGACGCGCTGCATGGACTTCACCTCCGTGTCAGTGCACCAGCAGGCGCTCGACGCCCAGGCCTTCGAGATCGACGCCGGGGTCGTTGCCGCCGATCAGGTCGGCCAGCACGCGCGCGCTGCCGCATGACAGCGCCCAGCCGCTGGAGCCATGTCCCAGGTTCAGCCAAACGCCGGGGATGCCGCTGGGTCCGAGGATCGGTGGACCATCGGGCAGCATCGGGTGCGCGCCTTTCCACTGTTGTACGCCCGCTTGCAGCGTCACCGCGCCCGGGAACCAGTCGTGCAGCACCTTGTACAGCGTCCGCAACGCGGCGGGATTGACCTCGTCGCGCGAGCCACCGAGTTCGGCGCCACCGGCCACGCGCACGCGCAGGCCAAGACGCGAGATGGCGACCTTGTAGTGCTCGTCCATCACCGCGCTGCGCGGCGCGTTGAGCGGCTCGCGGATGTTGGCGCTGATCGAATGGCCATTGATCGGCGCCAGGGGAATGCGCAAGCCGAGTGGCTTAAGCATGCGGGCCGAGTCGACGCCGGCGCACATCACGATGGCATCGAACTCATGCGCCTCCGAGCCGCCGGCGAGCGATATCGCCCGCGGTGCCGCGCGCGTCAGCGGTGCGATGTCGCAGCCGAAGTGAAACTGCGCGCCGAGCGCCTCGGCCTCGCGCTTGAGCAGCAGCGCGAACTGGCGGCAGTTGCCGACCTCGTCATCGGGCAGGTGGATCGCGCCGCTGAGCGAAGTCTCGGTGCTGAGCGCTGGCTCGATCTTGCGTGCCTCGTCGGCGTCCAACTGCTGGAACTTGGTGCCCACGGCCCGCAGCACGTCGAGGCCGGGTTGCACCAGTTTCAAGTCGCGCTTCGATCGCAGAAGCACCAGGTAGCCATCGCTGCGTTCGTAGGTGAGTTCGCAGGCCTCGGTGATCTCGTGCAGACGCGTGCGGCTGTAGAACGCCAGCCGTTGCATTCGGGTGCGGTTGGCCAGGTAGGTTTCGAGCTTGCAGGCGCGCTGCCATCGGCTCATGAATGCCAAGTCGCGCATGGCGAGCGGCCAGCGCATCTTGATCGCGCCGTGTCTCGACAGCAGCGAACGCAAGGCCTTGGCGCGCATGCCGGGCGCCGCCCACGGCGTCACGTAGCCGGGTGCGACCACGCCCGCATTGGCAAAGCTGGCTTCTTCAGCGGCGGCGCCACGGCGCTCGAAGACCATGACTTCATGGCCGTCGCAGGCCAGTTCCCAGGCAGTGGTGACACCGATGATGCCGGCGCCCACGATTGCGATTTTCATTGGATTCGAAAAGTCAGAAGAGGGCGCGGCGTAGCGTGCCAAGTGCCGAGGATAGACGACGCGAGGCCGGCCGCATCGTCCGCCTGGCGAGGATTCGGTGCGACGTTGTGCCAGCGCAGCAATTACCGAGCCGGATCGGCCGCGTGCGGCACCCATTCAGGCGGTGCGTGCTACACGGTTTGCAGCGCCTGCTCGGCTTGTGCGGCGACGGCCAGCACGGCATCGTCGTGCAGCGCGGCGTGCCAGATCATGAGGCCGACGGGCAAGCCGCCCGCCACGGGACACGGGATCGAGATCGCGCAGCCGTCGAGCATGTTGATGATGGTCGGATTGCGCAGCAGCAGGCCGTTGACGCGGAAGAACTCGTCGTCCCGTTCGACGCCGGGCGCCACGCTGGCGATGGCCGGTGCGGTGATCGGCAGGGTGGGCGACAGCACGGCGTCGAAACTCGACAGCAACCCTTCCATCCGATCGATCCAGGCGCGCCGCGCGTGCACCAGTTCGATGTATTCGTGTGCCTTCATCCCCGCGCCGTTGACGATGCGCCTGGCGACGCGCGGGTCGTAGCCGGCCCCGCTGCGCTCGAGGAGCAAGCGGTGCCAGGCATAGGCTTCAGCGGCCGCGAAGCCGCCCGTCGCGTTGATGGCTGCCAGGTCGGCGAGCGGCGGCAGCGTGATCTGGTCGATGCGAGCGCCGGCCGCACGGAGACGATCCAGGGCCTCGTCGAAGGCAGAGGCGACGGCCGGTTCGAGCCCTTCCAGGAACACGTTGGTGACGACGGCCAGGCGGTACGCAGCCAGTGGCGCGTTGCCGCGCGTGACGCGGCGTGCGGCAAGGATTTCATGAGCGATGACCGCGTCGCGCACCGAGCGCGTCATGGCGCAGACGGTGTCGAGCGTGGTCGACAGCGGCAACGCGCCGTCGGTCGGCACCAGTCGTGCAGTGCTCTTGAAGCCGACGATGCCGTTGAGCGCGGCCGGAATGCGAATCGAGCCACCGGTGTCCGAGCCCAGGCCGATGAAGGCCGCGCCGCTGGCCACGGACACAGCCGCGCCGGACGATGAGCCCCCGGGAATGCGCGGCAGGGCCGCGTCACGCGCATTGGCCGGGGTGCCGTGGTGCGGGTTCACGCCCACCCCCGAGAAGGCGAACTCGGTCATGTTGGTGCGGCCGATCAGCGTGCCGCCGGCGGCGCGCAGGCGAGCCACGGCCACCGCGTCGGCCTTCGCGGCGGGCGCATGGCTCAGCACCCTGGAACCGGCCGGTGTGGGCTGGCCTTCGATGTCGAACAGATCCTTGGCCGAAAAGGCGAGGCCGGCAAGCGGCCGGTCGGGGTCGGAGCGATCCGCTTCGTTGCGCGCCTGGTCGAACATGGGGCGCGTGAAGACATGGAGGCACGCCGGCGATTCGGCGGCTGCGATGGCGCGCGCCATTTCGGTGCGCGCATCGGTGCGGCCCGCGCGGAGTGCGAGGCGTGTGGCGTCAAGGTCAGGCATGCCCCCATGCTATACTCCTTGGGTTTCGCTGAGAGGGCGCCATCGGGGTCTACCCGGACAATTCAGGCGACCTTCAGTTAAGAAACACATCCGCAAACCAGCCCACTCAAGGTGTTGCGTGTCGCTCGCAGATTGCAGGTGGCCGCAAAACGGGCTGGATTTAAGACACAACCTTTGGAGTTATTCCTATGTCGACCACCATGCGCGAAATGCTGGAAGCCGGTGTCCACTTCGGTCACCAAACCCGCTTCTGGAACCCCAAGATGGCCCCGTATATCTTCGGCCATCGCAACAAGATTCACATCATCAACCTGGAAAAGTCGCTCCCGATGTTCCAGGACGCGATGAAGTACGCCAAGCAACTCACTGCCAACCGCGGCACGATCCTGATGGTCGGGACCAAGCGCCAGGCCCGTGAAATCGTCGCGACCGAAGCCCGTCGCGCCGGCGTGCCTTTCGTCGATACCCGCTGGCTCGGCGGCATGCTGACCAACTTCAAGACGGTCAAGACCTCGATCAAGCGCCTGAAGGACATGAAGGCCCAGCAGGAAGCCGGCCTCGATTCGCTGAGCAAGAAGGAACAACTGACCTTCTCGCGCGAAATCGCCAAGCTCGAAAAAGACATCGGGGGGATCCAGGACATGGCTGCGCTGCCGGACGCGATCTTCGTGATCGACGTGGGCTTCCACAAGATCGCCGTGGCCGAAGCCAAGAAGCTCGGCATCCCGCTCATCGGCGTGGTCGACTCGAACCACTCGCCTGAAGGCATTGACTACGTGATTCCCGGCAATGACGACTCGTCGAAGGCCGTCACGCTGTACGCACGCGGCATCGCCGACGCGATCATCGAGGGCCGCAACAGCGCGACCGGCGACGTGGTCAAGGCCATCGCCGAAGGCAACAGCGACGAATTCGTTGAAGTCGAAGAGGGCGCCTCCGCCTGATAGGGCGCTTCTGCGCGCCTGAAGAAGGGGCTTCGTGGCCCCTTTTTTTTAATCTGAATACTGAGAAAACCGGAGAAATCAAATGGCTGCAATCACCGCAAGCATGGTCGGCGAACTGCGCGCAAAGACCGATGCGCCCATGATGGAATGCAAGAAGGCCCTGACCGAGGCCGAAGGCAACATGGAAAAGGCCGAAGAGTTGCTGCGCATCAAGCTCGGCAACAAGGCTGGCAAGGCGTCGGCCCGCGTGACGGCTGAAGGCGTGGTCGCCGCGTACGTCGACGGCAACGTCGGCGGCATGATCGAAATCAACTGCGAAACCGACTTCGTCACCAAGAACGACAGCTTCCTGGCCATGGCCAAGGCCGCCGCCGAACTGGTTGCCAAGGGCAATCCGGCCGACATCGCCGCGCTGGGTGCGCTGGCCTACTCGCAAGACGGCTTCGGCCCCACGCTCGAGGAAGTGCGCAAGGGCCTGATCGGCAAGATCGGCGAGAACATGAGCTTCCGCCGATTCAAGCACTTCAATTCCGGTGCCAAGCTGGCCTCGTACCTGCACGGCACGCGCATCGGCGTTCTGGTCGAGTTCGAAGGCGACGACACGGCCGCCAAGGACGTGGCAATGCACATCGCCGCCATGAAGCCGGTCGCGCTGTCGACCGCCGACGTGCCTGCCGACCTGATCGAAAAAGAGCGCGCAGTGGCGATGGGCAAGGCCGAGGAAGACCGCAAGGTCGCCGAAGCTGCCGGCAAGCCGACCCAATCGGCTGAAATCGTCGCCAAGCGCGTCGAAGGCGGCGTGCAGAAATTCCTCAAGGAAGTCTCGCTGCACAACCAGCCCTTCGTGAAGAACGACAAGCAAACCGTCGAGCAGATGCTCAAGGCCGCCAGTACCTCGATCAAGGGCTTCACGATGTTCATCGTGGGCGAAGGCATCGAGAAAAAGGTCGACGACTTCGCTGCCGAAGTGGCTGCCCAGGTGGCTGCCGCCAAGGGCGAGAAGCCCTCCGCCTGACCGACGCGAACAACGGGGGCGCGCGTGCGGCCCCATCACGCTCCCCGCTTAAACTCGCCCTCGCGAACCACTCAAGGAATCTCTTCATGCCCAATGCCCGTCCAGCCCACAAGCGCATCTTGTTGAAGCTGTCGGGAGAGGCGCTGATGGGAGACGATGCCTTCGGCATCAACCGCGCGACCATCGTTCGCATGGTTGAAGAAGTGGCCGAGGTGGTGAACATGGGCGTGGAAGTCGCCGTCGTCATCGGCGGCGGCAACATCTTTCGCGGCGTGGCCGGCGGGTC
Source organism: Variovorax humicola (assembly GCF_037889915.1). Classification (NCBI taxonomy): domain Bacteria; kingdom Pseudomonadati; phylum Pseudomonadota; class Betaproteobacteria; order Burkholderiales; family Comamonadaceae; genus Variovorax; species Variovorax humicola. The sequence goes on along the minus strand of NZ_JBBKZV010000006.1, from coordinate 153,518 downwards.
GGTCGGCATGGACCGCGCGACGGCCGACTACATGGGGATGCTGGCCACCGTGATGAACGCGCTGGCGCTCGCCGACGCGATGAACAAGCAGGGGCTGATCGCCCGCGTGATGTCGGCGATCGCCATCGAGCAAGTGGTCGAGCCCTATGTGCGTCCCAAGGCCCTGCAGTACCTCGAAGAGGGCAAGGTCGTGATCTTCGCGGCCGGCACCGGCAACCCGTTCTTCACCACGGACACCGCTGCCGCGCTGCGTGGCGCAGAGATCGGTGCCGAAATGGTGCTGAAGGCGACCAAGGTCGACGGCGTCTACACCGCCGACCCCCAGAAGGACCCGAGTGCCACGCGCTATGCGACGCTGAGCTTCGATGAGGCCATTGCACAGAATCTCGGCATCATGGATGCCACCGCTTTCGCGCTGTGCCGCGATCAGAAGCTGCCGATCAAGGTGTTCTCGATCTTCAAGAACGGTGCGCTCCGGCGCGTCGTGATGGGCGAGGACGAAGGCACGCTGGTTCACGCTTGAGGCTTGAGGAGTATTTGAAGTGACCATTGCAGACATCCGCAAGGCGACCGACACCAAGATGGACCAGTCGCTCGCAGCATTCCAGAACAACCTGACGAAGATCCGCACGGGCCGCGCCAATCCGGCGTTGCTCGACTCCATCCATGTCGACTACTACGGCTCGCAGGTGCCGCTGAGCCAGGTCGCCAATGTGGCGTTGCTCGACGCACGCACCATCAGCATCCAGCCGTGGGAAAAGGGCATGGGCGCCAAGATCGAGAAGGCGATCCGCGAGAGCGACCTGGGGCTCAATCCCGCTTCGATGGGCGACCTCATCCGCGTGCCGATGCCGCCGATGAGCGAAGAGCGCCGCAAGGAAATGACCAAGCTCGTGCGCAACGAAGGCGAGGCCGCCAAGATCGCCACGCGCAACCTGCGCCGCGACGCGAACGAAGCGGTCAAGAAGCTGGTCAAGGACAAGGCCGCGTCGGAAGACGACCAAAAGCGCGCCGAGGCCGAGATCCAGAAGGTGACCGATCGCCACATCGCGGATATCGACAAGCTGGTCGCGGCCAAAGAGGCCGAGATCATGGCGGTCTGACCAGCTCATGAGTGCCTCGCCTGCAGTCCCCCATCACATCGCCATCGTGATGGACGGCAACGGACGTTGGGCGACGCGGCGCTTCATGCCGCGCGTGGCAGGGCACAAGCAGGGCGTGGAATCGCTTCGGCGCTGTGTCAGGGCCTGTGCCGATCGCGGGGTCGGCGTGTTGACCGTCTTTGCCTTCTCGTCTGAAAACTGGAATCGTCCGGTCGAGGAAGTGTCCGGGCTCATGGACCTGATGGTCGGCGCGCTCAGCCGGGAAGTTCCCCGACTCCGCGAAGACGGCGTGCAGCTCCATTTCATCGGCGAACGCGGTGGCTTGTCCGACAAGATGATTGCGGGCCTGGTGCAAGCCGAGGCTGCGACCGCCCACAACACGCGCCTTGTATTCAATGTCTGCTTCAACTACGGCGGTCGCTGGGACATCGCCCGTGCCGCTGCGCAACTGGCAGCGCGCGGCGAGCCGTTGACCGAAGGGAATCTCGATCGCGCGATGGCGCTCGCCCATGTGCCCGACCCGGACCTGTTCATCCGGACCGGCGGCGAGCAGCGGCTTTCGAACTTCCTGCTCTGGCAAAGCGCGTATGCCGAGCTGTTCTTCAGCGACAAATTGTGGCCCGAGTTCGACGAGGCCGCGCTGGACGAGGCCATCGCCGCGTTCAGCAATCGCGAACGCCGCTTCGGCAAGACTTCGGCGCAACTCACCGGCGGCGCGCCGAAGTCGCCCCGGCAACCGGCCTGAGGCGCATGCTCAAGCAACGAATCATTACCGCGCTGGCACTGCTGGCCGTCTTGCTGCCTGCCCTTTTCTACAAGTCGTACGAGCCCTTTGCCGTCGTCATGCTGGTGCTGATTGGTGCCGCCGCATGGGAGTGGGGCCGGCTCAACGGCTACGGGCCGCGCATGTCGCTGTTGCTGGGTGCCGAGATGGTGCTGCTGTGCTCGCTGTCCTGGTGGGTCGGTCTGCTGGGGCAATCGCTGGGTCTGGTGTGGATCGTTGCCAGTGCCGCGTGGGTGCTCGGCGGTGCGGCGCTGCTGCGTGTCGCGGTGCCGGGTTGGCCGAAAATCCCGCGCGGGATTCGCCTCGTCGGCGGTCTGCTGGCCTTGTGGGTCGCCTGGCTGGCGGTTGTGCAGGCGCGCATCGTCGGGATCAATTTCCTGCTGTCGATCCTTTTGCTGGTCTGGGTGGCCGACGTGTTCGCCTATTTCTCGGGACGCGCGTTCGGACTCAAGTTCACGAAGGGGAAGCTCGCGCCATCGATCAGTCCCGGCAAGAGCTGGGAGGGCGTATGGGGCGGCATGGCTGGCGTCGTCGTGCTGGCATTTGTGTGGGTCTGGTCGGATCGTCGACTGGAAGCGTCGGTGTACAGCCTTTACACTCGCCTGGACGCGCGCGGCTGGTGGCTGCTTTTGTTGGGCGTGCTCTTTCTGGCTGCGATGAGCGTGGTTGGTGACCTCGTCGAATCGCTCATCAAGCGCAGCGCTGGCGCCAAGGACAGCAGCAACCTGCTGCCGGGCCATGGCGGGGTACTGGACCGGGTCGACGCGCTGCTGCCGGTGCTCCCGCTGGCGCTGATGTTGGTGTCGCTGTGAACGAAGAACGCAAGCTTTGCGTGACGGTGCTCGGATCGACCGGTTCGATTGGCCTCAGCACGCTCGATGTCATCTCGCGCCACCCGGAGCGTTTCGAGGTGTTTGCGCTGTCGGCCGCCACGAAGGTGGATGAACTGTTGGCCCAATGCGCGCGCCACAAGCCCCGCTACGCCGCCATGGCGAGCGCGCCGCACGCTGCCCAATTGGCCGAGAAGCTCAAGCAAAACGGCCTTCGAACGACTGTGCTGACCGCGCACGGTGCGATGGAAATGATTGCGTCGCATGAAGAGGTCGATGCCGTCATGGCCGCCATCGTCGGCGCGGCGGGCCTCGGGCCTTGCCTTGCAGCGGCGCGGGCCGGCAAGCGCCTGATGCTGGCCAACAAGGAGGCTATCGTCGTCGGCGGCGAACTGTTCATGCGCACGGTGCGCGACGGCGGTGCCAACCTGATGCCCATCGACAGTGAACACTCCGCCATCTTCCAGTGCCTGCCGGAAGACCGCAGCACCTGGGCCGAGCGTGTCGATCATGTCCTGCTGACAGCTTCCGGCGGTCCCTTCAGGTTGCGCGACCCGAAGACGCTGGGGGCCATCACTCCCGAAGAAGCCTGCGCGCATCCGAATTTTTCGATGGGGCGGAAGATCTCTGTCGACTCTGCCACCATGATGAACAAGGCGCTCGAGGTAATCGAGGCCAAGTGGTTGTTCGACCTGACACCCGAACAGGTCAAGGTGGTGATCCATCCGCAGCAAATCATTCATTCGATGGTGCAGTTCCAGGACTCTTCGATGATCGCTCAGCTTGGTACGCCGGACATGCGGGTACCGATCGCCTGCGGCCTGGCCTGGCCGGAACGCATTGCAAGCGGCGCGGAGCGACTCGACTTCGCATCGTTGTCGGCCCTGACGTTCGAAGAGGCTGACGTGGCGCGCTTTCCAGGCCTGCACCTTGCATGGCAGGCGCTGCGCGCCGTGCCTGGCACCACGGCCGTGCTGAACGCAGCAAATGAAGTCGCCGTCGAGGCTTTCCTGGCACGCCGACTGCGCTTCGATCGCATCCATGCAGTGAACCTTGAAACTTTGGCAGCGGTCGCGCCCTCCAAGCCTGGATCACTGGCCGAATTGCTGGCGCTCGATATCGAGGCACGCGCGGCTGCCAACGCCGCGGCACTGCGGCTCGCCGCCTGACGCGCTGCATCGCATTACAGGGGATACCGGATGCTCACCATCGTTGCCTTTATCGTCGCGCTCGGCCTGCTGATCACGGTGCATGAATATGGTCACTACCGGGTGGCGGTGGCGTGTGGCGTGAAGGTCAAGCGCTTCGGCATCGCGACTTTGCCGTTCGGCGATCCCGACAGTCCCAGCTTCGTGTCGCGATTCCTGTGGCGCATCAGCAAGCCGGTGTGGGTCTTCAAGCCGAAGCGGCAGCACCGGGGGCAGGACACCGAATTTGCGCTGGGCGTATTTCCGTTTGGCGGCTATGTCCAGATGCTGGACCAGCGCGAGGGCGATGTCGCGCCCGAAGAGTTGCATCTTGCGCTCAACACCCAGCCGCTGCGCTCGCGCGTTGCCATCGTGGCCGCTGGTCCGATTGCCAACCTGCTGCTCGCGGTGTTGCTCTATACGCTGGTCAACTGGATCGGTGTGCAGGAGCCGGTGGCCCGGCTGGGGCGCCCCGTGGTGGCATCGCTGGCCGAACAGGCCGGCCTGCGCGGTGGTGAACTCATCGGCGCCGCGGCCTATGTCGGCGACACGCTGGAACCGGTGCAGTCTTTCGAAGACTTGCGCTGGCGCATGACGCGCGCAGCACTGGACGGCCACGACCTCGAACTTGAAATCGCGGGCGAGGCCGGGCGGCCGACGCGCATGCTGGTGCTGCCGCTGAGCCGCATCGAGGCCAAGGATGCCGACGCGCAGCTGTTCCGCCGGATCGGTGTAGTCGCGCCGATGACCCGGCCGGAAATCGGCGAACTGGTCGCTGGCGGCCCCGGCGCAAAGTCCGGTCTGCAACGCGGCGATCTGGTGCGAATGGTCGGCAGCGAGGCGATCGTCGACGGGCAGCAACTGCGCGACGTCATCCGTGCGTCGGTGGACGTCGACAAGCCGCGCACTCAAGCCTGGCGAATCGAACGGAGCGGGCACAGCATCACGGTCGACGTCACGCCCGAAGTGCGCGAAGAGGGCAAGGTCAAGGTTGGCCGGATCGGAGCCTATGTGGGCACCGCTCCCGACATGGTCACGGTGCGGCAGGGCCTCGTGGATGGCGCGTGGCACGGTGTGGTGCGAACCTGGGAAGTGTCCGCGCTGACCGTGCGCATGTTGGGCAAGATGGTGATTGGCGAGGCTTCGCTGAGAAACCTCAGCGGACCACTCACGATTGCCGACTACGCCGGCAAGTCCGCCAATATCGGCTTCACGCAGTACCTATTGTTCCTTGCACTGATCAGCGTGAGCCTCGGTGTGCTGAACCTGATGCCGTTGCCGGTCCTCGATGGAGGACACCTGATGTATTATCTTTGGGAGGGGCTGACTGGCAGGGGCGTCTCCACGGCTTGGATGAACGGGCTTCAAAACGGTGGGCTCGTCTTGCTGCTGGTCATGATGTCGATCGCACTTTTCAACGACGTCTCACGGCTCTTTGGTTAACTTTCCTCCGGCCCTTTCCGTGCCGGCTTATTTCTCAGATGAACAAATCAAACAGTCGCTTTCGTATGCGCAGCGTGGTCGCTTTGGTTGCGGGCGCGCTGGCCGCCACCGCCGCCTGGGCCGTAGAGCCCTTCACGGTGCGCGACATCCGCGTCGAAGGACTGCAACGCGTCGAACCCGGCACCATCTTCGCTTCGCTGCCGTTTCAGGTGGGCGACACCTATAACGACGAGCGCGGCTCCGCTGCCATCCGCGCGCTGTTCGACCTGGGCCTGTTCAAGGATGTGCGCATCGACGTGAATGGCAACGTGCTGGTCGTGATCGTCGAGGAGCGGCCCACCATCGCCGGCGTCGATTTCGCCGGCACCAAGGAGTTCGACAAGGCGGCACTGACCAAGGCGCTGCGTGAAATCGGCCTGGCGGAAGGCCGGCCGTTCGACAAGGCGCTGGCGGACCGTGCCGAGCAGGAACTCAAGCGCCAGTACATCAGCCGCAGCCTCTACAACGCGCAAATCATCACCACGGTCACGCCGACCGAGCGCAATCGCGTGAACCTTACTTTCTCGGTGAACGAAGGCGACTCCGCCCGCATCAAGGAAATCAAGATTGTCGGCAACAAGGAGTTCAGCGAATCGACCTTGCTGGGCCTGTTCGACCAAGACAGCGGCGGGTGGCTCTCCTGGTACACCAAGTCGAACCAGTACTCGCGCGCCAAGCTCAATGCCGACCTCGAGACGCTTCGCTCGTACTACATCACGCGCGGCTACCTCGAGTTCCGAGTCGACTCGACGCAGGTCGCGATTTCCCCCGACCGGCAGGATCTTTCGGTCACGGTGAACATCACCGAAGGCGAGAAGTTCACAGTCGCCGGCGTCAAGCTCAGTGGCAACTACCTGGGCCGCGACGACGAGTTCAAATCGCTCGTGAGCATCAAGCCGGGCGAGCCCTACAACGGCGAGGCTGTTGCCCAGACCACCAAGGCTTTCACGGATTACTTTGGCACCTTCGGCTATGCATTTGCACGCGTGCAGGCGCGTCCGGACGTCGACCGCACCAACAACACCGTCACCATGAATCTGGTGGCCGAGCCGGCGCGTCGTGTCTACGTGCGCCGTGTGAGCATCGGCGGCAACAACCGCACGCGCGACGAAGTGGTTCGGCGCGAGTTCCGCCAGTTCGAAGCTTCCTGGTACGACGGCGACAAGATCAAGCTGTCGCGCGACCGTATCGACAGATTGGGTTACTTCACCGAAGTCAGCGTCGATACGCAGGAAATCCCCGGCACCCCCGACCAGGTCGACCTGACCGTCATCGTCGCCGAGAAGCCCACAGGCACGCTGCAATTGGGCGCCGGCTTCTCGACGGCCGACAAGGTATCCATCACGTTCGGCGTGACGCAGGAAAACGTATTCGGTTCGGGCAACTACCTGGGCCTGCAGGTCAACACCAGCAAATACAACCGGACGATCTCGATCAACACGACCGATCCTTATTTCACCAAGGACGGGATCTCGCGCACGTTCAGCCTGTATCACAACTCGACCAGCCCGTACTACACGGTGGACGGCAACTACAGGCTTGTCAGCGAAGGCGGGAGCATCCGCTTCGGTGTCCCGTTCAGTGAGGTCGACACCGTCTTCTTCGGGGTCGGCATCGAGCGCTACAACTTTGATCCGGGCAGCAACATCGCGGCCTACACGCCGCAGTCCTATCGCAACTATTTCGATTGTTCGCCCACGCCGGCTTCCGCGCTCAATTGCGCGGAGCCCAACAAGTGGGGCATCCCCCTGACGGTGGGCTGGGCCCGTGACGATCGCGACAGCGCGCTGGTGCCGACGCGCGGCAGGCTTCAACGCGCCAACCTCGAAGTGGGCGTGGCCGGTGACATGCAGTACGTCCGGACCGGTTACCAGTACCAGCAGTTCTTTCCGCTGAACAAGCAATACACGTTTGCCATCAATGGCGAGGTGGGCTATGGCAAGGCATTCGGCAGCAAGGAATATCCGATCTTCAAGAACTTCTATGCGGGCGGCCTGGGTTCCGTGCGCGGGTTCGAGCAGAACTCCCTCGGCCCGAAAGACGTGCCGATCCTTGGCCAGACGGAAGGCGCAGCAATCGGCGGTACCAAGAAGGCCGTCTTCAATGCCGAATTGGGCACACCATTCCCGGGTGCGGGCAACGACCGCACATTGAGGCTCTATGGTTTCTTTGACGTCGGCAACGTGTTTGCCGATCACAGGACCATCGAAACGGAGGCGCAATGGGAGGCCCAGCAGAAGCTTCGCGCGTCCGTGGGCATCGGCATCAGCTGGGTTTCGCCGCTCGGACCCTTGCGGATCGCGTACGCGATTCCGGTCAAGCAGCAAAAGGAGATTCCGGATCCGAACAACCCGCTGATCCCATTGGTGTCCAAGGATAGAATTCAGCGCGTTCAATTCCAGATCGGAACTGCCTTTTAATGACTCATTTGGTCCGTGCCTTCGGCGCCCTGTTGATCCCCGTTTTTGCGCTGTGTGCCGCGCCAGCACAAGCGCAGCAGGACACTTTCCGGGTCGGCTTCGTGAATCCCGACCGTGTCCTGCGCGAGGCCACGACGGCGAAGGCGGCCCAGGCGAAACTGGAGGCGGAATTCTCCAAGCGGGACAAGGATCTGCAGGCTCAGGGTGAGGCACTGAAAGCGGCTTCGGAAAAGTTCGAGCGCGAGGCGCCGACATTGACGGAAACGCAGCGCGCCACGCGCCAGCGCCAATTGGTCGACCAGGACCGCGAATTCCAGCGCAAGCGCCGCGAATTCCAGGAAGACCTGAACGCGCGCAAGAACGAAGAATTGCAAGCGGTCTACGAACGCGCCAATCGCGTGGTCAAGCAAGTCGCCGAAGCAGAGAAGTACGACGCGATCCTCCAGGAAGCGATCTACATCAATCCCAAGCATGACATCACCGACAAGGTGATCAAGGCGCTGAACGCTTCCACAGCGGCGGGTACGGGTACGGGCGCGGGCACAGGCAAGTAAGGCAGCGACGGGAGTGGCGCTACGCCTTGGAGCCATTGTCGAAGCCCTTGGGGGAGAACTCCAGGGTGATGCGGAACTGAACATTGCGCGGCTCGCGCCGCTTCAGAATGCCAGTCCCGATTCGCTCAGTTTCCTGAGCAATCCGAAATTCCTGAAAGAACTCGCAAGTTCGGTTGCCGGTTGCGTCATCGTCTCACCCGCGCTTCGCGAGCAGGCCGCCGCGCGCGGCGCCTTCATCGTCACGCCCGATCCGTACCTGTACTTCGCGCGCCTGACGCAGCACTGGAAGCGCGCCCATGCCCGGCCGGACGGACCGCGCATCCATCCCAGCGCGGTGGTGGACCCGGAGGCTGTGGTCGATCCCACGGCGCGCATTGGCCCGCTCTGCGTGGTCGAGCGGGGCGCGCGCATCGGCGCTGGCACGGTGCTGAAGTCGAACGTGACCGTGAGTGAAGACTGTCAGATCGGCGCGCGATGCCTGGTGCATCCCGGTGCCGTGATCGGTGCCGACGGCTTCGGCTTGGCGCCAGACCGTGGCACCTGGGTCAAGATCGAACAACTGGGCGCCGTGCGCATCGGCGACGACGTCGAAATCGGCGCGAATACCTGCATCGACCGCGGCGCGCTGGAAGACACCGTGATCGAAGACGGCGTCAAGCTCGACAACCTGATTCAGGTGGGCCACAACGTCCGTATCGGCAAGCACACGGCAATGGCAGGATGCTCGGCGGTCGCAGGCAGCGCGGTCATCGGCCCGCATTGCACCGTCGGCGGCGCAGGCATGGTGCTGGGGCATCTCACGCTGGCAGAAGGCGTCCATATTTCGGCCGCATCGCTCGTGACGCGGTCCATCCACAAGCCGGGCCAGTACACCGGCGTGTTTCCCATCGACGACAATGCCGCGTGGGAGAAGAACGCCGCCACGCTAAGGCAACTCCACGGCTTGCGCGATCGCATCAAGGCCCTTGAAAAGAAGTGATAGCAGGACACGCAATATGACGACGCTCGACATCCACCAGATTCTCAAACTGCTGCCGCATCGCTATCCGTTCCTGCTGGTGGACCGGGTGCTCTCCATGGAAAAGGGAAAGCGCATCACGGCACTCAAGAACGTGACGATGAACGAGCCATTCTTCAACGGCCACTTTCCGCATCGCCCCGTGATGCCGGGCGTGCTGATGCTCGAAGCCATGGCGCAAGCTGCCGCCCTGTTGTCCTTTCATTCGCTGGACATGGTGCCCGACGACAACACCGTCTACTACTTTGCGGCCATCGACGGCGCGCGCTTCAAGCGGCCGGTGGAGCCGGGTGACCAACTCACGCTGGAGGTCACCATCGACCGCATGAAGGCGGGAATCTCGAAGTTCACCGGCCGTGCACTGGTGGGCACGGAACTCGCCTGCGAGGCCACACTGATGTGCGCGATGCGGCAGATCAACTGAACAGCGTCCGGGCATGACGCAAGTCCACTCGACGGCCATCGTCGACCCCGGGGCGCAGCTCGACCTCACGGTCTCGGTCGGCCCCTATGCAGTCATCGGTCCTCACGTGAAAGTAGGGCCCGGTACCACCATCGGGCCCCATTGCGTGATCGAAGGGCGCACCACCATTGGTGCCGACAACCGGGTCTTCCAGTTCTCCTCGATCGGCGCAATTCCGCAGGACAAGAAATACGCAGGCGAGCCGACCGAACTGGTGATCGGCGACCGCAACACCATCCGCGAGTTCTGCACCTTCAACCTGGGCGTGCCGGGTGCAGGCGGCATCACGCGCATCGGCCATGACAACTGGATCATGGCCTACACCCACATCGCGCACGACTGCCATGTGGGCAACAGCACCACGCTGGCCAACAACACGACCCTGGCAGGCCATGTCGAGCTGGGCGATTGGGTCACGGTCGGCGGATTGGTCGGCATACACCAGTTCGTGAAGATCGGCGCGCACGCCATGGTTGGATTCGCCACGGCTGTGTCGCAGGACGTGCCGCCTTACATGCTGGTCGATGGGAATCCGATGGCTGTGCGGGGTTTCAACACCGTCGGCCTGCGCCGCCGTGGCTTCACTGCGGAACGGCTGGCGGCGGTCAAGCAGATGCACCGCCTGCTGTACCGACAGGGCCGCACGCTCGACGACGCGCGCGGTGCGATCGATGCATTGGCAACCGAGATGCCCGAAGCAGCGGCCGACGTCGCGCTGATGAGCGACTTTCTCGCGGCCAGCACGCGCGGTATCGCGCGGTGAAATGAAACACCCCCGAAGCGCCTGCGGCGCCTCCCCCTCGAGGGGGCGATACCAGCGGCCCGGCAAAGCCGGTTCCGCGGGTGAAGTGAAACACCCCCGAAGCGCCTGCGGCGCCTCCCCCTCAAGGGGGCGATACCGGCGGCCCGGCAAAGCCGGTTCCGCGGTATCCCTGGCATTTGGCGGCGCCGGTTTCGTGGGTCGCGGGTCACGCGGTAGCGTGTCTCGAGGGGGCGCACCCAGCGGCCCGGCGAAGCCGGTTCCGCGGGTGCCCACGAACAGACTTCGCCGTGCTCGTCCTGGTTCCATGCGCCGAGGGTCATGCGGTAGCGTGGTGGAAAACTGAAATGACGACCCCCACCGCACAGCGCCAGTTTTCACTGGTCGCGGGCGAAGCGTCCGGCGATTTGCTGGCCAGCCTGTTGCTTGAAGGCTTGCAGGCGCGCTGGCCCGACATGAAGGCCGCGGGTATCGGCGGCCCGCGCATGCTGGCGCGCGGCTTCGAAAGCTGGTGGCCGCAGGAAAAGCTTGCGGTGAGCGGCTATGTCGAGGCACTGCGCCACTACCGGGAAATCGCCGGCATCCGCCGCCAGCTCAAGGCGCGGTTGCTGCGGGAGTGGCCGCAACTCTTCATCGGCGTCGACGCACCTGACTTCAACCTGGACCTGGAAGCTGGTCTGCGCAGCCGCGGAATGAAGACGGTTCATTTCGTCTGTCCCTCTATCTGGGCCTGGCGCGCCGACAGGGCCGACAAGATTCGCGCGGCGGCCGACCGTGTCCTGTGCATCTTTCCATTCGAGCCGGCGCTGCTCGACAAGCTGGGCATCGCCGCCAGCTATGTCGGGCATCCGATTGCCAACGTGATCCCGATGGTGCCGGATCGAGGAGCGGCGCGAGCCGCGCTCGGCATCGCGCCCGAGGCGCCCGTGGTCGCGTTGCTGCCGGGCAGCCGGCGCGCCGAATTGCGCTACATCGCACCGAGGTTCTTCGCGGCCGCAGCGTTGATGCATCTCGCACGACCTGAAATCAAGTTCATCGCGCCCGCGATTCCAGCGCTGCGCGGCGAGCTCGAGCAAATGCTGAAGTCCAGTCCGATGGCCGGCAAGGTGCAGGTGCTCGAAGGCCAGTCGCATGCCGCGCTGGCCGCCTGCGATGCCACGCTGATTGCGAGCGGCACTGCCACGCTGGAGGCCGCGCTGTTCAAACGCCCCATGGTGATTGCCTACAACATGCATTCGCTGTCGTGGCGGCTCATGCAAAGGCAGCAGTTGCAACCCTGGGTCGGATTGCCGAACATCCTGTGTGGCGAGTTCGTCGTGCCTGAGTTGTTGCAAGACGCTGCCACGCCCGAGGCGCTGGCCGAGGCCACGTTGGCTTGGATGGGGTCGCCGGAAAGGGTGGCCGCATTGGAGCAGCGATTTGCGACGATGCACGACGAGTTGCGCCGCGATACACCGACACTTTGCGCCGATGCGATCCAGAAAGTTCTTGAAAGCTGAGCAGGCCACGCTGGTCTGGGACGCGCCGGGCCTGATGGCCGGCGTCGACGAGGCCGGCCGCGGCCCGCTGGCCGGTCCGGTCGTCGCGGCCGCGGTGATCCTCGACGACCTGCGGCCGATTCGCGGGCTGGCAGATTCGAAGACGCTGACGGCGCTGCAGCGGGAGCGCCTGCACGATCAGATTCTTGCGAAGGCGCTTTGCTGTTCCGTGGCGCAGGCGAGCGTCGAGGAAATCGACCAGTACAACATTCTGCAGGCGACGATGATGGCCATGCGCCGCGCCGTGGAAGGACTTCGCCTCAAGCCGGCCAAGGTGCTGGTCGATGGCAACCGGCTGCCGGTGCTCGATGTGCTGGCCGAGGCCATCGTCAAGGGCGATGCGCGCGTGAAGGCGATTTCGGCGGCCTCGATCCTGGCCAAGGTGCATCGCGATCGCCTTTGCGAACAACTGCACCTGGAGTTTCCGCACTACGGGTTCGCCAATCACAAGGGCTACGGCACGCCGGAACACATGGAGGCGCTGGAGCGGCATGGCGCATGCATTCACCATCGGCGCTCGTTCAGTCCGGTGGCAGCGGCTTTCGCACGCATGGCCGTGTGCGAGCCGCAGGAAGCCCCATGACTTCGCCCGAAGTCCAGCACATCACGTCGCGCGACAACCCGCTGCTGAAGGATCTTCGCAAGCTGGTGCATGACCCCGGCGCCTATCGCAAGCTGGGCAGGCTCTGGCTCGAAGGCGACCATCTTTGCCGCGCGGCGCTCGCGCGTGGCGTGCTTCCGTCCGTAGCCGTTTTCTCCGAATCCTTCTGGCCGTCTGCGCCTGCGGACTGGGCGCGGTCCGCAGGCAAGACAGTCGTGGTGGCCGACGCCCTGTTGGTCGGCATCAGTGGGCTCGAATCGCCAGCGCCGATGGGCTTCGTGCTCGAACTGCCGCCGCGGCCCGAACTGATTGCAGATGCCGCCACGGTCGTGCTGGATCGATTGCAGGACGCGGGCAACGCTGGTTCGATTCTTCGCAGTGCTGCCGCGTTCGGATTTACGCAGGTCATTGCACTCAAGGGCACCGCGGCGTTGTGGGCTCCGAAAGTGCTCCGTGCGGGGATGGGTGCGCACTTCGGCCTGCGCTTGATTGAAGGCGCGGCCATCGACGCACTCGATGCATTGCAGGTGCCGCTCATTGCCACCAGTTCGCATCGCGGCGAGTGGCTTCACAAGGCTCGCCTGCCGAATCCTTGCGCATGGCTCATGGGCCACGAAGGGCAGGGCGTTGCGCCCGAGTTGGAAGCCCGCGCGACGCACCATATCCGCATCGCGCAGCCCGGTGGCGAAGAGTCGCTCAACGTTGCCGCGGCGGCGGCGATATGCCTTCATGCAAGTGCCGCCTCGGCGAAACCGTGAGTGCCGCCGGCTATAATCAAGGGCTTTCCCGCTCACACCCCGCCCACAGCGCATCAAGCCTAACTCCTCGACGAAAGTCGCGACCCATCGATTCAGGTCCTGGGTGCACTCTGGGCGTCATCCATTCGGAGAATCCCAGTGCTTTTGTCTCTCAAGGGAGCTTTCCCGCCCGCCATCCTGGCGCTTGCAGACGGCACGGTCTTTCAAGGCAACTCGATTGGCGCCACCGGCGCCACCACCGGCGAAGTGGTGTTCAACACCTCCATGTCCGGCTACCAGGAAATCCTGACCGACCCCAGCTATTGCCAGCAGATCGTGACGCTCACGTATCCGCACATCGGCAACTACGGCGTCAACACGGAAGACATCGAGGCCGACAAGATCCATGCCGCCGGCCTGATCATCAAGGACCTCCCGCTGGTCGCGTCCAACTTCCGCAAGACCGCCACGCTCAATGAATACCTGGTGGCCGGCAAGACGGTCGCCATCGCCAACATCGACACGCGCAAGCTCACGCGCCACCTGCGCACGCATGGCGCGCAGAACGGTTGCATCCTCGGCCTGGCCGAAGGCGAGGCGGTGACGCAGGCGTTGATCGACAAGGCGGTCGCCGCGGCCAAGGCGGCGCCGAGCATGTCGGGCCTCGATCTCGCGAAGGTGGTGTCGGTCCGGCAAACCTACGAGTGGAACCAGACCGAGTGGAAGCTCGGCGCGGGCTACGGCGTGCAGATCACGCCCCGGTTCCACGTCGTCGCCTTCGATTTCGGCGTGAAGAAGAACATCCTGCGCATGATCGCCCAGCGCGGCGCGCGCATCACCGTCGTGCCGGCGCAAACGCCCGCGGCGGACGTGCTCAAGCTCAAGCCCGATGGCATCTTCCTGGCCAACGGCCCGGGCGACCCGGAGCCTTGCGACTACGCGATTGCCGCCGTCAAGGAACTGATCGAAACCGGCATCCCGACCTTTGGCATCTGCCTCGGCCACCAGATCATGGCGCTGGCCTCCGGCGCCAGGACCTTCAAGATGAAGTTCGGCCACCATGGCGCGAACCATCCGGTGAAGGACCTCGACAACGGCCGCGTGAGCATCACGAGCCAGAACCACGGCTTCGCGGTCGACGAGAAGTCGCTGCCTTCCAACCTGCGCCCCACGCACATCAGCCTGTTCGACAACACGCTGCAGGGCCTGGCGCGCACCGACAAGCCGGCTTTCTGCTTCCAGGGCCACCCGGAAGCTTCGCCCGGCCCGCACGACATCGGCTACCTGTTCGACCGCTTCACGGCATTGATGGAAAAGAAATGAACCCCCATGTTTGCGGCTACGCCGCTGCACTGCCCCCCGAGGGGGCGCTCGCCTCCTTGAGCCGGCCCAGCGGAGACGAAAAGAATGCCTAAGCGCACAGACCTCAAGAGCATCCTCATCATCGGCGCTGGCCCGATCATCATCGGCCAGGCCTGCGAGTTCGACTACTCCGGCGTGCAGGCCTGCAAGGCCCTGCGCGAAGAAGGCTACAAGGTCATCCTGATCAACAGCAACCCGGCGACGATCATGACCGACCCGGCCACGGCCGACGTCACGTACATCGAGCCGATCACCTGGCAGACGGTCGAGAAGATCATCGCCAAGGAACGCCCCGACGCCATCCTGCCGACCATGGGCGGCCAGACCGCGCTGAACTGCGCGCTCGACCTGTGGCGCAACGGCGTGCTCGACAAGTACAAGGTCGAGCTGATCGGCGCGACGCCAGAAGCCATCGACAAGGCCGAAGACCGCCTGAAGTTCAAGGATGCGATGACCAAGATCGGTCTCGGCTCGGCACGCTCAGGCATCGCGCATTCGATGGAAGAGGCGTGGGCCGTGCAGAAGAGCGTCGGTTTCCCGACGGTCATCCGCCCGAGCTTCACGCTCGGCGGCACGGGCGGCGGCATCGCCTACAACCCGGAAGAATTCGAGACCATCTGCAAGCGGGGCATCGAGGCCTCGCCGACCAACGAACTGCTGATCGAAGAATCGCTGCTCGGCTGGAAAGAGTACGAGATGGAAGTGGTGCGCGACAAGGCGGACAACTGCATCATCGTCTGCTCGATCGAGAACCTCGACCCGATGGGCGTGCACACCGGTGACTCGATCACCGTGGCGCCGGCCCAGACGCTGACGGACAAGGAATACCAGATCCTGCGCAACGCCTCGCTGGCCGTGCTGCGCGAGATCGGCGTGGACACCGGCGGCTCGAACGTGCAGTTCTCGATCAACCCGAAGGACGGCCGCATGGTCGTCATCGAGATGAATCCGCGCGTGTCGCGTTCGTCGGCCCTTGCTTCCAAGGCCACCGGTTTCCCGATCGCCAAGGTCGCCGCCAAGCTGGCCGTGGGCTACACGCTCGACGAACTGCGCAACGAGATCACCGGCGGCGCGACGCCGGCGTCGTTCGAGCCGTCGATCGACTACGTCGTCACCAAGATCCCGCGCTTTGCCTTCGAGAAATTCCCGCAGGCCGATTCGCGCCTGACGACGCAGATGAAGTCGGTCGGCGAAGTCATGGCCATGGGCCGCACCTTCCAGGAATCGTTCCAGAAGGCGCTGCGCGGCCTCGAGGTCGGCGTCGACGGCCTGAACGAAAAGACGCAGGACCGCGAAGTGCTCGAGAAGGAACTGGGCGAGCCCGGCCCCGAGCGCATCTGGTACGTCGGCGATGCCTTCGCGATGGGCCTGAGCGTCGACGAGGTGTTCGCGCTGACGAAGATCGACCCTTGGTTCCTGGTGCAGATCGAGGAGATCGTGAAGATCGAGCTCGAGCTGGAGACCAAGTCGCTCGACGACATCGACCGTGAAACGCTGCTCGCGCTCAAGAAGAAGGGCTTCTCGGACCGCCGCCTCGCGCGGCAGCTCAAGACCACCGACACCGCGATCCGCGAGAAGCGCCACGCGCTGGGCGTGCGTCCGGTCTACAAGCGCGTCGACACCTGCGCCGCCGAGTTCGCGACCAACACCGCCTACATGTACTCGACCTACGAAGACGAGTGCGAAGCCGCGCCCACCGACAAGAAGAAGATCATGGTGCTCGGCGGCGGCCCGAACCGCATCGGCCAGGGCATCGAGTTCGACTACTGCTGCGTGCATGCCGCGCTGGCGATGCGCGAGGACGGCTACGAGACCATCATGGTCAACTGCAATCCCGAGACCGTGTCGACCGACTACGACACCAGCGACCGCCTGTACTTCGAGCCGCTGACGCTCGAAGACGTGCTCGAGATCGTCGACAAGGAAAAGCCGCTCGGCGTGATCGTGCAGTACGGCGGCCAGACGCCGCTGAAGCTCGCGCTCGGCCTCGAGGCCAACGGCGTGCCCATCATCGGCACCAGCCCCGACATGATCGACGCGGCCGAAGACCGCGAGCGGTTCCAGCAGTTGCTGCACAAGCTCGGCCTGCGCCAGCCGCCGAACGCCACCGCCCGCGCCGAACCCGAAGCGCTGGCCAAGGCCGCCGAACTGGGCTACCCGCTGGTGGTGCGTCCGAGCTACGTGCTCGGCGGCCGTGCCATGGAAATCGTGCACGAGCAGCGCGACCTCGAGCGCTACATGCGCGAGGCCGTGAAGGTGAGCAACGATTCGCCCGTGCTGCTGGACCGCTTCCTGAATGACGCCGTCGAATGCGACGTCGACTGCATCCGCGATGCCACCGGCGCCACGCTGATCGGCGGCGTGATGGAGCACATCGAGCAGGCCGGCGTGCACTCCGGCGACTCGGCATGCTCGCTGCCGCCCTACAGCCTGAAGGCTGCGACGATTGCCGAACTCAAGCGCCAGAGCGCCGCAATGGCCGACGCGCTGAACGTGGTCGGCCTGATGAACGTGCAGTTCGCCATCCAGGAGAAGGACGGCCAGGACGTGATCTACGTGCTGGAAGTCAACCCGCGTGCCTCGCGCACCGTGCCCTACGTGAGCAAGGCGACCGGCATCCAACTCGCCAAGGTCGCGGCGCGCTGCATGGCCGGCCAGTCGCTGGCGGAGCAGGGCGTGACGAAGGAAGTCACGCCGCCGTACTACAGCGTCAAGGAAGCCGTGTTCCCGTTCGTCAAGTTCCCGGGCGTGGACACCATCCTCGGCCCCGAGATGAAGTCGACCGGCGAAGTGATGGGCGTGGGCAAGACCTTCGGCGAGGCCTTCGTGAAATCGCAACTGGGCGCCGGTACGCACCTGCCCAAGTCGGGCAAGGTGTTCGTCTCGGTCAAGAACAACGACAAGCCGCGCGCGGTCGAAGTCGCCCGCGGCCTGGCCCAGCTCGGGTTCGAGTTGATCGCCACGAAGGGCACGGCAGCGGCGCTCAGCGCTGCCGGCGTCACTTGTGCGGTGGTCAACAAGGTCACCGAAGGGCGCCCGCACATCGTCGACATGATCAAGAACAACGAGATCGCCCTCGTGATCAACACCGTTGAAGAGCGCCGCAACGCCATCGCCGATTCGCGCCAGATCCGCACGTCGGCACTGCTGGCTCGCGTGACCACGTTCACCACGATCTTCGGTGCCGAAGCGGCCGTCGAAGGCATGAAGCACATGAACGAGCTGAGCGTGATTTCGGTGCAGGAGATGCACGCGCAACTGCTGCAGTAACCTTCGCCCAGCTCTGGACGTGTGTAATTTCAGCGGGCCGGCGGATGCCGGTCCCGCGTCGGTTCTGAACGGAGTACCAGTCTTATGGAATCTCAAGTCGTAGAGATCGATCTTGCCGACTGGGCCGGTGCGAAGCCCAACGATGCATGGATTGCCGCGCTTGAAGCCGGCAAGGTGCTGTACTTTCCGCACCTCGGCTTCGAGCTGCTGCCTTCGGAGAAAAAGCTGCTCGATCCTGCCCTGCTCGCCAAGGGCGTGCGCAACATCAGCCTGGACGGCAATGGCAAGCTGAAAGGCGTCGAAGGCGACGATTCTGTGCAGCAGGCGGCTGGAGCGATGATCGGACGATTCCGCTCACAGGCCCGCCAACTGATCGATGGCCTGCTGCCGCACTACAGCCCCTCGTTGCGCATGGCGCCGACCAGTTTTCGGCCAGCGCAGGTCGAGACGCGTGTGCAATCGTGGCGTGCAGATGACCGCCGCCTGCATATCGATTCATTTCCGTCGCGGCCGAATTACGGCGAGCGCATCCTGCGCGTGTTCACCAATCTCAACCCCCAGGGCGCCCCGCGCGTCTGGCGTGTCGGAGAACCGTTCGAGGCCGTTGCCAAGCGCTTCCTGCCGCGCGCCAAGCCGTATTCGCGCCTGCAAGCCAAGCTGCTGCAGAAGCTGCGCGTCACCAAGTCATTCCGCAGCGAATACGACCATCTGATGCTGCAACTGCATGACGGGATGAAGTCCGACATGGAGTATCAGGAAAAGTCGGCGCAGGAAACCATGCCGTTCCCTTCAGGTTCGGTTTGGGTGTGTTTTTCCGACCAGACATCGCATGCCGTCATGTCGGGCCAATTCATGGCCGAGCAAACCCTTCATTTGCCCGCTGCTAGCCAATACAATCCGTCGGCAAGTCCGCTGGCCATCCTGAGCCGGCTGACCGGACGAACTCTCGTCTGAACCCTCACCCCACATACCGCCGGACGGCGACGTTCGGCGGTTTCGCTTTTTGAGACAACAAACCATGGCCACTATTCCGATTACGAAGCGCGGTGCCGAGAAGCTTCGCGAAGAACTGCATCGCCTCAAGACCGTCGACCGCCCCTGGGTCATCAATGCGATTTCCGAGGCCCGCGCCCAGGGTGACCTGAGCGAAAACGCCGAATACGAAGTCGCCAAGGATCGCCAGGGCTTCATCGAAGGCCGCATCCAGGAGGTCGAAGGCAAGCTGTCGGCAGCGCAGATCATCGACCCGACGGCGCTCGACGCTGGCGGCAGAGTGGTGTTCGGCTCCACGGTTGAACTCGAGGAAGAAGAAACCGGCGAGGCCGTCAAGTACCAGATCGTCGGCGAGGACGAGGCCGACTTGAAGCTGGGCCTCATCAACATCTCCAGCCCCATCGCACGCGCGCTGATCGGCAAGGAAGAAGGCGACACGGCCGAAGTTCAGGCGCCCGGCGGCCTCAAGCGTTACGAAATCGTGGCGGTCCAGTACATCTGATGATGATGCGGAGCCTCATCGCGCGCCTGCCGAGTTTCGTCGCGGCGCTCTGGTGGGGCAGTCTCGGCACGATCGGTTTCCTGGTGGTGCCGCTGCTGTTCAGGAACTTGCCGTCGCCGGCGATGGCGGGCGGCATGGCGGCCAGGTTGTTCACTGCCCAGGCCTGGGTTTCGCTTGGCTGCGCCATGCTGCTGTTGATGTTCAGCCGGTCGGTCCGCATGCCTGAAGCGGGGGCTCGGGTCCACACGGCGCTGCCATTCGTCTTGCCGGGCCTCCTGCTGGCCTTGCTGGGCGAGTTTGGCGTTGCGCCGCGCATCGTGGCCCGCGACAACCTGCCGCTGTGGCACGCGGTTGGCAGCGGAATGTACCTCTTGCAATGGGCCTGCGCGGCCGTGGTGCTCTGGCGCGTGCTGCCGCAGACCGGGCCGCGGCCGAACTGATTATTTATTCGTGCCAGTGGTCGGCGACCCAGGCCGCCGGTCGAATGAATCGAAACCGGCGGTTGCGGCGGCCGGCCAGCGCATCGGGCGGATTGCATTCGCCGTGAAAGATCATCACCCGTGCGCCTTCCGGGACGAAGGGCGGGCGCCAGTAGTTGGTCGGCCAGATTGGAATCCCGCCGTACTTGAAGCTCGGGCACCAATCGCTTGGCCAATACGACAGCTTGCCCTGCGCATGCACGTAGTCCGACAGGTAGGTCTGCTCGTTACGAAACTTCTCGCGCATCGCAGTTTCGTTCGCGCGGAAATAGTCGAGCACATCAGCATGCGCACCGATCGTGAAGCGGTAGACCGACGAATTGCCGGTCACGCGCCAAGGACGGCGGTAGTCCTTGATGATCACGAACTCGCCGGGATAGGTGAAGAACTCGTCCAGGCTGCCGACCACCACGATGTCCAGGTCGAGGAACAGGGCCTGACCTTGCAGCCCGTAGACATCCGGCAGGTCGCGGCTCAGCGTGGTGAGCTTTCTCCAGGCGCGGTCGCGCACGCCAGCGGCCTCCGGTCGGATGTCCAGCCGCGGGATCGGGAAGCACTCGACTTCGCTGCGGATGCCGGCGCTGTCGTCGGTCAGGCAAATGAAGCGAAAGTCACCGGTGAGATGGCGGCGTGCCATCGCATAGAGCTTGTTGACATAGGTGGCCTCGTATTTCGTGCCCCACTTCATGCAAACGATGTGGCGCATGGGTTGCGCCGTTGGCCCTGCCGCCATCCTTCAATCCGCCTGTCGTTGCTTCTTGACCGACAGCGGCTTGCGCGGCTTGGCGCGCTTGATGTTGCCGCCCGCCGTCAGCCGCTGGTTGCCCAGCACGCGCAGCGTCTTGATCTCGGGCCGCTGGCCGGCACGCTTGCTGTATTTGACGACCTTGATGTCGCGCGGGCCGGGCATGCGGTCTTCGTCGATCTCCTTGACCTTCTCGGCCTTGGGGCGCCACAGCACCAGCAGCTTGCCGATGTGTTGGATCGGGGCGGCGTCGAGCTCATTGGCGAGCGTCTGCAGCATCGCATCGCGCGCCAGCCGGTCGTCGGAAAACACGCGGATCTTGATCAGGCCATGGGCCTTCAGGGCGGCGTCGGCTTCTTTCGTCACGGCCGGGGTCAGGCCGTCGCTGCCGATCATCACGATCGGATTGAGATGGTGCGCTTCGGAGCGGTGCACCTTGCGCTGGGCGGGGGTCAGTTGAATGGCGGGCATGCCCGTATTATCGAACCACTGTGAAACCATCCATTGCATTCCTCGCTTTTCATTGCTGCGCCAGTCCCCGAGGCCGGTCCGAATCGGGCGCCGCGCCTGGCCGCCCCAAGAAGGCTCGCGTCCCTGCGGGGGGCGGCGAGGACGCAAGTTGCCGAGCGCGCGGGCTCCCATGAGCACCAAGTCCACCGGCAAGAAGGTCAACAAGGCCTGGCTGCACGACCACATCAACGATCCGTGGGTCAAGCTGGCGACCCGGGAAGGCTATCGCGCCCGCGCCGCCTACAAGCTCAAGGAAATCGACGAGACGCTGGGCCTCATCAAGCCGGGTCAGCTCGTCATCGATCTCGGCTCGACGCCGGGTGCCTGGAGCCAGTACGCGCGGCGCCGCATGGCCCCGGGCGGCGCGGCGTCAGGCCAGCTCGGCGGAACCATCATCGCGCTCGACATGCTGCCGATGGAGCCGATCGAAGGCGTGACCTTCCTGCTCGGCGATTTCCGTGAGCCGGACGTACTGGCGCAACTGGAGTCCGCATTGCAGGGCCGCAAGGCTGACGTGGTGGTGTCCGACATGGCGCCGAATCTCTCGGGCATCGCGTCGGCGGATGCGGCTCGCGTCGCGCACCTGGTGGAACTGGCGGTTGATTTTGCCAATCATCACCTGAAGGCCGAGGGCGCGCTGGTCGCCAAGCTGTTCCATGGCAGCAGCTACGACCCGCTGAACAAGCTCTTCAAGGACACCTTCAAGGTGGTCAAGAAGGTCAAACCGAAGGCTTCGCGCGATAAGTCGGCGGAGACCTTTCTGGTGGGCATCGGCCTGCGGGTTGCAGATACGCCTTGATACCTGCGTCCCTGAAGGCACGGTTTTTCGGACAAACCCGTGCTTGGCGAGTGGCTGCTCGGCCTGAATAAGGCGATTTCGTAGCTTGAAAAGCCTAAAATGACCGCCAATTGCCTGCCTGGTGCGCGGATTGTCCGCCTTGTCTCACGCACCGCCCTGACTGGAGTTTCAGTTTGAATAATCAGTGGTTTTCGAAAATTGCCGTTTGGCTCGTCATTGCGATGGTGTTGTTCACTGTGTTCAAGCAGTTCGACACCCGCGGCGGCGCGGGGGCTGGTGCCGTGAGTTATTCGGAATTCCTGGACTTGGTTCGCAGCAAGCAGATCAAGACTGCGTCCATTCCAGAAAGCCTGATGGGCGGCGAAATCGTCGCGGTCAGCACCGATGATCGCAAGATCCGCACCAATTCCACCGGCCTTGACCGCGGACTCGTTGGCGACCTGGTCGACAACAACGTCAAGTTCGACGTGCGTCCGCGTGAAGAAGGCTCATTGCTGATGACGCTGCTGGTCAGCTGGGGTCCGATGCTCCTGCTGATCGGCGTGTGGGTCTACTTCATGCGGCAGATGCAGGGCGGTGGCAAGGGCGGGGCGTTCAGCTTCGGCAAGAGCAAGGCCCGGATGCTCGACGAGAACAACAACACCGTCACCTTCGCCGATGTTGCCGGCTGTGACGAGGCCAAGGAAGAAGTGAAGGAAGTCGTCGACTTCCTGAAAGACCCGCAAAAGTTCCAGAAGCTTGGCGGGCGCATTCCGCGCGGCTTGCTGCTGGTCGGCCCTCCGGGCACTGGCAAGACGCTGCTGGCCAAGTCGATCGCCGGCGAGGCCAAGGTGCCTTTCTTCTCGATCTCGGGTTCCGACTTCGTTGAAATGTTCGTCGGCGTGGGTGCGGCCCGTGTGCGCGACATGTTCGAGAACGCCAAGAAGAACGCCCCCTGCATCATCTTCATCGACGAAATCGACGCGGTCGGCCGCCAGCGCGGTGCTGGCCTCGGCGGTGGCAACGATGAGCGCGAGCAGACCCTGAACCAGATGCTGGTCGAGATGGACGGCTTTGAAACCAACCTGGGCGTGATCGTGGTGGCTGCCACCAACCGCCCGGACATCCTGGACGCTGCCTTGCTGCGCCCGGGCCGTTTCGATCGCCAGGTCTACGTCACGCTGCCCGACATTCGGGGCCGCGAGCAGATCCTCGGTGTGCACATGCGCAAGGTGCCGCTGGGCCAGGACGTCAACCCAAGCATCATCGCCCGCGGCACGCCTGGCATGTCCGGCGCCGATCTGGCCAACCTTTGCAATGAAGCCGCCTTGATGGCCGCCCGCCGCAGCGCGCGCGTCGTCGAGATGCAGGACTTCGAGAAGGCCAAGGACAAGATCTTCATGGGGCCCGAGCGCAAGAGCATGGTCATGCCCGAGGAAGAGCGCCGCAACACGGCATATCACGAGTCCGGGCACGCGCTGATCGGCAAGCTCCTGCCCAAGTGCGACCCGGTCCACAAGGTCACGATCATCCCGCGCGGACGTGCGTTGGGCGTCACCATGAGCCTGCCCGCGCAAGACCGCTACAGCTATGACCGCGACTACATGCTGAACCAGATCAGCATGCTGTTCGGTGGCCGTATCGCCGAGGAAGTGTTCATGCACCAGATGACCACCGGCGCCAGCAACGACTTCGAGCGTGCGACGCAAATTGCACGCGACATGGTGATGCGTTATGGCATGACCGAATCACTGGGCCCGATGGTGTATGCCGAGAACGAGGGTGAGGTGTTCCTCGGCCGCTCGGTCACCAAGACCACCAACATGAGCGAGTCGACCATGCAGAAGGTCGACGCTGAAGTGCGACGCATCATCGACGAGCAATACGCCCTGGCGCGCCGCCTGATCGAGGAGAACAGCGACAAGATGCACGCGATGGCCAAGGCCTTGCTCGAATGGGAAACCATCGACACCGAGCAGCTCGACGACATCATGGCCGGCAAGGAGCCGCGCCCACCGAAGGACTGGACGCCGCGCATTCCGCCGTCGGGCAGCAGTGGCGGCGGCACAGGTGGTACCGCCGTCAAGCCGGACCCGGCACCGACCGCGGCGTGAACGTCTTGCGTCGACAAGCAACGGGGCCATTGGCCCCGTTTTTTTCTTGAGAGAATGGGTCGGCCATGAGCTTTTGGCAGACCTCGCGGTTTCGCATCGACCTCACGCAGCCGCGCGTGATGGGAATTGTCAACGTCACGCCGGATTCGTTCTCGGACGGCGGTGCTTTCGATGACGCCACCGCTGCGTTGCGCCATTGCGAAGCGTTGATCGGGCAGGGCGCCGACATTCTCGACATCGGCGGCGAATCGACCCGGCCCGGGAGCCCGGCGGTACCGTTGGAGCTTGAACTGGCGCGCGTGTTGCCGGTCGTGCGCGAAGCGGTAACGCTCGGCGTGGCGATTTCTGTCGACACCTACAAGCCCGAGGTGATGCGCGCCGTGCTCGACATGGGCGCCGATATCGTCAACGACATCTGGGCATTGCGCCGACCGGGCGCGCGCGACGTGGTTGCCGCACATCCGGCCTGCGGCGTCTGCCTCATGCACATGCACCGCGATCCGCAGACCATGCAGGTAGCGCCGATGCAAGGCGATGTCGTGCCGCAGGTGCAAGCTTTCCTGGCCGACGCGGCGCGCAAACTGCGGGCGTTGGCAGTCGATGCATCGCGCATCGTGCTTGACCCGGGAATCGGCTTCGGCAAGACCGTGGCGCAGAATTTCGCGCTGCTGGCACGACAACAGGAATTGTTGGCGCCGGGCTATCCGTTGCTGGCTGGCTGGTCGCGCAAGTCTTCGCTCGGCGCAGTGACGGGTATTGCCGACGCGTCGGAACGGCTATTGCCGAGCGTGGTGGCGGCGGCGCTTGCAGCGGAGCGCGGCGCGCGAATCGTACGTGTGCACGACGTGCGCGACACGGTGGAAGCGCTCTCGGTGTGGCGCGCAATGAATCAAGAACAACCAAGGAAGGAAGAAACATGACACGTCAATATTTCGGCACGGATGGCATCCGGGGCAAGGTCGGTGTGCCGCCGATCACGCCTGACTTCGTCTTGCGACTTGCACATGCCGTAGGGCGGGTGCTGAAGCAGAAGGAGGCGCGCCCCACCGTGCTGATCGGCAAGGACACGCGCATTTCCGGCTACATGCTGGAGTCGGCCCTGGAATCGGGCTTCAACTCGGCGGGTGTCGACGTCGTGCTGCTTGGTCCGCTGCCAACACCCGGCGTGGCCTACCTCACGCGGGCGCAACGTGCCAGCCTGGGCGTGGTCATCAGCGCGAGCCACAACGCCTTTCCGGACAACGGGATCAAGTTCTTCAGCGCACAGGGCACCAAGCTCGACGACGATTGGGAACTGGCGGTCGAGGCCGCGCTCGAACAGCCGCCGGTGTGGGCTGATTCGGCCAACCTCGGCAAGGCGCGACGGCTGAACGATGCGACCGGCCGCTACACCGAATTCTGCAAGAGCACCTTCGCCAATGACCTGACGCTGCGTGGCCTCAAGCTGGTGGTGGATGCGGCCCACGGTGCGGCATACCAGGTGGCGCCTCAGGTGTTTCACGAACTCGGCGCGGACGTGACGGTCATCGGCTGCGCGCCCGACGGCCTCAACATCAACAAGGGTGTTGGCGCGACGCATCCGCAGGCGCTGATCGACACGGTCAACGCGCAGCATGCCGACTACGGCATTGCGCTCGACGGCGACGCCGACCGGCTGCAACTGGTCGATGCCGCCGGGCGACTGTTCAATGGCGACGAACTGCTGTACCTGATGGTCAACGAACGCCTCGCGCGCGGGGAGCGGCTGGAAGGCGTTGTCGGTACGCTGATGACCAACAAGGCCGTCGAGGTCGCGTTGCGCGCGAAGGGGATCGATTTCGTGCGGGCCAAGGTGGGCGACCGCTATGTGCTCGAAGAATTGACCAAGCGCCGCTGGGTGCTCGGCGGTGAGGGCTCGGGCCATCTTCTGGCGCTCGATCGCCACACCACGGGCGATGGCATCGTCAGCGCCCTGCAGGTGCTGCAGGCGTGCGTGCGGTCAGGCAAGAGCCTCTCGCAGTTGCTGACCGACGTGTCGCTGTTTCCACAGACGCTCATCAATGTGCGCCTGCGCGACGGGCAGGATTGGCGCAACAGCAAGGGGTTGGCGGACGAAACGAAGCGAATCGAGGGGGAACTCGGCGATGCGGGCCGCGTGCTGATTCGCCCCAGTGGCACCGAGCCGCTGCTTCGCGTGATGGTCGAGGCACGCGATCCAGCGCAAGCGGATCATTGTGCGCGCCGACTCGTCGCAGCGGTCGAGGCCGCTTGAAATCCGTATCGCATGGACCCGGAGCCCTTGTGATCGAAATCAGGCTCGCGAACTATGCCGACGATGTGGACGGTGCCGCGGTCATCTCGTTGCTCGACGCCTACGCACGCGACCCGGCGGGCGGTGGCACTGCCATTCCGCTCAAGTTGCTGACACGACTGCCGGGCGAGCTTGCGAAAAGACCGCAGGCCTTCACCGTGCTGGCGTTCGACGGCGACATGGCAGTCGGGCTGGTCAATTGCATCGAGGGCTTTTCGACCTTTGCCTGCAAGCCCCTCGTCAACGTGCATGACGTGGTCGTGCTTCCGGGATATCGGGGCCTGCGCATCACGCAAAGGATGCTCGAGTGCGTGGAGCAGGAGGCGAGGGCGCGCGGCGCCTGCAAGCTCACGCTCGAAGTGTTGTCGGGGAATAGCAGTGCGATTCGCGCTTATGAGCGCGAAGGTTTCGGGCCGTTTGCACTCGATCCTGCCTTCGGCACTGCGGTATTCATGCAGAAGAAACTCTGAGCAAGCTCAATTAGAAGCGCGTGATCGGCATGTCCGCTTCGCGCTTGTCGGCCGAGTACTTGCCCAGTTCCCACTTGGCGATCGCATTGCGGTGCACTTCGTCCGGACCGTCCGCAAAGCGCAGCGTGCGGGCGTGGGCATAGGCCATGGCGAGCGGGAAGTCGTCGCACATGCCGCCGCCGCCATGAACTTGCATGGCCCAGTCGATCACCTGGCAAGCCATGCTCGGCGCGACCACCTTGATCATCGCGATATCGTTCTTGGCGACCTTGTTGCCGGCCACGTCCATCAGCCACGCGGCCTTGAGCGTGAGCAGGCGGGCCATGTCGATCTTGCAGCGGGCTTCGGCGATGCGTTCCTGCGTGACGGTCTGCGATGCCACGGCCTTGCCGAAGGCGACGCGCGACGAGGCGCGCTTGCACATCAGTTCGAGGGCGCGTTCCGCGACACCGATCAGGCGCATGCAATGGTGGATGCGTCCCGGGCCCAGGCGGCCTTGTGCGATCTCGAATCCGCGGCCTTCGCCAAGCAGGATGTTGTCGACAGGCACGCGCACGTTCTCGAAGTACATCTCGACGTGGCCGTGCGGTGCGTCGTCGTAGCCCATCACGTTGAGCGGGCGCACGATGCGGATGCCCTTGGCGTCGGCCGGCACGATGACCATGCTCTGCTGCGAATGCTTCGGCGCATCCGGGTCGGTCTTGCCCATGGTGATGTACACGGCGCAGCGCGGATCGGCCGCGCCGGAGATCCACCACTTGTGGCCGTTGATCACGTATTCGTCGCCCTGGCGCTCGATGCGGGTCGAGATGTTGGTGGCATCGCTCGATGCAACTTCCGGTTCGGTCATTGCGAAGGCCGAGCGGATCTCGCCGTCAAGCAGCGGCTTGAGCCAGCGTGCCTTGATGGCTTCGGAGCCGTAGCGCGCGATGGTTTCCATGTTGCCGGTGTCGGGCGCCGAGCAGTTGAACGCCTCGCTGGCCCAGGTCACCGCGCCCATGATTTCGGCGAGCGGTGCGTATTCCTGGTTCGTGAGGCCCGCGCCTGCATAGCCTGCGACGTGCGCGCTGTCGACCGGCAGGAACAGGTTCCACAGGCCCTGGGCCTTGGCCTTGGCCTTGGCCTTCTCGACGGTCTGCAACGCGGACCAGCGCTTGCCTGCCGCCGTGTTCGCGGCCAATTCGGCCTTGTAGTCGCCTTCGGCCGGGTAGATGTGTTCGTCCATGAAAGCGCGCACGCGCTTTTGCAGGTCTTGCGTCTTGGCCGAATATTCGAAGTCCATCGTTGCTGTCTCCAGGGGTGAAATCGGGGTCAGGCACGTCGGGCAAATGCCCAGGCCATCTCCGCCATCGGGCGGGCGCCGCGGCCCGAGGCCACGGCTTGCTCGCTCGATGCGGTACCGGCCTCGACCCGCTTGGCAATGCCCTGCAGGATCGCGGCCATGCGGAACAGGTTGTAGGCCTGATAGAAATTCCAGTCGGGTGCGAGCGCCTCGGGGGTGGTGAGGCCGGTGCGCTCGCAGTACTTGCGGATGTATTCGCTCTCGGTTGGAATGCCGAGGCTCTTGTGATCGAGCCCACCGGTGCCGCGGCCCATGTCCTGCGGGATGTGCCATGACATGCAGTGGTAGCTGAAGTCGGCGAGCGGGTGCCCCAACGTGGAAAGCTCCCAGTCGAGCACCGCGATCGGACGCGGCTCGGTCGCGTGGAACATCAGGTTGTCGAGCCGGTAGTCGCCGTGCACGATGCTCGTCATCTTCTCGTCGCGCGCGCTGTCCGGCATGTTGGCGGGCAGCCATTCCATGAGCTTGTCCATCTCGGGGATGGGCTGCGTGATGGAGGCGACGTATTGCTTGCTCCAGCGGCCGATCTGGCGCTCGAAATAGTTGCCCGGCTTGCCGTAGTCGGCCAGGCCGCGCTCGGCGAACTTGACCGTGTGCAGCGCAGAGATGACGCGGTTCATCTCGTCATAGATCGCGCCGCGTTCGGCATTCGTCATGCCGGCCAGCGACTGGTCCCACAACACGCGGCCGGCCATGAATTCCATGATGTAGAAGGCGCGCCCGATGACGCTTTCGTCGGTGCACAGGCAATACATCTGCGGCACCGGGACATCGGTGCCGGCCAGGCCGCTCATTACCTTGTATTCGCGTTCGATGGCATGTGCCGATGGCAGCAGCTTGGCCACCGGACCTGGCTTGGCACGCATCACATAGCTCTTGCTTGGCGTGACAAGCTTGTAGGTCGGGTTCGATTGACCGCCCTTGAACATCTCGATCGTGAGCGGACCCTTGAAGCCATCGAGGTTCTTCTCGAGCCAGGCGCGCAGCGCATCGATGTCGAAGGCATGCTGCTGCGAAACGGCACGGGTGCCGATGAAATTCTGGTAATCGGTCATGTCAGATGTCTGCTTCGGAAATGCGCATCAAGGCAGAGCGATCGAGCACCACCAGCCCAGCCGGCTCGATGCGGATCGCGTTCTCGCGCTCCATCACTTTCAGTTCCTGGTTGACGCGCTGGCGCGAGGCGCCAAGCAGTTGCGCCAGCTCTTCCTGTGCCAGTTGCAGGCCGATTCGCATCTGGCTGCCGTCGTCCAGGTTGGGCACGCCGTAGCTGCGCACCAGGTGAATCAGTTGCTTTGCGAGTCGTGCGCGCAAGGGCAGCGTGTTGAGGTCTTCCACCAGCCCGAAAAGCGTGCGGATGCGGCGTGCCTGCAGGCGCATCAAGGCTTCGTAGAGTTCCACGTGCGCCGCAAGGATCTTCTGGAAATCGGCGCGCGCCACGTTCAGCGTGGTCGTGTCGCCATGCGCATAGGCATCGTGCGTGCGCCGGTCCCCGTCGAACATCGCCACATCGCCGAACCAGATACCCGGCTCCACATACGTCAGCGTGACTTGCTTGCCCGACACCGCCGTCGAACTCACGCGTACCGCGCCCTTGGCGCAGGCAATCCAGCTTTCGGGCGGATCGCCGCGTGCGGCCAGCAGGTCGCCGTCTTTGTAGCGTTTGACGAAAGCGCATCGAAGGATGTCGTGACGAAGCGAGGGTGAAAGTGATGAGAACCAGCGACCAGCATTGATCGCCTCTCGTTCTTCGATGGTAAGAATGGGGTCGTCCATTGTTCTGTCCTGTCGGCGACTGAAAGGGGGGCGGATTGTCGCTGTCGCGACCCGGTGCTACGTGTAGTGCGGCTTCGTCTTGGCGAGGAAGGCGGCAATGCCGATGCCGGCATTCGGATGGTGAAGGTTGCGCACGAAGTGGTCGCGCTCCTGCGAAAGTTGGTTCACCAGCGTGGCGCCTCGGCCTTCGTTGAGCAACTCCTTGATGCTGGCCAGCGCGTTGGGTGCACGCGCGCTGAGCGTGTCGGCCAGCGCCAGCGCGCCTTGCAGGGCCTGGCCTGGTTCGGTCAATGAATTGACCAGTCCCAAGTCATGCAGCCGCGTCGGCGAAATGCGCTCGCCGTTCATGAGCCACTCGGTCGCGATCTGGCGTGGCAGCATCTGTGCCAGTTGCCAGCTCAGGCCACCGTCGGGCGAAAGCGCGACGTTGCTGTACGACGCGGCAAACACCGCATCGCGTGCCGAGATCACAAAGTCGCAGGCCAGCGCGAGCGAGAAACCCGCGCCTGCGGCCGCGCCCTCGACGGCGGCGATCACCGGCTTCGGAAATGCGCGGATCGAGTCGATCCAGTTGTGCAGCCCGTCGATGCTTTCAGCCTGCACCGATGGATCACGTTCACGGTTTGCGGCCAGGCGCTGCAACGAGCCGCCTGCGCAGAACCAGGCGCCTTCGCCGACGATCACGACGTTGCGCACGTCGCTGCTGTTGTCCGCGCCGTTCAGCGCCTCGACGCCCGCGGCATACATCTCCGGCCCGAGCGCATTGCGCATCGACGGGTTGGAGATCGTCAGCACCATGGTCTGGCCTTCGGTGCGGCTCTTGAGCTCTGCGGTCATGGGATCTTTCTATTCCTCTTCGTGCAACATGCTCAGGCCCAGCGCACCGCGGCGGCGCAACCACGGGCTGGGGCGATAACGCGGATCGCCATAGACGGTCTGCAGGTTGAACAGTACTTCGAGGATGTTGGTGGGACCGTAGAGGTTGCCCATCGCCAGAGGCCCTTGCGGATAGCCGAGTCCGCGCGTCACCGCGGTTTCAAGATCGGCCGGTGTGCTTACGCGCTGCTGGCACATGTCGGCGGCGACGTTCACGATGGCTGCGATCACGCGTTGCGTGACGAAGCCGCCACTGTCGCGAATCACGCTCACGGCCTTGCCGTCGCGCGCAAACAGCGCATGTGCTGCGTTGCGCATGTCGATGCGGGTGGCCGGATTGGTGGCCAGCACGCGCCGCTTGGTGGTGGTGTCGTCGACCAGCATGTCGATGCCGACGGTGCGCGTGGCGTCGAGGCGTTCGACTGCGGCCACGGTGGTCACGTCGAAGCCAAGCGGTGCCACGAGGATCAGCGCGGCCGAGGAGGGGGTTGCGCCCGACTCGATCTGCCCGCCGAGTTCATGTACCAGCTTGATCAGTTCGGCACGGCGCGAGGCGCGTGGCGAGATCCAGAACGACGGGAGCGTGTCGACGACCGGTGTCGGAGGCTCGGCAGCTACCTGCATGACGCCTTCAGGGTAACGATAGAAACCCTCTCCAGACTTGCGGCCAAACACACCGGCTGCCACGCGCTGGGCTGCGATCGCGCTCGGGCGATAACGAGGCTCTTCGTAGTATTGACGGTAGATCGACTCCATTACCGGATGCGACACGTCCAGCCCGGTCAGGTCGAGCAACTCGAACGGTCCAAGCTTGAAGCCGGCCTGGTCCTTCAGGATGCGGTCGATGGTCGCGAAATCGGCCACGCCTTCACCGGCAATGCGCAGCGCCTCGGTGCCATAGGCACGGCCCGCGTGATTCACGATGAAGCCCGGCGTGTCCTGTGCCTGTACCGCTTGGTGTCCCATCTGCTGCGCATAGCCGGCCAGGCGCGCGCAAACCTCGTTGGCCGTCTTGAATCCGGCGACGACCTCGACCACTTTCATCAATGGAACCGGGTTGAAGAAATGAAAGCCGGCGAAGCGCTCGGGGTTCCTCAATGCCTTGGCGATTGCGGTTACAGATAGCGACGAGGTGTTGGTCGCCAACACCGTTGAAGGCGAGACGATTTCCTCCAGTTCGCGAAACAATTGGCGTTTCACCTCAAGGTCTTCGATGATTGCCTCAATCACCAGATCGCAATGGACCAGTTCACGGGTCGTTGAGACTGCATGAATCCTTGCAATGAGTGCATCGCGCTCAGTCGCTTCGAGCCGGCCCTTGTCGTGCAATTTTCTCCATTGCTCCGCAAGCGTGGCCAACGCCCGTTCAGCGGCACCGGGCATGCTGTCGACAAGCAACACCTTGCTGCCGGCCTGAGCGGCCATCTGGGCGATACCCCGCCCCATTGCGCCAGCACCCACAATGGCGACATTGGAAAAATTCACGGTCATTTGATAAAAGTCTCCTGATGAAAGAATTTGGTGTATCAGCGTGTCAGAATGTGTTTACTTTAGATTGCAAAGTGTCCGCCCAATCTTGAAACATCAACGCACCGCGGCAACCCTGATCCTGTTGGGGCTCGCATTCCCATCGTTCGCATTGACGATCGGCCGCCCGCAAGGTGCGGCGTGGATCGGCAAACCGCTCGATCTGGTGATTCCGCTGACGCTCGGGGACAGTGAAAGTGGAAATGCGTTGTGCCTCGAAGGCGACGTTGTGCAGGGCGATACACGCATCGACGACAAGCGTGTGACTTTATCCCTTGAGCCGGGTGCATCGGCGAACGCCCCGCGTTTGCATGTGCGATCAACCGTTCCGATCGAAGAGCCGGTGGTCAACGTCACCGTTCGCGCCGGCTGCGATTCGCGCTCGAATCGTACCTTCGTCCTGCTGGCGGATGTGCCGGTGGAAACTGCGAGCTTGCCCTCCACGTCGCGGTTTGCGGCGACGCCATTGCCATCTGCCGGTTCGTCGATGGATTCGGCGGGTGGGGAGCGCAGCGGGCGTGCGTCGCGCGGCGTGGGCGGCAGTGGGTCCGGATCGGGTGCAGGATCGTCGGCCCCGGTTCGTCGGGCTCCGCCGCCACGTCCTCGCGCTGAAGATGCCGGAGAAGCGCCCGTCCCGGCAGCGCGTCCGTCCCGCCGCATCATCGCCGCCCAGGCGCCGGTGGTCCGCCCTGCGCCGCCGCCGGCGCGCCCACCTGCAGTAGCTGCACCCGCGCTGCTGGTCGCACCGCCGCCGGCACCCGCAGCCCGCGTCGAAGCGCCTCCCGCAGGTCCGCGCCTGAAGATCGAGGCACTCGAGCCAGCGCTGTCGCGCGAAGGCAGCCTGAAGACTTCGTCCCAATTGGCGTTGCCCGCGACCGAGGATCTCGCCAAGCGTGCCCAGGCCGCAGCTCAATGGCGTGCGCTCGCGGCACCACCGGAGGACGCGCAACGCGAATCCCAGCGTATTCAAACGCTTGAAGCGACTCTGGCTGCCCTGCGCGAACAAACTGCGCAGAACCAGCGCGCCCTGCTCGAGATGCGAAGCGAACTGGCCGATGCGCGCGAGAGCCGCTATCGCAATCCGCTGGTCTATGCGCTTGTTGGGCTGCTGGCCCTGGCATTGCTGGCGATCGGATTGCTCTGGCGCCTGTCGCGTCGCGCCACCGCGCCGGCCTGGTGGGGTGAGGGCACCGAGCCGCGTCCGGTAAGCGGTGGCGGCAAGACGGTGCTGCCAGCAGACAGCAAGTTCGACGAGGAAGACGACGACGAGCACGAGCCAACACAGCGTGCGCCCTTGGGAGGTCGAGAACTCGATCCGCGCCATGTTGCATTGCTGGCAGCGACCAACGCCGACACGACCTACGGCCCGACCGGTGTCCCGGTCGTTGCCCCCATCGAGGTCGCGGCGACGCGTCCGGTCAATACCGAGGAACTGTTCGACGTGCAGCAGCAGTCGGATTTCTTCCTGTCGCTTGGTCAGCACGACCAGGCCATTGCAGTGCTGGTCGAGCACATCGCGGCCAATCCGGGCACCAGCGCATTGGCGTACCTTGACCTGTTCAAGATCTACCACGCCCTGGGGCGCCGCGAGGAATACGCCCAACTGGCGACCGACTTCGAGCGTGCGTTCAATGCCGAGGTCCCCGAGTTCGACGAATTCTCGCTCGGCGGCCGCGGCCTGGAGCACTACCGCAGCGCGCTCGCCCGTATCGAATCGCAGTGGCCGACCGCCGGCACGCTCGCGCTCATCGAGGAACTGGTGTTTCGCAAGCCAGGTGTGCATGAGGATGAGGCCTTCGACCTTGCCGCATACCAGGAACTGCTGCTGCTCTACGCGATCGCCAAGGAAGTCGTCGACCCCGATACGGCGCCCGCACCGATCACGCCTATTCCGTTCGTCGACACCTTCAGCCACGATATGCAGCCCACTGCGCGCGCCACGCTGACGACCGAACCGACCGTGATGATGCCGGTTGCGTCGGCTCCTGTTGCGCCTGCGGTGACCGCCCCAAGGCCGCCGGTGGAACCGTTTCCCTCGATCTATGGCGGCATCGACGACGGCCTGCTTGCTGAAACCGAGATGAGCCCGGTCGAGCCGTCGCAGCTTGAGCCGGCTGTCGACATGGATCTCGCGCAGTTCGACAAGACCGCGTTCGAAACTCTCGCGGCGCCGATCGAGCCCGCGGCGACGGCCCCGGCTCCGACCGATCCGCACGTCATTGATTTCGAATTGTTCGATCCCGAGACCGAGGCGGCGATCGCGCCACGCATCATCAAGCGCTGACTGAGCGCGGCGTCCTCGGTCCCCCAGTCAAATCCTGGGTCAATCAAGCGGGCCGCGGCAAGCGGTCGACCGCGATGCTGAGGGTCATGGCGACCAGCATCGCGCCCAAGCCGGCCCAATGCATCCAGCTTGCAGCATCGTGCGCCAGCAGCCACCCTCCGGTGGCGGCGCCAATTGCCTGCCCGATGAACATGCCCGAACTGTTGAGCGCCACCGAGCCCGCAGCCATTGCCGGCGCCAGGCCGACCAGCCGTGCCTGTTGAGCCGAGTTGGCCGCAAAGCAGCCGAGCCCCCAAGGCATCACCACCAATGCGAACACCACAAAATTGACGCCCAGCGGCCACAGCAACAGACTCGTTGCCATGAGCGCGGTGGTCAACAGCGCCGCTCTGCCGGCGCCAATGCGGTCGATGTAGCGACTGACCAGGATATTGCCGACGAGTCCGCATGCGCCAAACCAGGCCCACATGAAGCTTTGCTGCGTCGCGTCCGCACCGAGTTGCTGCTTCAGCAGCGGTGCAAAGTAGGCGAACACCACGAACTGGCCGGTGCTTTGCAGTGCGGTGACCGTCACCACTCCCATCAACGCAGGACTCTTGAAGACCCGCGCCCAGGCTGCGCGCGTGAGTGCAGCGGGGCGAACACCGGTCGGCATCGTCGACCAGATCCAGGCGGCGCTGCAGATTGCGGCAACGGCGATGACGAGGAACGCAGCGCGCCAGCCGTAGTGGCCGCCAAGCCAGGCACCCAGCGGCAGCCCCAGTACCGACGCCATCGACCAACCCAGGAAGACGAAGGTCACGCCCCGGCCGCGTTGATCGGGCGGCACCAGCATGCCCGCCGATGCCGCGGCTTGCGCCGTAAAGATGGCCGGGGCAAGCATCGTCAGCATGCGCACCACCAGCAGCTCGAAATAGCTGGGCATCAGGGCCGCGGCCACATGGCAGACCCCATACCAAACCATGGTCAGCGCAAGAAGCATGCGTCGGTCCCAGCCCGCTACGAGCGCCGCAAGCAGCGGCGCTCCGAAGCAGACAACCAACGCGCCCGCGGTCATCAACTGGCCCGCCGCCGAAACGCTCACGCCGAATGACCCACTGATTTCGTTCAGCGTGCCGGCGACGAGCATGACACCGGTACCGATAACGAAATTACCCGCCAGCAACGCCCAGAGTGAGGCGGGGAGCGGGGCCCGACTCAACGGCGAACCTGCAGTGCGCCAGGATTGACGATGTTGGTCGGATTGCCTTTGATGAAGCTTGCGACGTTGTCGAACGCCTGGCCGAAATAGAGCTCGTAGCTCTCTTGCTCCACGTAGCCGATATGCGGGGTGCAGATGCAGTTCTCGAGTCGCAACAGCGCGTGTCCCTGCAGAGGTGGTTCGCTTTCGAACACGTCGATTGCGGCGAGGCCGGGCCGGCCGCGATTGAGCGCGGCGAGTAGCGCGTCGGGCTCGACCAACTCAGCACGCGACGTGTTCACGAACAAGGCAGTTGGCTTCATCCGCGACAAGTCCGCCAGTGTCACAATGCCGCGTGTTTCGTCCATCAGACGCAAGTGGACCGACAGCACGTCCGACATTTCGAAGAGTGCCTCGCGGCTTGCCGCGACTTGCAGTCCGTCTGACCGCGCCTTCGCGCAACTTGCTTCACGGCCCCAGACAATGACCTGCATGCCGAAGGCCTGTCCGTAGCGCGCGACCAGTTGCCCGATCCGCCCATAACCCCAGATACCAAGCGTCTTGCCCTTGAGCACGGACCCCAGGCCGAAGTTCGGCGGCATCGAAGCCGATTTGAGGCCGGACTGCTGCCACGCGCCATGCTTGAGATTGCTGATGTACTGCGGCAGGCGGCGCATCGCGGACATGATCAATGCCCAGGTCAACTCGGCCGGGGCAAGCGGCGAACCGCTGCCTTCGGCCACCGCGACGCCCAGTTCGCTGCATGCATTCACGTCGATGTGGCTGCCCACCCGGCCTGTTTGTGAAATGAGCTTGAGCTTGGGCAGTTTCTCGACCAGTTGCCGCGAGATCTGCGTACGCTCGCGAATCAGCACGATCACGTCGGCATCTTTCAGACGCACTGACAATTGGCCGATGCCCTTGACTGTATTGGTATAGACCTTGGCGGCATAGGCGTCGAGCTTGGAGGCGCAGCGCAATTTACGCACCGCATCCTGGTAGTCGTCGAGGATCACGATATTCATGGCACGTTATTGTGCCTTGCACCCTCTGCGGCCGCGCGTTCCCGCCTTTGCCACGTCAATGCATCAGGCGCCTTGCATCGTCCGCGGCCTCCAGGGCGGCGAGCCGATCGAGCTCGGCGCAGACATCGGCCATACGGCCCGAGATGACTACGCGGCCCGTGCCACCGGCTGTGCGCTGCGTATCCAGAACGCGTATCACCCGCAGCGGCCTGGCGGCCGATGCTCCCTTGGTCGCGGTTGTGCGGGCCATGCACCCGGGGCGAATCGCCACGTAGCGCAGCGCCCTCGTGCGCTGTGCGCGGCGCGTTGGCATCCAACGGTTGGCCAGCGATTGCAGGGGCGTGAAGATTTCAGCCAAGGTCAGAAAAGCGATTCCCATGTGAACTCCAGATAGTGAGGTTGAACACAGGCAGGATTTCTTCGGTCGACTGCAACAGGGTGATGGCCTCGTCGCCATACGCCCGCCACCTGGTGCATTCGTTAAGGTGGCTACATCAACATCGTGTTGCGGATCAGGCCGACGGCCAAGCCTTCGATTTCGAAGGGCTCACCCGGCTGGACAATGATCGTCGGGTAGTCGGGGTTTTCGGCGTGCAGCTCAATAACATTCTTGTTGCGCCGGAGTCGCTTGACAGTGACTTCGTCGCCAATGCGCGCGACGACGATCTGGCCGTTTCGCGCTTCCTTGGTGGACTGCACGGCGAGCAAGTCCCCGTCCATGATGCCGGCGTCGCGCATCGACATGCCGCGTACCTTGAGGAGGTAATCGGGCTGGCGCTGGAACAACGTGTTCTCCACGTAGTAGGTTTGGTCGATGTGTTCCTGCGCGAGGATGGGTGAGCCTGCCGCGACACGGCCGATCAGCGGAAGCGCGAGTTGCGCCATGCCGGGCAAGCCAAGTGAATACTGGCTGGAGCGCGTTTCGTTGATTGCGCGCAGGACATCGCCCTTCAAGCGGATGCCGCGCGAGGTGCCGCTGACCAGTTCGATGACGCCCTTTCGCGCAAGCGCCTGCAAATGCTCTTCGGCCGCGTTGGCGGACTTGAAGCCCAGCTCCGCCGCGATTTCGGCGCGCGTGGGCGGTGCGCCGGTGCGTGCAATGGCGCTCTGGATCAGGTCCAGGATCTGCTGCTGGCGGGCGGTAAGCTTGACGGCAAAGTTCGACAGGTTGAGCATGCGCTTGACTCCTCACGGCACTGGCTGAATATCCAGTAGCTGTATTTTTAACCAGTTTCTGAAAGTTGGCAAGCATGGTGGCGAGCACGGCAGCGAAGGAGTCCAGGCGTGTGGTGGTGCTCGGCACAGGGGGCACCATTGCGGGGAAGGCCGCCAAGCCGGGCGACAACATCGGCTACACGGCGGCGGAAGTTGGCGTGGCGGAGTTGCTGGGCGGCATCGAGGTGCCCGGCGTCGCACTGCATGCCGAGCAGGTGGCGCAGGTCGACAGCAAGGACATGGACTTCGCGGTCTGGCAGCGCCTTGCCGCGCGTTGCACGCATTGGCTGGCACAACCCGACGTCGCTGGCATCGTGATTACGCATGGCACAGACACGCTTGAGGAGACGGCGTTCTTCCTGCATTCGGTGTTGCGGTCGCACAAACCGGTTGTGTTGACCTGTGCGATGCGGCCAGCGACAGCGCTGGCGCCCGATGGGCCGCAGAACGTACGGGACGCGGTCGTGGTGGCTGCCACTGCGGGTGCGGCAGGCGTCGTGGCGGTTTGCGCGGGTGTGATCCATGGCGCGCTCGACGTACAAAAGGTGCACACCTACCGGCTCGATGCGTTTTCCTCCGGTGATGGCGGGCCGATCGGTTACGTCGAGGAGGGCGCGGTTCGCTCAGTGCGGAACTGGCCCTCGGCGACCACGGAGCGGTCAGAGGCGGAGATCGATGCCATTGCAAGTGCCGCCACTGCGCCTCGCGTAGAGATCATCGTGAGCCACGCCGGCGCGAGCGGCGCGATCGTTGATGCGCTGGTCCAGGAGTTTCAGGCCGCACGCGCAGGCAGCGCCGAAGGTCTGGTAGTGGCCGCGACGGGCAACGGAACGCTGCATCACGAACTCGAAGCAGCGGCGATGAGAGCGCAGGCAGCCGGCATTGCCGTGTTGCGGGCCACACGTTGCAGCGGTGGTCGCATCCTGCCAAAGCCCGGCGATGCACTGCGTGATGCCGGCTTGCTGAGTCCGGTCAAGGCGCGGATCGCGCTGATAGTGGAATTGCTGCTGTGTCGTTCGACGCCGCAATGATGCGCCGTATCAGCGGCGGGGCACTCGAGCGCCCCGCGTGACCATCAACTGCCGAGGGCCGCGAATGCGCGCTGCGTAATGTCTTCCACGCTGCCAACGCCAGCGATGGCGCGGTACTTGGGCGCGAGCGCAGGCTCGGCATTGGCCCAGTTGGCGTAGTAGTTCACCAGCGGACGGGTTTGCTGGCTGTACACATCGAGCCGATGGCGCACGGTTTCTTCGTTGTCATCGGGGCGCTGGATCAGCGGCTCGCCGGTCACGTCGTCGATGCCTTCTACCTTCGGTGGATTGAACTTCACGTGATAGGTGCGGCCCGATGCGGAGTGCGAGCGGCGGCCGCTCATGCGTTCGATGATGTCGGAGAAGGGGACCTCGATCTCCAGCACGTAGTCGAGCTTGACGCCTGCGGCCTTCATGGCCTCGGCTTGCGGAATGGTGCGGGGAAAGCCGTCGAACAGGAAGCCGTTGGCGCAGTCCGGCTGCGAGATGCGTTCCTTGACGAGGTTGATGATCAGGTCATCGCTGACCAGTCCGCCGGATTCCATGACCGACTTGGCTTGCAGCCCGAGCGGCGTGCCGGCCTTGACCGCGGCGCGCAGCATGTCCCCGGTCGAGATTTGCGGAATGCCATACCTTTTGCAGATGAAAGTCGCCTGCGTGCCTTTACCTGCCCCGGGGGCGCCCAACAAAATCAGTCTCATGGTGTCCTCGAAAGGGTTCTTTAGGATATTTATCGACGCCGCGCGCATGCCGCTTCGGGCAGGGCTGGGCCGTATTGCTTCGAGGATAGCATGG
Source organism: Variovorax humicola (assembly GCF_037889915.1). Lineage (NCBI taxonomy): Bacteria > Pseudomonadati > Pseudomonadota > Betaproteobacteria > Burkholderiales > Comamonadaceae > Variovorax > Variovorax humicola. The sequence goes on along the minus strand of NZ_JBBKZV010000006.1, from coordinate 113,477 downwards.
GCTTTTGCCCGCGCCCGCCCGGAAAAACCGGTGCCGGCTACGAGATCGCGGCGATGCGGGCGCGTACTCGCACCAGGTCTTCGGGCGTGTCGACGCCCGGACCCGGCGCGTGGTCGCTCACGTGCACTGCGATCCGATGACCATGCCACATCGCGCGCAATTGCTCGAGCGCTTCGAGTGACTCGACAGGCGCCGGCGGCAAGCTCGGAAACTGGCGCACAAATCCTGCGCGATAGCCGTAGATGCCGATGTGCCGCAGCGGCGCAGGCGAGGGCAGCGCTTTCAGGGGCTGGCTGGCAAAGCCGTCGCGCCACCACGGTATCGGTGCCCGGCTGAAGTAGAGCGCGTGGCCCCGCGCGTCCAGCACGGCCTTCACCACATTCGGATTCAGGAAGTCCTCTATCGAGTCGATGGCGTGCACGGCGGTGCTCATCGACGCGCCGGGTTCATTGGCGAGCGTGATCGCCACGGCGTCGATCAAGGATGGATCGATCAGCGGCTCGTCTCCCTGTACGTTGACCACGATTTCATCGTCGGCCAGCCCGAGCAAGACGCAGGCCTCGGCCAGCCGGTCACTTCCGCTCACGTGGTCCGTGCGGGTCAGGAGAGTTTCGACGCCGTGGGTCCGGCAGGCGTCCATGATGCGCGCGTCGTCGGCGGCGACGACGACGCGCGCCGCGCTGGACAGACGTGCGCGCTGCGCAACCCGAACCACCATGGGAATGCCGCCGATATCGGCCAGCGGCTTGTCCGGCAGGCGGGTTGATGCCAGCCGTGCGGGAATGAGCACGACAAAACGGATGCCCGCGGCGGGCACCTGCATGGTGTCGTCGAGAACTCCAGCAGAAGCTGCAGCGCCCGGGAGTGGTCCCGTGCTGCTCAAAGCCCCAACTCGTCGTCGGAAAGAGTTCGCGCCTCGTTCTCCAGCAACACCGGAATGCCGTCGCGTACCGGATAGGCAAGACGCGCGGTGCGGGACGAGAGCTCCTGCTTCTCCGGGTTCCAGGTCAGCGGCCCCTTGGTCACGGGGCAGACCAGCAATTCAAGCAACTTGGTGTCCATCGACCGATGATAGCTTTGCGTCGAGCGCGATGAAGAACGCAGGTTCGGGTGTGAACACCAGCGGCACGGCCAGAGCATCGGGCGCAATGCGCCACAGCTTCACGGCGTCTTTCTCGGTGCAGACGAGGCGATGAGTCTCGCCGGGCGGACGATTCCAGCCGTCGAAGTCGTAGTGGTCAGGCAATGGCTCGCAGCGCTCCGGTTGGATGCCACGGGTGCGCAGCATCTCGAAAAAGGCCTCGGGCTTTGCAATGGCTGCCAACGCAATGACCCGCTGCCTGGCCAACTCCGCAAGCGGGATGCGGCTGCCGTCGTTGCGCAATGCATAGTCCGCCAATGTGCGTTGCGCCCGGTAGCCTTCGGCAAATGCGGGGCGCGCGCCCGTGTGCAGGACCAGGTCGCAGCGGCGCGGCCAGTGTTCGCGCAATGGCCCGGCTGGCAGCAGCCATCCGTTGCCGGTGCCGCGGTCGTCGAACACACAGATCTCGATGTCACGCGCCAGCGCCAGGTGCTGCAGGCCGTCGTCGCTCACGATCAGCCCGGTCCGTGGGTACCGTTGCAGCAACGCGCGCGCGGCCTCGATGCGCTTTCCGGCGACGAACACCGGCACGCCTGTCAGGCGGTGCGTCAGCGCCGCTTCATCGCCAACATCGCGCGGGTCGGCGCCGGGCAGGACTTCGCGGCAATCATTCGTCTTGCGGCCGTAGCCGCGCGAGATGACGCCAACCTCGACGCCGCGCGCGCGCAAATAGCGGACCAGGGCGAGCACCACGGGCGTCTTGCCCGAGCCACCTGCGATCACGTTGCCGACGATCAGCACCGGGACGCCGACGCGCTCGGTGCCCAAGACGCCAATCCGGTACAGCCACCGTCGCACCGTCGCAATTGCGCCAAATAGCAACGAGACCGGCCACAGCAGCCACGCCAGCGGCCCGCGTGCCAGCCATGCCCGCTGCAAATCCAAGGCTCAGCGCCCGGCTTGCGCAGCGGACTGCGTCGCGAACGTAATTTGCATCAGGCCGGCGCGGCGTGCCCCTTCCATTACCGTGATCACCGATTGATGCGAGGCGTTGGCGTCGGCGCTGATGACCACCACGGAGTCCTTGCCGCCACGGGAGGCGGAGGCGAGCGCGGCGGCCACCGTTTCCACGCTGCGATCGGGCAGGATGGTCTTGTTGATCGAGTAGCGACCATCTGCCGATACGGCTGCGATGATTTCCTTCGGGTAGTCGCGTTGCGCGTCCGCGTCGGCCACCGGCAGGCGCAACTGCATCTCGGTGAACTTGCTGTAGGTGGTGGACAGCATCAGGAAGATCAGCACCACCAGCAGAACGTCGATGAACGGGATGAGGTTGATCTCGGGCTCGTCGCGCGCGCCGTGGCGAAAGTGCATGCGGTCGCGCGTCATGACAAGTCTCCACCGGGCCGCCCCAAGGAGGCCGCGGCCCCGTCAGGGGGCAGCGAATACACGGAAAGAGGGCGCATCGGAATTATTTCCTCAGCGCGTTCAAGTGACGCGCGAAACGCTCACCGGCAAGTTCGAGATTCAACAGGTATTCGTCGACGCGTGTACGGAAGTATCGCCAGAAGATCAGCGTCGGAATCGCGACGATCAGGCCGAAAGCCGTGTTGTAAAGCGCAATCGAAATGCCGTGCGCAAGTTGTGCCGGGTTGCCCGACCCTACGCCGCCACTGGCGGGCGACTGCGAGCCGAAAATCTCGATCATGCCGATCACCGTGCCGAGCAGGCCCAGCAAGGGCGCTGCGGAGGCGATGGTGGCCATTGCCGGCAACCAGCGCTCCAACTTGTGCGCGACCGTGCGACCCGCTGCTTCCATGGCGGCACGGAGATCGTCCTCCGTGCAGCGCGGGTTCGCGTTGAGCGCCCGGAAGCCCGAGGCCAATACTTGTCCGAGCGCGGAATTCTGTTCCAGCTTGGTCACCACATCCGGCCCGGGAATCGAGGAGTGCGATACCGTGATGGCTTCGTCAAGCAGCTTGGGTGGAAGGACACGAACAGTCTTGAGGTTGACGAAACGCTCGATCACCAGCGCAAGCGCCAGCACCGAGCAAGCGAGCAATGGCCAAATCGGCCAGCCCGCGGCAACTATGATCGATAACAAATGATTCTCCGGCCGGGTGGATTGCGAAATTCGGCGCGATTATCTCCGAGCGACCGAGCTTGCAAGGGAGCGCCAACCCTGTAAGACGCGACGCACAGTTTCTGTGGACAACTTTGTGAGTAACCGCGTTGGAAAGACATCTGGAGCCGCATGAACAGGGGCTCCCGCTAGATCGACTTAATTTTGAGCAGCGTTTTCTTCCATAAAATCAATGACTTGCACGGCGGCGTATGTGCGTGTGGCTACATGGGTGGCTTGCCCACGCTTGGTGCACGCGGCTGTGGAGCAATCACCAGGCCAACTTGCTTTTCCGTGGGTTCGGCATGAATGAAATTAGTGAGAACTCACCGTCCGGCCCACGTGTCTGGCGGGTTGGCGCGCTGTGTCGCGCCGTCGCCGACGCGCTCGACGCGCGATTCAACCCCGTTACCGTGCGCGGTGAGATTTCAGGCTTCTCAAGGGCCTCGAGCGGCCACTGCTACTTCTCGTTGAAAGATGAGGCGGGCCAGTTGCGCTGCGCGATGTTCCGGCGCGCGGCAAGCCTGCTCGACTTCAATCCGCGCGATGGCGACCAGGTTGAGGTGCGCGGCCGCCTTGCGGTGTACGAGCCTCGCGGCGACTTGCAACTGGTGGTGGAGAGCCTGCGCCGCGCCGGCCAAGGTGCGCTGTTCGAGCAGTTTCTGCAGCGCAAGGCGCGTCTTGAGGCCGAAGGCCTGTTCGACCCCGCCCGCAAGCGCCCGCTGCCCATGATGCCGACGCGTATCGGACTGGTGACGTCGCTAGGCGCAGCCGCGTTGCACGACGTCGTGACGGCGTTGCGTCGGCGCGCGCCGCACATCGAAGTGGCGCTGGCGCCGGCAGCCGTGCAGGGTGCGCAGGCGCCGGCCGAATTGGTCGCGGCGCTGCACGCGCTCTACGCGCTGGCACCCGCGCCCGATGTCATCTTGCTGGTACGCGGCGGGGGTTCCATCGAGGACCTCTGGGCCTTCAATGACGAGGCATTGGCGCGCACGATCGTGAAAAGTCCAGTGCCGGTCGTGAGCGGCGTCGGGCATGAAACCGACTTCACCATTGCAGATTTTTGCGCCGACGTACGCGCACCTACGCCAACGGCTGCAGCCGAACTTGCGGCCTCCCCGCAGATGCTCTGGCTGGAAGCGCTCGACCTCATCGACGAGAGACTTGGCGACGCGCTCGACCGCCGGCTTGACGTGCTTGGCCAGCAACTCGACCTGGCTGCGAGTCGACTCGGACGGCCCTCTGGCCTGGTCGCACGACAGCGCCTGGGCCTGGCCCATCAGGCCCAGCGACTGCACTATGCGGTGGTCTCGAAAACAGAGCGGCTGGCCCATGCACAGCGGGCATTGCAAGATGAGTTGCCGTTGAAACTGGCGCGTTCGCTGGCGCAGCGGCGAGACCGGCTCGAGCGAATCGGCGATCGATTGCAACTGCTCGACCCGGCCCTCGTGTTGCAGCGTGGCTACGCGTGGCTGACCGATGAGGAAGGGCATGCGATCACGAGCGCGCGACAACTTGCGCCCGGCGATGCGGTGCGCGCGCGTCTGGCGGATGGGACTGTCGCGATGACGGTCGATGCAGGCTGAGGGGAAGCGCCCCCGTCCGACGTGAAGCGCGGCAATCCTTTCTAGAATGCTCGACTCCCACAACCAACTCACGAGTCAAAACATGGAACACGTACTTCCTCCGCTGCCGTATGCAATGGATGCGCTGGCCCCCGAGTATTCGAAGGAAACGCTCGAGTACCACTACGGCAAGCATCACAACGCCTACGTGGTGAACCTGAACAATCTTCAGAAGGGCACCGAGTTCGAGTCCATGACGCTCGAAGAGATCATCAAGAAGTCCAGTGGCGGCATCTACAACAACTCCGCGCAGATCTGGAACCACACCTTCTTCTGGAACTGCATGAAGCCGCAGGGCGGCGGCGCTCCCACCGGCGCACTGGCCAAGGCGATCGATGCCAAGTGGGGTAGCCTCGATGCGTTCAAGGAAGCCTTCACCAAGTCGGCTGTCGGCAACTTCGGTTCGGGCTGGACCTGGCTGGTGAAAAAGCCTGACGGCACCGTCGACATCGTGAACACGGGCGCTGCCGGTACGCCGTTGACCACCGCCGACACGGCGCTGCTGACCATCGACGTCTGGGAGCACGCCTACTATATTGACTACCGCAACCTGCGCCCGAAGTTCGTCGAGGCTTTCCTGGCGAAGCTGGTCAACTGGGATTTCGCGGCAAAGAACTTCGGTTGACCCGAAGACCGCACAAAAAAAGCCGACCCGCGGGTCGGCTTTTTTTGTGGGCGAGGGGATCAGCGATGTGCCTCGAATGGGGCGCCGCCAAGCTTGGTGCCCTTCTTGATGTTCTTCTTCGCGAACCAGCCCTGGTTCATCTCGAGCACATAGCGCACCGGCGCCTCGGAGCAGTGCGTGTTGGTGGTTTGCGGCTGCATGTCGACGAGGTTCACGATGCGCCCGTCATCGCCCACAAAGGCGGCGGTGAGAGGCAGGATCGTGTTTTTCATCCAGAAACACTGGGTGGACGGCTCCTCGAACACGAACAGCATCCCTTCCTGTTGCGGCATTTCCTTGCGGAACATCAGTCCAATCTCGCGTTCGCGCGGTTGCAGCGCGACTTGGGCATCAATCTGGTACATGCCCGCAGTCAGCCGAACGCGCTGCAGATTCATCTGCGGCTCTTGTGCCAGGGCGGGTGACAGGGCCGACAACGACAGGGCAAGCAATGCAAGAAGACGCTGGAACATAGGAAACTCTGGGCGTAAAACAGGCAGGTCGGTCACAAAAATGTCCGCGGAACCAGATGTCCGTGCGGGCTGCGAAGCTTACATCGTGTGCTGAACAGCCGCTTTGTGCTGGCGCCCGGGCGAGTGCCTCGCCCAGGGCGCATGGGTGTCGGAAAAAGAAAAGCGCCCCGAGGGGCGCTTTCGAAAGGCACAGATACGAATTACTTCGCGCCCGCCATGTCAGGCGTACCGCCTTGGGTCGAACGGCGCTTCTTGGTGCCGTCCTTGTTGGTGCGGCGGGTGTCTCGCGTTTGGGCACGCGCTTCGCCGGACATGGCTGCCTTGTCGGTGCCGATCGCGCCGCCTTCAGGCGTCTTGGCGATGTCGCCGGCGGGAGCCTTCACCTGGCCTTGTGGCTTCGAGTCCTTCCTGGCCTCGGCACGTTGCTGCGACTTGCTATTGGTGGCGTTGCCTTGCTCAGCGGAAGTACCGGCCGGGTTTTGGGCGTACGCACCAGCTGCGAACAGGCCGGCGATCATGACTGCGAGAATCTTGCTCATTACTGAATTCCTCATGGATGGTTTGAAAACGCCTCCCGGCCAGCAGAAGGTCTGCCAACAACGAAGGCGCCTTATCTGCGGTTGACAGATGTTTAGCCTTTGCCGGTTGCGTCTAAAATTCTACGGCCATTCAGCCGACGGGAAACAACACACTGTCTCCTCGTCACCACTCTCCATCATCCTCCGGAGCTTTCGCCCACATGCCCAGCTATCAGCACATCAAAGTCCCGACCGAAGGCCAGAAGATCACGGTCAACGCCGACAATTCCCTGAATGTGCCCGACCAACCCATCATTCCGTTTATCGAAGGAGATGGTACCGGTCTCGATATCACGCCAGTGATGATCAAGGTGGTGGATGCGGCGGTGGCCAAGGCCTACGGCGGCAAGAAGAAAATCCAGTGGATGGAGGTTTACGCCGGCGAAAAGTCGACCAAGGTCTACGGTCCGGACGTGTGGCTCCCCGAGGAAACTCTGCACGCCGTGCGCGACTACGTGGTTTCCATCAAGGGCCCGCTGACCACGCCGGTCGGCGGTGGCATTCGGTCGCTCAATGTCGCATTGCGCCAGGAACTGGATCTTTATGTGTGCCTGCGCCCCGTGCAGTATTTTCAAGGCGTGCCCAGTCCGGTGAAAGAGCCGCACAAGACCAATATGGTGATCTTCCGTGAAAACTCGGAAGACATTTATGCCGGCATCGAATTCGAAGCCGAAAGCGAAAAAGCCAAGAAACTCATCAAGATCCTGCAAGAGGAATTCGGCGTCAAGAAAATCCGCTTCCCGAATACTTCGGGCATTGGCGTCAAACCGGTTTCGCGCGAAGGCACCGAACGCCTGGTGCGCAAGGCCCTGCAATATGCGATCGACAATGACAAGCCAAGCGTGACCATCGTGCACAAAGGCAACATCATGAAGTTCACTGAAGGTGGCTTCCGTGACTGGGCTTACAACCTCGCGGCCAAGGAATTCGGGGCCGAACTCGTCGACGGCGGTCCGTGGATGAAGTTCAAGAATCCAAAGACCGGCAAGGAAATCACCGTCAAGGACAGCATCGCCGATGCGTTCCTGCAACAGATTCTGCTGCGCCCGGCCGAATACTCGGTGGTCGCCACGCTGAACCTGAATGGCGACTACATCTCCGACGCCCTGGCGGCCCAGGTCGGCGGTATCGGCATCGCCCCCGGTGCGAACCTGAGCGACACCGTCGCCATGTTCGAGGCCACCCACGGAACGGCGCCCAAGTACGCCGGCAAGGACTATGTGAACCCCGGGTCCGAGATCCTTTCCGCCGAAATGATGCTGCGCCACATGGGCTGGAAGGAAGCAGCCGACCTGATCATCAAGTCGATCGAGAAGTCGATCGCGAGCAAAAAGGTCACCTACGACTTCGCCCGCCTGATGGACGGCGCCACGCAGGTGAGTTGCTCGGGCTTTGGCCAGGTAATGATCGACCACATGTGATTTCGACGGCTGGCGCCTTCGGGCCCGGCAACGTCCAGACCCTGGTGTCCGGAAGGCACCAGGGTTTTTTTGTGCCGTGCACCCGTGTGCCGTGCCGTCTTTCACAGTGGGGCGGCCTTGTTTTGTCGGGAAGACGCCACCAATTCCTGTTGCGCCGGCATGGCGCTTGCTCGATCTATAGAATGATTTTCATGGCAACCAGAATCCCCTCGACTCCGAAAACGCCGCCGGTCACGAAGCCGGCGCGCGACGACGGCGACGCGGTCGTGCTGGAACGGCGCCCGCAGAAAACAGCACCTCCGCAGATGTACCAGGTGGTGATGCTGAACGACGACTACACCCCGATGGAGTTCGTGATCGTCGTTATCCAGGAATTCTTCAACAAGGACCGCGAGACCGCGACCCAGATCATGCTCAAGATCCACCTCGATGGCCGAGGCGTGTGCGGGGTGTTCTCGCGCGACCTGGCGGCTACCAAGGTGAATCAGGTGATGGAGGCGGCGGCCCAGGCAGGCCACCCTTTGCAGTGCGTCAGCGAACCCGTTGAATAAATTGCAATCCAACCCATATCGAACATATTTACAGCAAGGCAAAAAGGAAATCACATGATTGCCCAAGAACTGGAAGTCAGCCTGCACATGGCCTTCGTCGAAGCCAGGCAGCAGCGCCACGAGTTCATCACCGTGGAACACCTGCTGCTCGCCCTGCTGGACAACCCAAGCGCCGCCGAGGTGCTGCGGGCCTGCTCTGCGAACGTCGACGACCTGCGCGCGTCGCTCACCAACTTCATCAAGGACAACACGCCGCAAGTGGCGGGCACCGATGACGTGGACACCCAGCCGACGCTGGGCTTCCAGCGCGTCATCCAGCGTGCCATCATGCATGTGCAGTCCACCGGCAACGGCAAGAAGGAAGTGACGGGCGCCAACGTGCTGGTCGCGATCTTCGGCGAGAAGGACTCGCACGCCGTGTACTACCTGCACCAACAAGGTGTGACGCGCCTCGATGTGGTGAATTTCATCGCGCACGGCATCAAGAAGAGCGATCCGCCGGAAGCCGCCAAGGGCAGCAGTGAATCGTCCTCGAACGAGAGCGATGAGGGCGGCGGCGAGAAGAACGAGAAGTCTTCGCCGCTCGAGCAGTTCACGCAAAACCTCAACCAGGCGGCCAAGGACGGCAAGATCGATCCGCTGATCGGGCGCGATTACGAAGTCGAGCGCGTGATCCAGATCCTGTGCCGCAGGCGGAAGAACAACCCGCTGCTGGTCGGTGAGGCCGGCGTGGGCAAGACCGCGATTGCCGAGGGCTTGGCCTGGCGCATCACGCAGGGGGAAGTGCCGGAAATCCTGGCCGAGTCGAACGTGTTCTCGCTGGACATGGGTGCGCTGCTGGCCGGCACCAAGTACCGCGGTGACTTCGAACAGCGCCTGAAGGGCGTGCTCAAGTCGCTGAAGGACAAGCCGAACGCGATCCTGTTCATCGACGAGATCCACACCCTGATCGGTGCCGGCGCCGCTTCAGGCGGCACGCTGGACGCATCGAACCTGCTGAAGCCGGCGCTCTCGAGCGGCCAGCTGAAGTGCATCGGCGCGACCACGTTCACCGAATACCGCGGCATCTTCGAGAAGGACGCTGCGCTGTCGCGTCGCTTCCAGAAGGTCGACGTCGGCGAGCCGACCGTGCAGGAAACGGTCGAGATCCTCAAGGGCCTGAAGTCGCGCTTCGAGGAACACCATGGCGTCAAGTACGCGGTCGCGGCCCTGCAGGCTGCGGCGGAGCTGAGCGCCAAGTACATCAACGACCGTCACCTGCCCGACAAGGCCATCGACGTGATCGACGAGGCGGGCGCTGCGCAGCGCATCCTCGCGCCGAACAAGCGCAAGAAGACCATCAGCAAGACCGAGGTCGAGGACATCGTCGCGAAGATCGCGCGCATTCCCCCCGCCAACGTCAGCAACGACGACCGCGGCAAGCTGCAGACCATCGAGCGCGACCTCAAGAGCGTGGTGTTCGGCCAGGACAAGGCACTGGAAGTGCTGGCCTCCGCTGTCAAGATGGCGCGTTCGGGCCTCGGCCGCGCCGACAAGCCGATCGGCTCGTTCCTGTTCAGCGGCCCTACAGGTGTCGGCAAGACGGAGGCTGCGAAGCAACTGGCCTACATCATGGGCATCGAGCTGATCCGCTTCGACATGTCGGAGTACATGGAGCGCCATGCTGTGAGCCGCCTGATCGGCGCGCCTCCGGGCTACGTTGGTTTCGACCAGGGCGGTTTGCTGACCGAGGCGATCACGAAGAAGCCGCACGCAGTGTTGCTGCTCGACGAAGTCGAGAAGGCGCATCCGGACATCTTCAACGTGCTGCTGCAGGTCATGGACCATGGCACGCTGACCGACAACAACGGACGCAAGGCCGATTTCCGCAACGTGATCATCGTGATGACCACCAATGCGGGCGCCGAGACCATGAACAAGTCGACCATCGGCTTCACCAACCCGCGTCAGCAGGGCGATGAAATGGCCGATATCAAGCGCCTGTTCACGCCGGAGTTCCGCAATCGCCTGGACGCCATGGTGAGTTTCAAGGCGCTGGACGAGCAAATCATCCTGCGCGTGGTCGACAAGTTCCTGCTGCAGCTCGAAACGCAACTCGCCGAGAAGAAGGTCGATGTCACCTTCACCGACACGCTGCGCAAGCACCTGGCGAAGAAGGGTTTCGATCCGCTGATGGGTGCGCGGCCGATGCAGCGCCTGATCCAGGACACGATCCGGCGCGCACTGGCCGACGAGTTGCTGTTTGGACGCCTGATCGACGGCGGCCGCCTCACGGTGGACCTCGATGACAAGGAGGAAGTGCAGCTCGACATCACGCCGCTGCCGAAGAAGGAAGGCAAGTCGAAGCCTGAAGCCGAGGAAGCGGCTACCGGCTGATACGATTTCAGCCGTCAAACCAAAGGTCGGTAGCATTCGCTCCCGACCTTTTTTCTTGCCCCCACCGCCAATCGCCTTGAATTTTCTCGAACTCAGCCACGAATGGAAAACCGGCCTCTCGCTGGCATGGAGCGGCTATATCGCGGTGCTGTCGGTGTGGATCGTGATGCAGAAGCGGGCGCCGGTGTCGACCCTCGGCTGGATCCTCTCGCTGGCCTTCATCCCGTTCGGAGGCTTTCTCATCTATTACTTCCTGGGGCCGCAGCGGCTCAGGAAGCAGCGGCTCAGGCGGCTGCGCAGCCGGGCCGGCGCGCACAGTGCGGCTGACCTCGCGAGGCTCGGGCAGGCTGCTGAGCGTGCACCGCCCGCATTGCGCCAGATCGCCGGACTCGGCATGGCGGCGTGCGGCTTGCCGGTTTCGAGTGCCACGTCGGTCGAACTGCTGTCGGGTGGTGCGCGAACCTTCGAGGCCATCTTCGAGGCCATTGCCGCTGCCCGCAACCATGTGCACCTCGAGTACTACATCTTCGAGCCCGACCATGTCGGCACCGGGCTGCGCGACCTGCTGATTCAAAAGGCGAAGGAAGGCGTCGTCGTGCGGCTGCTGCTGGACGCGCTCGGCTCGAAGCGGGTGGGGCGCAAGTTCATGGCGCCGATGCACGCGGCAGGCATTCACGTTGCCTTGTTCCACGACACCCGCATAGGCCGGCGGCTGCGCCCGGTGACCAACTACCGCACCCACCGCAAGATCGTGGTGTGCGACGGGCGCGTCGGCTTCACTGGCGGTGTGAACATCACCGACGAAGAAGACAAGCGCACCCGACCCGACGCCTACCACGACGTGCATGTGCGTATCGAAGGCACTGCGGTGCGCTGGCTTCAGACTACCTTCATCGAGGACTGGACTTATGCGACCGGCGAGCAGTTGCGCCATCTCGACGAAGCGCTCGGCAGGCTGATGCCGCACGTCGAATCCGGCGACATCCCGGTGCAGATCGTCACCAGCGGCCCGGACAACCCACTGGAACCGATCCATCGCATGCACGTTTCGGCGATCAACTCGTCGACGCGTCGCGCGTGGCTGACCACGCCGTATTTCGTGCCGGGCGAGCCGGCGATGATGGCGTTGACCAGCGCCGCGTTGCGCGGCGTGGATGTGCGGCTGCTGGTGCCGCGGCGCAGCGACTCGGTGATCGTGAGCGCCGCCGCGAGGTCGTACTTCGACGAACTCATTGCCGCGGGCGTGAAGGTCTGGGAGTACAAGGAACGCATGCTCCACTCCAAGACGCTGGTGGTGGACGACAACTGCGCGATGCTCGGAACAGCCAACTTCGACAATCGCAGCTTCCGCCTCAACTATGAAGTGATGGCGGTGGTATATGGTCCAACGTTGCTCGAGCCATTGGCGGCGCAGTTCGAGACCGACCTGCAAAGCGCATCACCCGTGCGCGGCATGCGGCGCCAGAGCTTCTGGAAGCGCCTTGGCGATGCCACTGCGCGATTGTTTTCACCCCTTCTTTGACCATGCCCCACACCTTTCTCTGGCACGACTACGAAACCTTCGGGGCCAATGTCCGGCGCGACCGTCCGGCGCAGTTTGCGGGCATTCGCACCGATGCCGAACTCAATGAAATCGGCGAGGCGCTGATGCTGTATTGCAAGCCGGCGCCGGACTTCCTGCCGAGCCCGGAGGCTTGCCTGATCACCGGCATCACGCCGCAGGTGTGCCTGGAGCGCGGCATTCCCGAAAACCAGTTCGCCGCGCAGATCGAGCGGGTGTTCTCCGAGCCCGGCACCATCGGCGTGGGCTACAACACGATCCGCTTCGACGATGAGATCACGCGCTTCATGTTCTGGCGCAATCTGATCGACCCCTATGCACGCGAGTGGCAAAACGAATGCGGCCGCTGGGACTTGCTCGACGTGGTGCGCCTGACCTACGCGCTGCGTCCTGATGGCATTCAGTGGCCGGTGAAGGAGGATGGCCGGCCCAGCTTCAAGCTGGAAGATCTGGCGCGCGCGAACGGCCTTGCGCACGAAGCGGCCCACGATGCGCTGTCGGACGTGCGTGCCACCATCGCGCTGGCGCGATTGATCCGTTCGAAGCAGCCGCGCCTGTTCGACTTTGCATTGCGGCTGCACAGGAAGGACCAGGTCGCCGCCGAGCTTGGCTTCCCAGCCACACGCGAGACAGCCCGGCCATTCCTGCACGTCTCGGGCATGTTTCCGGTCGAACGTGGTTGCCTGGCCGTGATGTGGCCATTGACCAGCCACCCGACCAACAAGAACGAACTGCTCGCATGGGACCTGGCCCATGACCCGAGCGAATTGCCGCTGATGGACGTGGCCACGTTGCGCCAGCGCCTTTTCTCGCGCACGGCCGACTTGCCCGAAGGCATGACGCGATTGCCCGTGAAATCGATCCACCTGAACAAGTCGCCGATGGTGGTCGGCAACCGCAAGACGCTGGTGCCCGAGATGGCCCAGCGCTGGCAGATCGACATGGACCAGGCCATGCGGCACGCCGAGATCGCGGCCGGGCTGCCCGACATGAGCGCGATCTGGCCCCAGGTTTTCAAGCGACCGGCCGAAGGCAAGCCCGATGTCGACGAAGACCTGTACGGAGGATTCATCGGCAACGCCGACCGGCGTCGACTGAACCAGTTGCGCAGCCTTTCGGGCGCCGAACTCGCCCATGCGAGGACCGGCTTCGACGATGGGCGACTGGAGGAACTGCTGTTCCGCTACCGGGCACGCAACTTCGCCGACACCCTCAGCCCCGACGAAAGCGGGCGTTGGGAAGCGCATCGGGCGGCGAAGCTGCTGGAAGGCGAGGGTGGAGCGCTCAATGTCGACCGGTTCTTTGCCGAGATCGACACGCTCGCCGTGACGGCCGATGAGCGGGCCGAAACGATTCTGGGCGCGCTGTACGAATACGCCGAAGCGATCGCGCCGGAGGCCTGAGCGCTGGAGCCGCGCCCGGCCCACCGCAGCGAAAATGGAGCCCCGGCTGACTTTTCCCATCACATCAACAAAGAGAGACAAGATCGTGATACTCGTGACCGGCGCCATCGTCGCAACCGCCGCGACCTTCGATGAAGCGCTCAAGCTGAGCCTTGAACACGTTGATCGTTCGCGGGCTGAACCCGGCTGCATCTCGCACGCGGTGTTCCGTGACACCGGAAACCCGTGGCGGCTGGTGTTCTTCGAGCAGTGGGCCGATGCGGCGGCGCTGAAGGCGCACTTCGTGGTGCCCGCGTCGCGTGCCTTTGCCAAGGCGGTCGGTGCGCTCGCGGCCGAGTTGCCGACGATCCAGATCTACAACGCCGAGGTCGTCGCACCTGCAAGCCTGTGACGGCGCAGGTGGTACGGCGGCTCGTTCCGTCCGACGCGCCGGCCTATCGGGCATTGATGCTCGACGGCTACGCGCGCCATCCGGACGCCTTCACTTCCAGCGTAGCCGAGCGCGCAGCCTTGCCCATGTCGTGGTGGGAAGCACGTTTGTCCGCAGAGCCGACGCCAAGGGAAGTGGTGTTCGGTGCCTTCGATGGCACCGCGCTCGTCGGTGCGGCGGGCTTGTCGTTCGAGGCGCGGGAGAAGGCACGGCACAAGGCCAATTTCTTCGGCATGTACGTGACGCCGGGGTCTCGCAAGCACGGCTTTGGCCGCCGGATCGTTGACGCGGCCCTCGATGCGGCGCGCGCCCGCGACGGAGTCCGCTTGGTCCAGCTCACGGTGACCGAGGGCAACGCCTCGGCACGAACGCTTTACGAGCAATGCGGCTTCAGGGCTTTCGGGCTGGAGCCGATGGCGGTCGCCGTGGACGGCGCGTACGTGTCGAAGGTCCACATGTGGTTGCTGCTCTCGGCCTGAAGCGCGCTCGACGATTCGGACGGGCGGGGCTTCGGTGCGGGAAATCCCCGCAGCTCACGTCGGCCCGGCCGAGAGGGTCAATGCTGCGGAATGTCCTCGTGCAGGCACAGGATGTTGCCCTCGGTGTCGAGGAACCATGCAGCCTTTTCGGCACCCAGCACGCAGACGTGTTCCACGGTCTTCAGGTTGGGAAAGTCGTAGTCCTCGAACACGACGCCAGCGCCTTTCAATGTGCGGATGGCGCTTGCAATGTCCTTGACCTGGAAGCTCACCGCCGTGTGGTCGGCCTTGGTGCCGCCATCCTTGGGAAACAGCGCCAGCGTGGTGCCTCCGCAGCGATATGTGAATTTGCCATCGGGCCTCAGTCCCTCGGGCTTGAGCCCGAGCTGTCCTTCGTAGAAACGCCGGGCGCGGTCCAGGTCTTTGACCGGCAGCATCGTTGTCACGGGAGCATCCAGGAGCATGGCAATCCCCTTTGCGGTGGTGCGTATATTTTGCGCCAATGCAGATGCAAATGACACGAATGCGGCCCGCAGATTGCGGCATTGCCATGTTCAATCCCGCCGCGGTGGCCCCTTGAGTTCGACGACGTTGCCTTCGGGGTCGGAGAGGTAGATGGAAGGACCGTTTCCTTCGGCACCGTAGCGCGACTCGACGGGGCCGGCCTCGACGCCGTGCGCACGAAGGTGCTCGCGAATGCCGGTTTCGTCGAAAGGCTCGACGCGCACGCAGAAGTGGTCGAGGTTTCGCCCCTCCGGGCCAGGAGCTGCGCCGCCCATTCGGCCGAGCTGCCCGTCAATCGGCACGAGGTCGATGAGCGAACGGCCGGCGCGCAATTGCACGAGGCCGATGTCGTCCTGGCGCTTTTCGACGGTGCATCCGAGCGCGTCGCAGTAGAAGCGGACCATGCCTTCAAGGTCGACCACGCGCAGGACGAGATGGTCGATTTCGCGGATATGGATCATGGTGTGGACCCCCCGGACATGAATGCCGTGGCGGCAGGCCGCCCCGCCAGATGCAGCGCCGCGGTCGCTTCGGGTGTCTCTGCCAACAGCCTGCCCTTGCGATACACCTTCAGTCGCGTCGCGCGGAGGCGAATCGCTTCCACCGGGTCGCGCGCCTGCAGCAGCACGAAGCTCGCATCGCATCCTGCCTCGAGCCCGTAGCCCGGCAAGTGAAAGATCTTCGCGGCATGGGTCGTGACAGCATCGAAGCATTGCCGGATGCCGGCCTGGCTGGTCATCTGCGCCACGTGCAGCCCCATGTGCGCCACCTCGAGCATGTCGCCCGAACCCATGCCGTACCACGGGTCCATCACGCAGTCGTGGCCGAAGGCGACATTGACGCCGGCGGCCATCAGATCGGGCACGCGCGTCATGCCGCGTCGCTTCGGATAGGTGTCGTGGCGGCCCTGGAGCGTGATGTTGATGAGTGGGTTCGCGATCACGCTCACGCCGGCTTCGGCGATCAGCGGCAGCAACTTGCTGACGTAGTAGTTGTCCATGCTGTGCATCGAGGTGCAGTGCGAGCCGGTGACGCGGCCCTGCAGGCCCAGGCGCTGGGCCTCGAAGGCCAGCGTCTCGATGTGGCGCGAATGCGGGTCGTCCGATTCGTCGCAGTGCATGTCGACCAGCTTGCCGCGTTCGGCCGCGAGTTCGCACAGCAGCTTCACGCTGGCGGCGCCGTCGGCCATGGTGCGCTCGAAGTGCGGAATGCCCCCGACCACGTCGACACCCTTGTCGAGCGCGCGCCGGAGGTTGTCGATGCCACGGGCGGTGCGCAGCACGCCATCCTGCGGGAAGGCGACGAGTTGCAGGTCCAGGTACGGGGCCACCCGGCGCTTGACCTCGAGCAGCGCGTCGACTGCGAGCAGGCTGGGATCGCTGGTGTCGACGTGGGAGCGGATGGCGAGCAGGCCCTTGGCGACCGCCCAATCGCAATACGCCAGCGCGCGATCGATCAAGGCTTGTGCCGTCAGCAGCGGCTTGAGTTCGCCCCACAGCGCGATGCCTTCGAGCAGCGTGCCGCTTTGGTTCACGCGCGGCAGGCCGTAGCTCAGCGTGGCGTCCATGTGGAAGTGCGGGTCGATGAAATGCGGCGTGACGAGCATGCCCTGCGCATCGAGGGTTTCATGCGCGGGTGCGACCAGGCCGGCGGTGACTTCGGCGATGCGGCCGTCCTGCACGGCGATCGACATGTCGGTGCGGCCATCGGGCAGGGAAGCGTGGGTGAGAAGCAGGTCGAGCATGGTTATCTTTCGCCCTTGCGATAGGGCTTCATCAACGCTTGCGGATAAGCGGCCTTTCGCGCGACGAGCACCAGCGCAAGGATCGACAACAGGTAAGGCAGCATGAGGTAGAGCTGATAGGGCAGCACGGCATCGCCGGATTGCTGAAGGCGCAATTGCAGCGCATCGAAGAAGGCAAACAGCAGGGCGCCCAGCAGCGCCTTGCCCGGACGCCATGACGCGAACACCACCAGCGCGACGCAGATCCAGCCGCGGCCGTTGACCATGTTGAAGAAGAAGGCGTTGAACGCCGACAGGGTCAGGAATGCGCCCGCGATGCCCATCAGCGCGGAGCCCGCCACGACCCCGCCGGTGCGTGTGCCGACCACCGACACGCCCTGGCCCTCGGCCGCCTGCGGGTTCTCCCCGACCATGCGTACTGCCAGGCCGAGCGGCGTGCGGTACAGCACCCAACCGATCAGCGGCACCAGCAGCAGCGCGAGCAGGGTGAGCGCGGTTTGCGCATTGAGCACCGGGATCGGCAGCCAGTCCATCGGCGCGAAGGGTGTGATGGTCGGCGGCGTGTTCACCTTGGGAAAGCTCACGCGATAGCCGTAGTAGCTGAGCGATGTCGCCAGCAGCGTGATGCCCAGCCCTGATACGTGCTGCGACAGCGCCAGCCCGACCGTGAGCCACGCGTGCAACAGCCCGAACACGGCGCCGGTCAGCGCAGCCACGCCCACGCCGATCCACAGGGGTTGCCCGGCATACACGGCGAGCCAACCCGTGAATGCACCGGCGACCATGATCCCTTCGATGCCCAGGTTCAGCACACCGGCGCGCTCGCAGAGCAACACGCCCAGCGTGCCGAAGATCAGCGGCGTCGCAATGCGCAGCACCGCGACCCAGAAGGCCGGATTGGCGAGGATGTCGAGCAGGTCGGCCATGGCAACTACTTCCACCGCACTCTGTATTGCCCCAACAGCATCGCCACCAGCACCGAGATGAGCGACGTCGCCACGATCACGTCGGCGATGTAGGTCGGCACGCTGATCGCGCGGCTCATGCTGTCGGCGCCGACCAGTACGCCGGCGACGAACACGCTCGCCGCCATCACGCCGAGCGGATGCAGACCGGCCAGCATCGCGATCACGATGCCGCTGTAGCCGTAGCCGGGAGACATGTCGAGCGTCACGTAGCTGGTGCGGCCCGCCACTTCGATGGCGCCGGCGAGTCCCGCCATTGCGCCGGAGAGCAGCGCGACGGCCACCACGGTGCGCGTGGTGCCAACGCCGGCGAATGCAGCGGCACGCGGATTCGCACCAACCGCGCGAATGTCGAAACCCAGGACCGTGTGCTTGAGCAATGCCCACAGGGCGACCGACAGCACCATCGCCCACAGCAAGCCGGTGTGCACCCGCGTCTGCTCGATCAGCTTGCCGAGTTCCAGCTCGCCTTGAAGCGCGACGCTCTGCGGCCAGCCCATGGCGGTCGGATCCTTCATCGGACCGTCGAGCAGGGCGCTGACGCCCAGCAGCACGATGAAGTTGAACAGCAAGGTGGTCACGACTTCGTCGACGCCGAGCTTTGCCTTCATCAATGCAGGGCCGAGCAGAAGAAGGGCTCCGGCCAGGGCCGCGGCTGCCATCATCGCGGGGAACAGGATCCACGCCGACACGTCGAAGCCGGTGCCGTCGTGCATTCCGCCCACGGCGATGGCGGCCAGCGCACCGGCGTAGAGCTGGCCCTCGGCGCCGATGTTGAAGAGGCGGGCCCTGAATGCGACCGCGGCAGACAGGCCGGTGAGCGTCAGCGGAATAGCGCGCGTCAGCGTCTCGCTCAACGCGAACACCGAACCGAAGCCGCCCTTGAGCAACAGCGCGTAGGTTTGCGTGACCGGCTGCCCCGCCCAGAGCACCAGCAGCGCGGTGATGGCCAGCGTGAACAGCACCGCGCCGAACGGTGCGAACACCAGCGCGGCGCGAGAGACGGCAGGGCGCTTTTGCAGCCTCATGCCGGCATGTCCGCGTCGTGAGGCGCGCCCGCCATCGCGAGGCCGATGCTCTCGCGCGTCCATGCCCCGGCGGGCCGCGCTTCGCCCAGTTCGCCGCCGTGCATGACGGCGATGCGATCACCCAGCATCATCACCTCGTCGAGGTCGTCCGATATCACCAGCACCGCGGCGCCGGCGTCGCGCGCGGCGATGAGTTGCTGCTGCACATAGGCCACCGCGCCGATGTCGAGGCCCCATGTCGGCTGGTGCGCGACGATGAGCTTCGGCGTCGCGACGGCCCCGTCGGGCGCAAGCAGCGCGCGGCCCAGGATCAGCTTCTGCATGTTGCCGCCCGACAGCGAACGCGCGGTGGCGTCGAGCCCGCCGCCGCGCACGTCGAAGGCCTTGACGATGCGTTGTGCCTGCATCCGCGCCGCGTTGCGGCGCACCAGTGGGCCACGCCGGAAAGCAGGACCGCGCAGGCGCTCGGAGACGGCGTTCTCCCACAGCGGCAAGTCGCCCACGACGCCCACCGCGTGCCGGTCTTCCGGGATACGCGCCACGCCCTGTTCGACCAGCACGGCGGGCGAGGGGCGCAGCGGCATGCCGAGCAGATCGACCGTGCCCACGGTGGCGCGACGCGTGCCGCATAGCAGTTCGGCCAGCGCAACCTGTCCGTTGCCGGAGACGCCCGCGACCGCAACGATCTCGCCCGCATTCAGCGTGAGCGAGACGCCGCGCAACGCATCCCGTGAATCGCCATCGGTTCGCACATCGCGCAGCACGCAGACGGCGTTGTCGGCCGGGAGGCCCGGATGCCGCTCCGGCGGTTTTACCGCATGCCCGACCATCGCGTTCGCAAGCTGCGCCTGCGTGGCGCCGGCCGCCGGCAATTCGGCAACCAGCCTGCCGCCGCGCAGCACGGCAATGCGGTGCGACACGCGCAGCACTTCGCCGAGCTTGTGGCTGATGAAGATGATCGACAGGCCCTGCGCCACCATCTGCGCCAGCGTGTCGAACAGCGCCTCGCTTTCCTGCGGCGTGAGCACGGCAGTGGGCTCGTCGAGGATCAGGATGCGGGCGCCGCGGTACAACGCCTTCAGGATCTCCACGCGCTGCCGTTCGCCGACCGAGAGCGCGCCGACGCTGGCTTCCGGCACGACCGGCAGGCCGAAGCGCGCGGCAACCTCGAGCAGCTTGAGGCGCGCCGTGGACCTGCGCGTGAAGGGCTGCCAGAGCGGCTCGCTGCCCATCATCACGTTGTCGAGCACGCTGAGGTTGTCGGCCAGCGTGAAGTGCTGGTGGACCATGCCGATGCCGGCGGCCAGCGCGGCCTTGGGATTGCCAGGCAGGAGCGGTTCGCCGAAAGCTTCGATGTCGCCTTCGTCCGCGCGGTAATGGCCGAACAGGATCGACATCAACGTGGACTTGCCGGCGCCGTTCTCGCCGAGCAGCGCCAGCACCTCGCCGCGATCGAGCGTCAACGAGATCGCATCGTTGGCGACCAGCGTGCCGAAGCGCTTGGTGATGCCTTGAAGACGCAGGACCGTGGTCGTCACGGCGAGGAGCGCGCAGTCACTTTGCGGTTGACTTGGGTTGGCTGTCGTCGACCTTTACCGTGAACTTGCCGCCCTGGATGTCGGCTTCCTTCGCCTTCACCTTCGCCATGATGGGCGCCGGCACCTTGGCCTCGAACGTGCCGAGCGGTGCGAGTTCCGAGCCCTTGTGCTTCATCGTGGAGTACGGCCCGTAGTCTTCGGCGACGAACTTGCCTTCCTTCGCGAGCTTGATGGCCCGGTCGGCCGAGGGCTCGAAGTTCCACAGGGCGGACGCGACCACCGTGTCCGGATACTGCGCCTGCGTGTTGATCACGTTGCCGATCGCGAGCTTGCCCCTTTCCTTGGCTGCGTCGCTCACACCGAAGCGCTCGGCGTACATCACGTCCGCGCCCTTGTCGATCATGGCGAAGGCGGCTTCCTTGGCCTTGGGCGGATCGAACCAGCTGTTGATGAAACTCACGCTGAACTCGACCTTCGGGTTGGTCTCCTTCGCGCCCGCCATGAAGGCATTCATCAGGCGGTTCACCTCGGGAATGGGGAAGCCGCCGACCATGCCGATCTTGTTGGTCTTGGTCATGCCGCCGGCGATCATTCCGGTGAGGTAGGCCGGCTCCTGGATGAAGTTGTCGAACACGCTGAGATTGGGTGCCTGCGGCTTGCCCGAGGAGCCGAGCAGGAAGTACGTCTTCGGGAAGTCCTTGGCCACCTTGCGTGCCGCGGCTTCCACCGCGAAGGCCTCGCCCACGATGAGTTGGTTGCCGCCGGTCGCGTACTCGCGCATCACGCGCTCGTAGTCGGCGTTGGTGACGTTCTCGCTGGCCTTGTATTCGATCTCGCCGCGTGCCTCCGCCGCCTTCAGCGCCTTGTGCAGCCGGCTCGCCCACTGCTGCTCGAAGGGCACCGTGTAGACGCCGGCGACCTTGAGCTTGGCGCCTTGCGCCAGTGCGAGGCCGGGCAGGGCGCCAGCGCCCAGGGCGGCGCCGATGGCAGCAGTGCGGACGATCAGTTGACGACGTTTCTGGCTCGACAGGGACATGGCGATTTCTCCTCGTGGGTGGCTGCAAAAAAATCAGGCGTCACAGACCGCGGGCGCCAACAGGCGCCTCATTGGCATGCCGTGCACAAGACACCAGTAGTCGACAAAAGTGCTCGACGCGTGAATGCGGTGGATTTCGACGCAGCGCCCGAGCGTGAACCAGTCGTGCAGGGCCGATTCGATGGCGGGTCTTGCCCGATCGTCGTCGTGCTCCGGGCGCCGCAACTCGCTGCGGATCACCGTGGACGAGAGACCGGGCAATTCGGTGTCGCTGGCGAGGAACACCGTGCCCTTTTCGGTCAGCGCATTGACCTCGGCAGTCGCGTGTGCCAAGTCGCAGTCGATTTCGGAATGATGCGTGCGCACGTGTACGCCGATGGTGCCGGGCGGCAGCGACTGCCCGCCTTCGCGCAGTCGCAACTTGCTGGGCAGGTTGCCCGTGATGACGTTGCCACTCCAATGCCAATGCCAATCATGCAGCTCGTCCGGCGCCACGCCTTCGTGCTGCGGATGGTGTTCCGGCGTGCCGAGCCTGGCGATGTCGATGTTCGGGAACAACCAGACGTACTCGCCACCTTTTTCTTCGGTCAGTTGCAGGGCCTCGGGATTCAGGAACAAGTCTTCGGGCCGGAGTTCGCCCGTGGCGCGCCAGCGCAGTGGCCGGCCGGACACCTGCGCCGCCCACGCGGCGTTCATGCAGTTGCCGATGCCGCCGCGGGCTTCGATGGCTTTCAACTACTTGGTTCCGAAGATCCGGTCGCCCGCATCGCCCAACCCCGGCAGGATGTAGCCGTGGCTGTTGAGCTCGCGGTCGACCGCGGCGGTGTAGATGGGCACGTCGGGGTGGGCGTTCTGCATGGTCTTCACGCCTTCGGGGCAGGTGAGCAGGCACACGAACTTGATCGACTTGGGATTCAGTTCCTTCAGGCGGTCGACCGCAGCGACGGCCGAGTTGCCGGTGGCCAGCATCGGGTCGACCACGACCACGTCGCGGTTCTCCATCTCGCCCGGCATCTTGAAGTAGTACTCCACCGCCGTCAGCGTCTTCGGGTCGCGGTACAGGCCGATGTGGCCGACGCGCGCGCCGGGCACCACGCTCAGCATGCCGTCGAGGATGCCGGTGCCCGCCCGCAGGATGGACACCAGCACCAGCTTCTTGCCGTCGATGACACGGGCGGTCATCGTCTCCAGCGGGGTTTCGATCTCGATGTCCTGCATTGCCATGTCGCGCGTGACCTCGTAGGCCATCAGCATGCTGAGCTCGTTCAACAGGCGGCGAAAGCTGTTGGTGGAGGCATCCTTGCGACGCATCAAGGTGAGTTTGTGCTGGACCAGCGGGTGGTCGATCAGGTGGACATTGCTCATGATCGGGAAGATGTTGTCGTTGTGGAAGCCGCGAGACTAGCAGTTGAGTGCCCAGGACTAGAAAACGGTGCCATCGCTTTCGATACGCAGGGGGGGCGAGCCGTCGCGCAAGCGTTGTGCCAGAGCCCGGCCGGCGGCCCATGTGCCTCCCTCGAGAACGCAGGCCAGCGGCAATTCGTCGATGCCGCGATCGAGCACATGACGAACGCGTGGCGCCACCTCGTCGAGCAGGGCGACGGTGAGGGCGCGCCATTCGACGATGAACTCGTCGTGCACCTTCCAGTTGCGCTCCAGCAGTGAGGCGCTGCGGGGCACGATCACGCCGCTGTCGATGAAGAGGCCGCCGTTGCGGTATTCGGGCAGGCCGGTCAATTGGTCGAGCCCGCTGACGCGCACGCCGGCCCACTCGAAGGGTTCGAGCAGCGAATAGGTGAGCCACTGCGACAGCTTGTGGAAAGGCATCCAGCCGTTGGTCAGGCCCGGCCCGGTCACGGCGCTGTGGCGCCAGCAATCGCCCAGTGCGAAGGCCGGATCGCCGGAGGCAATGCCGCCGGGCATGTCGCTGCCGTCGGCCGCAATGCTGTCCACCGCGTTGGCGGCCGGCCAGATGCCCGACAGCGTGTCGAGCAATAGCGTGAGGATCTCGTGCGCCCTCACCTCGGCCGTGGGCGGAACGGCAGGTCCGTAGGGGCCCAGCAGCGCATCGAACAAACCGCCCGGACGGCCGTCCTCGCCGAACACTTCGGGCTGCGCCGCCATCGCTTCGCCGAGGCGGCGCAGCAGCATCGCGCGGCCTGCCAATCCGACCAGGGGATTGCTGGCACTCACCTGGAACGCGTCGCCGAGCCGGTCGGTGACCAGCCCGCGCAGTCCGGCCGCATCGGCGCGCAAAGGGTGCGCCGGATCGGACGAGAACAGCCCGCTCGTGAAGGCATGGAAACTCGCGACGCCAAGACCTTCGGAGCGCGAGAAACGCTGCCTGTTGGACGATTCGACATAGTGCCAATCCGGGCCTGCACCGGCATCCAGCAGCACGCTGACCAGCACCAGGTCGATACGTGCACGGGCTCGCTCGCGCTCATGCACGGCGGGACCCAGCAGGTCGTCGAGTTCCTTGAGCCGGTGGATGCCGCCGGCCTCGAAGTGGCGCCAGCGGCTGTGGTACGGGATCGGCCCCCACGTGTAGCGGTCGCGCGTGACCTCGGCGACGATGCGGGCGGTGTCTTCCATCTTCGCGTCGTCGCCGATGGTGAACCACTCCGATTCGCCGCGCCGCGCGCGGGCCAGCAGTGCGCGCGCCCGCCCACGCACCTCGGTCGTCGAACGAAGGTAGGCCGCGGCGCCTGCCGGGTGGGCGGTGTCGACGGCCAGTTCGGTCGCGGGGTCGATCTGTCGGTGGGTTCCCTCGCTCATTCCGACAGACCCCGCCCCTTGGCCTTCTTCAACTCCTCGGCATCGGGCACCGCGCCGGGCGTGAAGTAGCCCGCGGCCATCTTGGCGTCCATCTCGACGCGTGCATCGGCGGGGATCAGTTCGTCGGGAATGTTCACGCGCTCGCCGATCTCGATGCCCGAACCGGAGATGGCATCGAACTTCAGGTTGCTCATCGAGACAAGGCGGTGGATCTTCTTGATGCCGAGCCAGTGGAAGACGTCTGGCATCAGTTCCTGGAAGCGCATGTCCTGTACGCCGGCCACGCATTCGGTGCGTGCGAAATACTGGTCGGCCGTGTCGCCCCCGACCTGGCGCTTGCGCGCGTTGTAGACCAGGAACTTGGTGACTTCGCCGAGCGCGCGGCCTTCCTTGCGCGAGTACGCGACCAGGCCGACGCCGCCGCGCTGCGCGCCCATGATGCATTCCTCGATGGCGTGCGTGAGGTAGGGCCGGCAGGTGCAGATGTCGGAGCCGAACACGTCCGAGCCGTTGCACTCGTCGTGGATGCGCGCGGTGAGTTCGACCTCGGGGTTGGCCAGGTCGGCCGGGTTGCCGAAAATGTAGAGCGTCTGGCCGCCGATGGGCGGGAGGAACACCTCCAGGTCGGAGCGCGTGACCAACTCGGGATACATGCCGCCGGTCTCCTCGAACAGCACGCGGCGCAGGTCCGCTTCCGAGCAGCCGAAGCGCTTGGCCACCTCGGGCAAGTACCACACGGGTTCGATCGCCGCCTTGGTCACGATGGCGGCGCCGTTGGGGGTGAGGAACTTGCCGTCCGCCTTGAGGCGGCCCGACTGCAGCGCCTCGATCACTTCCGGCAGGATCACGTGGGCCTTGGTGATCGCGATGGTCGGGCGGATGTCGTAGCCGGCCGCAAGCTCGTTGGAGAACACGTTGGCGACGGTCGCGCCCCATGGGTCGAGCGACACGATCTTGCCGGGCTCGCTCCACTGCGGGTACGGGCCGATCACGTCGGTCGGCGAGGTGTTGGTGAGGTCGGCCTTGTGCTGCGGATCGAGCGCGCCGGCGGCAACGGCCAGGGCGCGGTACACGCTGTACGAACCGCTGTGCGTGCCGATCACGTTGCGGTGCGCGCGCTTGGTCGTCGTGCCGACCACCGGGCCGCGCTCGGTGGCCGTGGCTGCCGCCCAGTGAAGGGGCAAGGCGCCGAAGCCTCCCGCATGCGAGGTCAGCCGGATATGCCGAGGCGAAGCTGCAGCGGCGCCAGCGGCCGGAATGATCGGCGAGAGCGAAATCGACTCGGCCACGACCGTCGGGCCAGTGGCGTCGGCAGAGACCTGAGGGGGAGTCGTTGAAGCGGGCGTGGCGGATGAAGAAGTCGATGCGGTGTCTAAAGACATTGCGGTCCCTCAAAAACAGCAATGTAGCGACCACCTACCCGACTGGCAAGCCGGCCGTGGCGCGGGTACGCCATCCGCCGTACCGGGCTTCGCCAGGCGATCTTCGGCAGTCGGTCGAGCGAGGAGGTGCCGCCGCCGCGGACTGAGAGGCAAAGCAGGACGACTGCCGATGACAATGGCGTGGGCCAGGCAATCCATCGACCTTGGTACACCCGACATGAAGAAGATGGCCGCGATCTGGAACCGGCCGGCAATCGCCCTCACGTCATGCGTGATCAGGCGCGACAGGCCGTGAGCGACTGCATTCCAGGATCCACGCAGTCCGCTGGGAGGCGCATCGCTCATGGAGGCGCAGGCTTGGGTCATGGCGTACTTGGGCGCCGGTGACAGCGCGCGGCACAATCCGCCGAATCTCTTTTTTTCCACACGGCTGTAACCAATCGACTCGATGGCACGAACAACAGCTGGGAGCCTGGTGCAAGCAAGCGAAGCCGAGGCGAATTTGCGCGGCTTGTTTCTTCGCGGCCTCGACGGCGATGCCGCGGCCTATCGCCAGTTCCTGCAAAAGCTCAGCGCGCATCTGCGTGCCTTTCTGGGAAAGCGACTGTTTGGCTGGCCCGATGAAGTGGAAGACCTCGTACAGGAATGCCTGCTCGCCATGCACAACCAGCGCCACACGTACCAGCTCGACCAGCCCTTGACGGCCTGGGTGCAGGCCATCGCGCGCTACAAGATGATCGACCTGCTTCGCGCCAAGTCAAGCCGCGAGGCACTGCATGAACCGCTGGACGACGATCTTGCCGTGTTTGCCGAATCGGACACCGATGCCAGCGACGCCAGGCGCGACCTGGCCGGGCTGCTCGAAACCCTGCCGGACCGCCAGCGCCTGCCGATCGAGCACGTCAAGCTGCAAGGGCTTTCCGTGGCGGAGACGGCGGCTGCGACCGGGATGTCGGAGTCGGCCGTGAAGGTCGGCATTCACCGTGGGCTGAAGGCGCTGGCCGCCCGCATCAGAAGCAGCGCGTCATGAAAACCGACGACTTGATTTCGCTGCTCGCTGCCGACACCTTGCCGGTGCCGCATCGCGCGGCATCCCGGCGCATCGCGCTCGCCCTTGTGTTGGGTGTGCCGTTGGCGCTGCTCCTCATGCAGGTGGAGTACGGCGTGCGGCGCGACCTGGTGCAGGTCATGTTCTGGCCCATGTTCTGGATGAAGCTGCTGGTGCCCGTCACGATGGGCGTGGCGGGCTTCGTCATGCTCCAGCGGCTGGCCCGGCCGGGCGCCAAGGTCGGCGCAAGCTGGCTCGGATTGGCGATCCCGGTGCTGATGCTATGGGCCATGGCCATCGTGAGTTACCTGATGGCGCCGGAGGACCGCCGGCCCGACATGGTCTGGGGCCAGACATGGCGAACCTGCGCGCTCAGCATCGGGGAGATATCGCTGCCTGTTTTCGTGGCCGCGCTGGTGGCGTTGCGCGGCCTGGCGCCGACCCGGCCGGCATGGGCCGGGGCCTGCGCAGGCGCCATGGCGGGTGCGGCGGGAGCCGCGGTATATGCGCTGCATTGCACCGAGCTGGCAGCGCCGTTCCTGGCGATCTGGTACGTGGCCGGCATGGCGCTGCCGGGATTTGTCGGCGCATTGCTCGGCCCGCGCATTCTCAAGTGGTAGGGGACGGCGGATCACTCGTCGTGGCGATTGGACGTGGGCCGGTTCGTTCGACGGCCTTCCTGCGCCTTGATCCGACCGCCTGCCTGGCGGCCTACCGACTCTTCGAACCGAATATTCCCCCGAGCACCCCGCGCAGGATTTCCTTGCCGACACTGGTGCCGACGGTGCGCACCGCCGACTTGGCCATGGTCTGGACCAGCCCGTCATGCTTGCCGCCGCGCGGGCCGGTGGTGCCGAAGAGCAAGTCGTTCAGCCCATCCATGATTCCGCTCGACGCGCCGCCTCCCTGCGCGGTGCCGGGCAGGCCCGCGGCCACCGGCGGCGCGCCGGGTGCCGAGGCGGCGCGGCCCTTGAGTTTTTCGTAGGCCGATTCACGGTCGACCGCCTTTTCATACACGCCGGCCACCAGCGAACTGGCAATCAACGCCTGCCGTTGCGCGGGCGTGATCGGGCCGAGCTGGCTGCCGGGCGGCATGACGAATACGCGCTCGGTCACGCTGGGCCGGCCTTTTTCATCGAGCAGGCTCACCAGCGCTTCGCCCACCG
This sequence comes from Variovorax humicola, assembly GCF_037889915.1. Lineage (NCBI taxonomy): Bacteria > Pseudomonadati > Pseudomonadota > Betaproteobacteria > Burkholderiales > Comamonadaceae > Variovorax > Variovorax humicola. Next base: position 85,524 of record NZ_JBBKZV010000006.1, on the reverse strand, counting down.
CCAGTTCGGTGATGGCCGCTTCGATGTCGAGCCCGGGCTTCTGACGCATCGTGGTTGCCGTGGCCTTGACCGCTTTCTGGTCGCGCGGCGTGAAGGCGCGCAGCGCATGCTGCACTCGGTTGCCCAGCTGGGCCAGTACCGAATCGGGAATGTCGAGCGGATTCTGCGTCACGAAATACACACCGACACCCTTGGAGCGCACCAGCCGCACCACCAGTTCGATGCGCTCGATCAGCGCCTTGGGCGCTTCGTTGAACAGCAGGTGCGCTTCATCGAAGAAGAAGGCCAGCTTGGGCTGGTCGGGGTCGCCGATTTCGGGCAGTTGCTCGAACAGCTCCGACAGCAGCCACAGCAGGAAGGTCGCATACAGCCGCGGCGAATTCATGAGCTTGTCGGCCGTGAGGATGTTGATCACGCCCTTGCCGCCGACGGTCTGCATGAAGTCGGCGATGTTCAGCATCGGCTCGCCGAAGAACTTGTCGCCGCCCTGCGTTTCGATTTGTAGCAGCCCGCGCTGGATCGCACCGACGCTGGCCGCGCTCACGTTGCCGTACTGGGTGGTGAACTGGCTCGCGTTGTCGCCGACGTACTGCAGCATGGCGCGCAGGTCTTTCAGGTCGAGCAGCAGCAGGCCGTTGTCGTCGGCGATCTTGAACACCAGGTTCAAAACACCCGCCTGCGTTTCATTGAGGTCGAGCATGCGGCCCAGCAGCAGCGGGCCCATGTCGGAAATGGTGGCGCGCACCGGATGGCCCTGTTCGCCGAACACGTCCCACAGCGTGACGGGACAGGCCAGCGGCACCGGCAAGTCGAGGCCGCGTTCCTTCAGCACGCCGGCCAGCTTGTCGCCGATGCTGCCGGCCTGGCTGATGCCGGTCAGGTCGCCCTTGACATCTGCCAGGAACACTGGCACGCCGATGGACGAGAGCTTTTCGGCCATGGTTTGCAGGGTGACCGTCTTGCCGGTGCCGGTGGCGCCGGTGATCAGTCCGTGGCGGTTGGCCAGTGCGGGCAGCAGTGCGCACTCGGTCGTGGCGTGGCGGGCAATCAACAAGGGTTCGGCCATGGGTTCTCCGGGGCATGTGAGGGCGCCAGTCTATCCAAGCGGCCTCCTATAATTCCGGGCGCCTTGCCCAATAGTTCCCACTCACTCGTCCCGGAGTTTGCTTTGTCATCGACCGCCCAGTCTTCCCTTTCCGCCGACGGCGATATGTTCTCGCAAACCGCACTCGAAAATGAGTTGGCCGTGTTGTTGGTCGAGTCGCTCAATCTCGAGATTGCCGCGGACGAAATCGTGCCCACCGCCCCCCTGTATGGCGAAGGACTGGGCCTCGATTCAATCGACATCCTCGAAGTTGCACTCGAGGTGTCGCGCAAGTACGGATTCCAGTTGCGCTCGGACGACGAACGCAACCAACAGATCTTCGAATCGCTGCGCAGTCTCGCGACCCACGTCGCCCAGCACCGCAGCGCTGCGTGATCCGCTGCGCATGACGCGCTGGCGCCTGGCCATCCTGCTGTTGGGCGGTGCCGCTTACGCGGTGCTGTCGCACTGGATGATGCTGTATCACGCCACCGATCCGTGGGCCATGCTTGTGCTGCTCGTGCCGTTGTGGCTCACCGCGCTCGGCGTTGCGGGGTCGTATTTCGGACGCTGGGGCCTGCTGGCGGTCGCGGCGGCCGGCGCGGCCCTGTTCTGGCTGGTGATGAATGGCGAGGCGGGTGACACCAACCGCCTTTACGTGGCGCAGCATGTCGGCATCAATGCCTTGCTGTGCGGCTGGTTCGGCAGCACGCTGCGTGGCGATGGCTTGTCGCTGATCGGGCAGCTTGCACAGCGGGTGCATCCGCTCGTGGGCGAGATGCCTCGCTACACGCGCCAGGTCACGATGGTCTGGACGGCGTTCTTCGCACTCGTGGTCGTGTCCTCCATCGTGGTGTACCTGGTCTTGCCGTTCGCGGCATGGTCGCTGCTGGCAAACGTGCTGTCGCCGATCGGGGTGGTTTCGCTGTTTATCGGCGAGCACCTCTTGCGCTATCGCATCCATCCCGAGTTTCAACGCTCGCGCCTGATCGACGCGGTGCGGGCCTTTTCCGGGCCGGGCGATCGCCGAACCCCCTGATGAACGCACGGTTGAATACACAAAGCGCCGCGCTCCTCCCCTTGCTGGGGGCGCGCGACCTGGATGCACCGCTGGCCTGGCGTGCCGGCCGTGCCATTTCCGGGCGACAGTACCTTGCAGATGTGGCGCAATTCGCCGCACAACTGCCGGAACGCGGGCCGGTGGTGAACCTCTGTGTCGACCGCTACGCCTTCGCGATCGGGCTCGGCGCGGCGTTGCTGCGCGGGCTGCCGAGCCTGCTGCCGCCCGATGCGCGCCAGGACACGCTGGACCGCCTGCGCGAGGGCCAGCCCGACGTGTTCGCCGTGGCCGACGACCACCGGCTCGACGTGCACGGTATTTCGGTGGTCTGGATCGATCCGGCCGCGCATGCCACGGTCGACCCGGCTGCAGCCGTGCCCGAAATGGTGTCTGCCATGCACGCGGTCAGCCTGCTCACGTCCGGCTCCACCGGCGTGCCGCAGCCGCATGCCAAGAGCTGGCACACGCTGGTCTACGACGTCGCGGCGGCAGTGCCGCGTCTCGCTCAACTGCTGGGACTGCCTTCGCTCGCCGGCCTGAACCTGGTGACCACCGTGCCGGTGCAACACAGCTATGGGCTGGAATCGTCGGCGCTGCTTGGGATGCTGGGTGGTGCGGCATTCGACAGCAGCCGGCCGTTTTTTCCGGCGGACGTGGCTGCGTCGCTGGCCTCGGTGCCACGCCCGCGCGCACTGGTGACCACGCCGTTCCACCTGAAGAACCTGCTGCTCGCCGGCATCGAATTGCCGCCGGTCGACTTGATCCTGTCGGCCACCGCGCCGCTGTCGCCGCAATTGGCAGTCCAGGCGGAGCAGGCCACGGGCGCGGTGTTGATCGAGATCTATGGCAGCACCGAGTCCGGCCAGGTGGCCACGCGCCACACCGCGCAGAGCGATGTCTGGCATGCCCTGGGCGTGATCGAGGTGCACGTCGAAAAGGACGAAGGGGGCGACGAACGCTTTGTCTTCGATGGCGACTTCATTCCGCAGCCGACGCCGATGGCGGACATGCTCGAACTGATCGACGCGCAGCACTTTCGCCTGCTCGGTCGCGCCAATGACCTGATCCACGTCGCCGGACGGCGCAGTTCGCTGGGACATCTGAACTTCCACCTCAACAGCGTGCCGGGTGTGCTGGATGGCGCCTTCTGGTTGCCGGACGACGTGACCGATGGCGTGGTGCGGCCGATTGCCTTCGTCGTGGCGCCGGACCTGGATGCGCACGACATCATCGCGGCGCTGCGGCAAAGGCTCGAACCCGTTTTCGTGCCGCGCCGCGTGGTGCACGTGGCGTCGCTGCCGCATGAAGGCACGGGCAAGCTCACGGCGCGCGCGATGCGCGAATTCGCGCTGGCGCAGATCGCGGGCGATGGCACGGCGGTGCAGGTGACGCGCGAAGTTCCCATGGACCACCCCGTGTTCGCGGGGCACTTTCCCGGTCAGCCGCTGCTGCCTGGTGCCTTGCTGTTGTCCGAGGTGCTGGAGGCTGCGCACAGCGTGCCCGCGCTGGCCGCGCGCCTCGGCCTGCATCCGACGCTGGCGGTGGTCAAGTTCTCGGCGCCGGTGCGCCCGGGCAGCGCGCTGGTCATCGAGCTGCAATCCGAGGAAGGCGCCGCGCGAGGCGTGCGCTTCGAGGTGCGCTGCGGCGACAAGGTTGCCGCCAATGGCCGCTGGTTGCCGCGCACGAACGCTTTGTGAAGAGCGCGCCGCGATGAGCGTAGTCGACCCCTCCGACAATCAACGCCCGGCCGACTGGTCGCGCAAGCCCGAGCGCAGCAACATGCTGGCGCTGCGCGTGATCGTCTGGATCGCGTTGACGTGCGGGCGCCGCGTGGCGCGGCTGGTGCTGCATCCGATCTCCGTCTACTTCCTGCTGTTCTCGCCATCGGCGCGGCGCAACATCAAGCGCTACCTGCAGCGCGCCATCGGCCCGAACGTCGGGTGGCGCGACGGCTATCGGCTGCTGTATGCCTTTGCATCGACAGTGCTGGACCGGGTGTATTTCCTGCGCGGTCGCTGGGACTTGTTCGACGTGAGCATCAACGGCAACGTGCCGGTCGAAGCCGAGGCATTGGCTGGCCGCGGCGCCTTCCTCCTGGGCGCGCACATGGGCAGTTTCGAGGCGCTGGGCGCCTGCAAGCACAGAAGCCCGGACGCGCCCCGGCTGCGCGCGGCGATGCTGATGTTTCCAGACAATGCGCGCCAGATCACCGCCATCCTCAACGCGATCAGCCTGCCCGAAATGCGGCCGCATGTCATTGCGCTCGGCCGAGCGAATTCGATGCTGGCCCTGCGCGACTGGCTCGATACCGGCGGCATGGCCGGCTTGCTCGCCGATCGCACCTTGCCGGGGCAGGAAGGCGACCCGGGCGTGCAGCGTGGCAACAACCTCTCGATTCCGTTCCTCGGCAAGCCGGCCATCTTCAACGACGGCCCGTTCCGCCTGGCCGTGCTGCTGCGCCGGCAGGTGTATTTCATGTCCGGCCTCTACCTGGGCGGCGCCCGCTACGACGTTCAGTTCGAGCCACTGGCCGACTTCAGCAAGCGCATCACCGACCCGGCCGAGCGGGAACGCCGCATCCTGGAAGCGGTCGAAACCTACGTTGCCCGTCTCGAGTATCTTTGCCGCAAGTACCCGTACAACTGGTTCAACTTTCATGATTTCTGGCTGGAAGATGCGCGCTGACATGGTGTTGCGCCGGTTGCGCCCGCTATGGCTCTTGCTGCTGTTCGCGGCCGCGCCGGCATGGGCTTTCGACCTGAACGAACTGATGGGGTTGCTTGCCAAACGAAAGCAGGGCGAGGGCACCTTCACCGAGCAGCGCTATGTGCATGGCCTCGAAGGCCCGCTGTCGGCCAGCGGCACGCTGAGCTTCGTCGCGCCCGACCAGATGACGCGGCGCACGCTCACGCCGCGGCCCGAATCGATGGTGGTCGACGGCAACAACCTCACGCTCACGCGCGGCAACCGCACGCGCAGCATGTCGCTTGACAGCATGCCCGAGTTGCTCGGCATGGTCGAGGCGATGCGCGGCACGTTGAGCGGCAACGGCGCGGTCTTGCAACGCTACTTTCGCAGCACGCTCAAGGGTGGCAGCGCCGACTGGACGCTGGACCTCGAGCCGATCGACGACCGCCTGTCCGCGCAGGTCGCCTCCATGCGCCTGAGCGGCAAGGGCGGCGAAGTACTTGGGGTAGAGATGGAGTTTCGCGGCGGCGACCGTTCGGTCATGACGATCGTGCCGCAGCGCAACGGCGCGGTCGGGCCGATGCAGGCGCCGGCAGGGCGCACCACGCCGTGACCGCAGCTTCGGCCGGTCCCAGCCGCTCGCAAAGGGCGCTGGTGCTGCTGATCTGGCTGGCGGCGGTGCTGGCCGGCGTGGCCGTCATTTCCCGCACGCACTTCAGCGCCGACCTGTCGGCCTTCCTGCCGGCCAGCCCCGACCCGCGCCAGCGCGTGCTGATCGAGCAACTGCAGACCGGCGTCGCCTCGCGCACCCTGCTGGTCGGCATCGAGGGCGGCAAGGACGCGGCGCAGCGTGCCGACGTGTCGCGCGCCCTCGGCAAGGCCATGCGCGCGAGCGGTCTTTTCGATCAGGTGCAGAACGGCGACAACAGCGAATGGGAGGAGGCGGGCACTTTCGTGTTCGACCATCGCTATCAGCTCTCGCCCGAGGTCACGCCCGACCGCTTCACCGTCGAGGGCCTGCACAACGCGATCGACGAAACACTGTCTCTGCTGGGCACGCCCGCGGGCAACATCGTCAAGCCGCTGCTCGAGCGCGACCCGACCGGCGAGACGCAGCGCATTGCCGAGGGCCTGCTGCCTGCCAGTTCGCCGCGCAGCGAACAGGGCGTGTGGGCCTCGCGCGATGCGCCTCGCGCGATGCTGCTGGCCGGCACCAAGGCTTCCGGCAGCGACCTCGATGCGCAGGCCAGGGTCATCGCACGCGTGCAGGCCGAATTTGCCAAGGCCACGCAAGGACTCGGCGCCGGCGCACCCAAGCTGCTGATGAGCGGCGCGCCCGTGTTCTCGGTGACCAGCCGCGACCAGATCAAGCACGAGGCCACGCGCCTCGCGATCATCGGCGGCGTCGTGATGAGCGGCTTGCTGATGCTGGCGTTCGCCTCGCCGCGCGCGTTGGTCATTGCCTTGCTGCCCGTGGCGACCGGCGTGGTCGGCGGCACCGCCGCGGTGTCGCTGGTGTTCGGCCATGTGCATGGGCTGACCATGGGCTTCGGCAGTACGCTGATCGGCGAGACCGTCGACTACGCCATCTACTACCTGATCCAGGCGCGCGGCGCCCGCGTGCACGGCACCGGCTGGCAGCGCTGGCGCGACCTCAACTGGCCGACCGTCCGGCTCGGCCTGCTCACGTCGGTGTGCGGATTCGCGGCGCTGGTGTTTTCGGGATTCCCGGGCCTGGCGCAGCTTGGCGTGTTCTCGATTGCGGGGCTGGTCGTGGCTGCGCTGGCAACGCGCTACGGCCTGCCGATGCTCGCACCCGATGGTGCCACCGGCATGGGCATGCGCCACCTCATGGCCCGCGCCGCCGGGGCCATCGCGCGCACGCTGCCGAAGCTGCGTTGGTTGATCCTGGCAGTGAGTATTGGCGCGGCCGGCCTGGTGGCTTGGCAGGGCGGCGACCTGTGGCGGGCCAAGTTGTCGTCGATGAGCCCGATCAAGCAGGAGATGAGCGACCTCGATGCCAAGCTGCGCGACGATATCGGCGCCAGCGACGGCCGCACGCTGGTCGTGGTCCAGGCGGCAGACCAGCAGGCCGTGCTGCGTGCCACGGAAGCCGCCGGCGCGCGGCTCGATGCGCTGGTCGAGGGCGGCGAGTTGCTGGGCTTCGAAACCGTCACACGCATCCTGCCGAGCCTCGCGGCCCAGCAGGATCGCATCGCGAGCCTTCCTGACGCGTCGACGCTGCGCACCCGCCTGGCCGAAGCCACGGCCGGTGGGCCGCTGCCGGCCGCGCGGCTCGAACCCTTCATCGCCGAGGTCGACAAGGCGCGCACGCTGAAGCCGATCACGCGCGCCGACCTCGTCGACGGGCCGCTCGGCGCCGTCGTCAACGCGATGTTGTACGAGCGGCCGGGCGGCGGCTGGGCCGCGCTGATCGCGCTGCATACCGGCCCCAAGTTCGATGCGGTCAGGCTTGCAGCGGCGCTGTCGACGCTGCCCGAGGTGCAGGTGATGGACGTCGGCAACGAACTCAACAGCCTCTATGCGCACTACCTGCACGAAGCTTTCGTGCAGGTGATGGTCGGCGCGTTGGCGGTGGTGGTGCTGCTCGGCATTTACCTGCGTTCGGGGCGCAGGCTGCTGGCGGTGTGCGAGCCGCTGGCGCTGGCCGTCCTGCTCACGCTCGGCGGCATGGCGGCATTGCATGTGGCGCTTGGCATCCTGCATCTCGTGGGGCTGCTGCTGATCGTGGCGGTAGGCTCCAACTACGCGCTGTTCTTCGACCAGTTGCAGGAAGCCGGCAGGGCGGATGAAGACACGCTGGCATCGCTGATGCTGGCCAATCTGACGACAGTGGTGTCGTTCGGCTTGATCGCGATTTCGGATATCCCGGCGTTGTCTGCGATTGGCCGCGTGGTGGCGCCGGGCGCCTTGCTGGCGTTGCTGTTGTCAGCGGCGTTCATGCACAGGAAGACCACTGCGCGCGTTGCAAGCAAAATATCCATCTGATGTCGACCACTGCTTCACCCGCTTCCGAGATGTCCGGTTCATCGCGCATGCCGCCGATATTTCTTGCCAGCGTGGGCCTGCACCTGATGGCGATCGGCGGGGCGATCCTGGTTCCGGGTGCTTGGCCTTGGGCCCTGGCTGCCGTCGTGCTGAACCATGCATTGATCACCGGTGCGGTGCTCATGCCGCGCGGCCATTTGATCGGGCCGAACATCACGCACTTGCCGCCGTCGGCTGTCGCGCGTCGCGAACTCGCGCTGACCATCGACGATGGGCCGGACCCCGAAGTCACGCCGCAGGTGCTGGACCTGCTGGATACGGCGGGCGAGCGCGCGACCTTCTTCTGCATTGCCGAACGCGTGAGGACGCATCCGGCAATCGCACGCGAAATCATTGCGCGTGGGCACAGCATCCAGAATCACACGGCCCGGCACCGCCACAACTTCTCGCTGCTGGGGCCGCGCGGCTACGCCGACGAGATTTCGCGTGCGCAAGACATGCTGGTGGAAGTCATCGGCAAGCGACCGACCTGCTTTCGTGCACCTGCCGGTTTTCGGAATCCATTCCTGGCGCCGGTGTTGAGCCGGCTCGGACTTTCTCTCGTGAGCTGGACGCGCCGCGGCTTCGACACGCGCGAGCGTGATCCGGCCAAGGTGCTGGCGCGTCTCGTGCGCAACCTCGCCGCGGGCGACATCCTGCTGCTGCACGACGGCAATGCGGCGCGCACGGTCGACGGCAAGCCGGTCGTGCTGGAAGTCCTGCCGCCGTTGCTGCTGAAGATCAGGCAAGCGAAGCTGCGCGCCGTCACGTTGCCAGAAGGCTTGGCGGCATGAGCGGAGTGCGTACAAACGATGCCGCGTGGCGGCAACTGCATGAGGCTGCCACCGCGCCCTATCGAAAGGCGGGGAAGTTCGCCTACGAATTCGCGCGCGGCAAGCTGGGCCGCGATCCGGTCTTCCGTGGATTGATCGAGCGCGGGCTGATCGGCGCCGGACGCAGCCGCGTGCTCGACATCGGCTGCGGGCAAGGCCTGTTCGCCAGCCTGCTGTCGTCCATGGCAGGGATGCAGGCACGCGGCCAGTGGCCGCCGGGCTGGGCCGCCACGCCCGCGGCGGCCGACTACACCGGCATCGAGTTGATGCCACGCGACGTGGCCCGTGCGCAGTCGTCCATCGGACATCTTCAGCCGGCGCCGCGTTTCGTCTGCGGCGACATGTGCTCGGCCACGTTGCCCGACAGCGACCTCGTGGTGATCCTCGACGTACTGCACTACGTCGATCTCGATGCGCAAGAGGGCGTGCTGCGGCGCGTTCGCGATGCCTTGCCCGTCGGGAGCGGCAGGTTGCTGCTGCGCGTGGGCGACGCGGCGAGCCGGCGCGGCTTTGCCATCAGCCAGTGGGTCGACCGCACTGTGACGCGCGTTCGCGGCCACAAGGTGTCGCCGACCTGGGGCCGCACGCTGCAGGAATGGACTGCAGTGCTGCAACGGCTCGGCTTCAGCGTGCAAGGCATTCCCATGAGCGAGGGCACGCCGTTTGCCAACGTGCTGCTCGTCGCCGATCGCATCCAAGAATGACCCATCCACAAACAATGGACCGAGAAGCGATCGAGGTCCGCATTCCACACAGCGGCAAGATGTGCCTGCTGGAGCGTCTTGAAAGCTGGGACGCTGAGGCGATCCACTGCACGACCTCGACGCATCTGCAGCCCGACAACCCCCTGCGTACGGCGGGCGGCCTGATGGCGCCGAACGCGATCGAGTACGCCGCGCAGGCGATGGCCCTGCACGGCGGCCTGCTGATGGCGGAGGGCGAACCGCCGTCTGCGGGTTTCATTGCCAGCGTGCGCAACGTGCGCTTTGCCGTCACTCGACTCGATGACGTACCGGGGGCCTTGCAGGTGCGCGCCACGCGCCTGTCGGGCGATGCGCGCCAGGTGCTCTACGAATTCAGCGTCACCGACGTGAACGGCGCCGCGCTGGCCGACGGCCGCGCGGTGGTCGTGCTCAACACTCCCTTGCCCACATGACTGCAACGAATCTTTCCGGAAAGCGCGCCCTGGTCACCGGCGCGAGCGGGGCGTTGGGCGCCGCCATTGCACGACGCCTCGCGCGCGACGGCGCCACCGTGTTGCTGCATGCCAGCTCGCGCCCCGAAGCCATCGAGCAGCTTGCCGAATCGATCAAGGCCGCAGGCGGCCATGCCGAATGCCACGTGTTCGACCTGCGCAGCGACGAGGCCACGGCCGCCGCCTGCGCCGCGATGCTGCAAGGCGGTCCGGTGCAGGTCATCGTCAACAACGCCGGCGTGCATGACGACGCGGTGCTGCCCGGCATGCGGCCGGAGCAATGGCACAGGGTCATCGACGTGTCGCTCAACGGCTTCTTCCGCGTCACGCAGCCGCTGCTGTTGCCGATGCTACGCACGCGCTGGGGCCGCATCCTGAACATCTCTTCGGTGGCATCGCTTACCGGCAATCGCGGCCAGGTCAACTACGCAGCGGCCAAGGGCGCGCTCAACAGCGCGACCAAGGCGCTGTCACTCGAAGTCGCCGCGCGGGGCGTCACGGTCAACGCGATTGCGCCCGGCATCATCGCGTCACCGATGGCCGATGCGGCGTTCGATCCGGCGGTGATCCAGCAGATGGTTCCGGTAAAACGCGCCGGCACGCCAGACGAGGTGGCGGCGCTGGCCGGCTTCCTCGCGAGCAACGAAGCGGCCTACATCACGGGGCAGGTCATCTCGATCAACGGCGGAATGATCTGAGCTGCGTTACTCGCCGGTCTTCGGCACGAACTCGGTCAGGTACCGGTACTTGATGCTCTGCTCCCAGACCGGGTTCTCGCTGACCAGCAGCCGGAGGGTCCGCTCGAAGTTGTTGATTTCGCGCAACTCGGCCACGGCCTGGCTGTTGTCCTTGCCGAGGTGCGTGGTCGGAAAGATCTTCTGGACCGCGCGCCTTGCCGACTTCATCGTGGTTGGAACATCGAACAGTTCGAGGTGCGTCGAGCCGGCTTCCGGAAGTGCCTGGATGTAGAACGGGAAGTCGCGCAGCGCGCCGGGCTTCTTGGTGTCGCTGTTGCTGATGACAACCTGTGTCAGCCCCTTGATCAGGCTCTTGAGCGCTGCATGTTCCACCAGCTTCAAGTCGTCCGGAATGACAATGTTGAGGGTGAAACTCTTGTATTCGATCTCCCGCGCGCCGGCCGCTTCCTTGATGACCAGTGGCTGGTAGTTGTCGAGCTGGTCGCAGATCCGGGAGACGAAATTCTCGTAGTAGCCAATCGCCAACGCCGTGGAGGGAAGCTGCGTGAACTCGGCCGAATGCGCGTGGCGATCGAGGATTTCGCCGACGATGCGATCGGCCATCTTGACGAATGCCGCATCGGGCTTGCCGTCTGCGCGCCGCTTGAACTTGTCGAAGTGGATACCCTGGAGATCGGAGGGCACATGAAGCTTGTCCAGCACCAGCCCGTAGGTGCGCCGACGGCCCACGCGGCCAAGGAACAGGCCGAATTCGAACAGGATGTTGTCGCGGGCCGTGGCGTGCGTCTGGTCCCGGCTGGTCGTCTGGTCGTCCGAGGTGAACACCAGGATCGCGAATTCGTAGAGGCTGGATGCAGTGAGCAGCGAATCCAGGTAGCTCTCCATGCTGCGGAAAACATTGCCCGCATCCCATACATCCACGAGCGCCTTGTCGCCGAATCGCTTGGCGAAAGCGTTGGCGACGGGCAGCCCTTCGCTCGAAGAACCGATGAAGACGGTGGGTCTCTTGTCCATGGCGCGGTCCGATGCTGGTTGGGGCCAAAAACGGCCCCGTCATCGTGACCGCCGCGGCGCCCGAATGCAACCGGCCTTTTTGGGGATGCAGCGCCGGCTAGCCCGACCTCACTCGATCGAGACCCGGACTCACATTCAGTTGCTCCACCGAGCATCGCGCGACCCGCGATGCATGAAACCGACGCTGTCGCATTCCAGGGATACCGTGGTACCGGCTCTGCCGGCCGCCGGTATCGCCCCCTTGAGCCGCCACGACAGGCAGCAGGGGGGCTCATACTCAGTTTTCGACCAGGCTATCGCGTGATCTGCGATGCATGAAACTGGCACCGTCAGATACCAGGGATACCGCGGAACCGGCTTTGCCGGGCCGCTGGTATCGCCCCCTCGAGGGGGAGGCGCCGCAGGCGCATCGGGGGTGGGTCATTCCTGCCGCGGAACCGGCTTTGCCGGGCCGCTGGTATCGCCCCCTCGAGGGGGCGGCGCCGCAGGCGCTTCGGGGGTGTTCACTTCTGGAACGGTGGCATCCGCAGCAGGCGCTTCACCAGCAGCCACGGCAGGCGCAGCACGAACTCCACCATCAGGCGCATGTGCATCCAGGTCAGCAGCACGTTGTCGCGCCCGTAGCGGAAGTGCGAGACGCCGCCTTCGGCCGCGGTGAGGTACTTGACCGGCGCGTCGATGTTCACCGGCTTCACGCCGCGCCAGGCCAGCCGCACGACGGCCTCGGTGTCGAAGTCGAACCGGCGCATCCAGGGCTGCCGCGTCATCACGCTAATCAGCGCGTCGATGGGATAGACACGAAAGCCATAGAGCGAATCGCTGACCCCGGCAAACAGCGTCTCGAGTTGCGTCCAGCTGTTCGACACGCGCCGTCCACGCACGCGCAGAAGCGGAGCGCTGGCATCGAACACCGGGCGGCCGAGCACCATGGTCTCGGGTCGCGCGACGGAGGCCTGCATGAAGGCCGGGATCAGGTTCGCCGGATGCTGACCGTCGGAGTCCATGGTCAGCGCATGCGTGAAGCCCGCTTCCTGTGCCTTGCGCAGGCCGAACAGCACGGCGGCGCCCTTGCCCTGGTTTTCGGGCAGTTGCAGTACCTTGAGTCCGGCGTCGTTGGCGGCGAGCTGCGCCAGCCGCTGGCCGGTGCCGTCGGTGCTGCCGTCGATGACCACCCAGACGGTTGCCCATTGGGCACGTGCTTCACTGACAGTCGAAAACAGTCGCTCGCCGGTGTTGTAGCTCGGGATCAGTACGAGGTGTGTGCGCGAGTCGGCGTCTTGGGGCATGCGGGCTGCGCGTCGAGGGCGCGCTGTTCCAGGTTTTGGCGGAAGTACTGTTCGAGTTGCTTCAACAGCGCATTGGAGTCGTGCTCGGGCGCAAAGCGCTGGCCGAGGCGCAGCTTGAAGACGATCGGCAGCGGCGGCACCTTCCATATTGGCCAGCCCTTGGCGAGGTAGGGGGAATCGGTGTCGATGAAAACGGTCTGGATCGGCGCCTGCGCGAGCTTGGCAATGAGCGTGACGCCGGGGCGAAAGTGGTTGACGGGCTGTTCGACAGTGCGCGTGCCTTCGGGGAACAGCACCAGTTGGCCACCGGCGCGCAGGTCTTCGACGGCCAGGCGCACCATCGAGCGCGCCGAGTCGTTGCGGATGTATTGCGCAAGCCGCGCGCCGGCGCCGAGGAAGACATTCTTCATCAGGTCGGCCTTCATGATGCAGGCGCTGCGCGGCAGGTGCGCCACCAGCAGGAGTGCGTCGAGCATGGTCGGGTGGTTGGCGACGAAGATCAGCCCGCGCTCGTCGCGCAGGGCGTCCAGGCACTCGGCGTCGATGCGCATCATGCCGGTCATCGATGAAATCGCCCAGAACCAGCGGTAGGCCAGTGCAATGGTCGCCCGACCCAGCGTGCGCGCCAGGCGGGTGGGCAGCACCGGCTGCAACAGCATCGCGATGAAATTCCATACCAGCGAGATGAAACCGAGCAGCGTCAGCAGCGCGTAGAGCGGCAGGGCCAGCAAGGCTTTCTTGAGCGCGCGGAGAAGCAGCATCGCGAATCAGCCCCTCACTCGGCAAGCTCGCCGGCTTCGGTCGCGTGCGCTTCGATTTCGACCAGCAGATCGCTGCGGCAGATGTCGGCCTCGAGATACACGGCTTGCCGCATGAAGCGCGAGCCTTTACCGAGTGCCTGCTCGAGTTGCTGGCGAATCCCGGGTGCATCGGCGGGGCGGCGGACATACACGACGGCATCGCTGTGTTCCAGCGAGAACTGCGCGCTGGTGCGCTGGTTGGCCGCGGCGATCACGGTGCGCAGGTTGACCAGCGTTTCGGCCAACTGCGCCTGCACGTCGCCGGCATGCACGGTTTGATGACCGACGATGCTGGCCGTGCCGGAAATGAACAGCGCCACTTGGCCCGCACCCAATTCAGCCAGCGCGGCACGCGAGAACGTCGGCGACCGCGGGCCGTAGTCGCTCGGGTAATGGTAGGCCGATACCTGGCGCGGGTTTTCCACGGGAACCGGCGGCATGCGCCCGGCCAGGAAGCGCACGCACAGGGCGCCCTCGTGCACGCCCAAGGCGCAGGCAGCGGGCGCGCCCTCGAACGCCGCCTGGCCGGCTTCGAGAAAGGCCTGCTGGCGTCCGGTATTGAACTGCCGGTAGCGCTCCATGCCGCCGCCGTCCGCGTTGATGCGCGGCAGGTAGTTCCATATGCGCAGCAGGTGCGGGCAACCCGCGTGCTTCATGGCCTCGAACACATTGTGGTAGGCCCGATATGAAAGCGCGGTGAGGTCTTCGCCGACGGCGTTTTCGTCAAGGTCGACCACGCCGAGCAGCCAGTGCCCATCGGTGCGCCAGCGCACCACGCCGGTGGTGCCGGACTGCACCGCCTTGCCCGCATGCCACAGGTCGACCACGGGTTCGCTGTCGAGCAGCACGCGTGCCGACACGCCACTGATCCAGGAGTTGTTGCCGTCGGCGCCGTAGCTCAGCGCAGCAAACGGGCGGGCGCCACGGGCGGCGCGGGCCAGGCCCTGTGCCAGGGTCAGTCTTTCGACGCGAAGGGGCGGCGCTTCCGCCGCAATGCTGGCCGTCACTTGAGTTCTGCGAAGTTTTGGCCGACCAGGAGCCCGAGGTCAAGGCGGATCGGTGACTTGTCGTGAGTGCCTCCTGCCGGCCGCACGTTCTCCACGCGCAACGGATCTTGCAGGAACAAAGGGTCGCGCGGGGCGTCGTCGTTCTCCGGGCCCGTCGCGACGAGGGCGGCTGTTGTCAGGTCGTTCGGGTTGTTCATGCCGGTCGGGGGCTCGGAAGCAAAAAGTTGGACCGGTCCCTGCACGAAAGAGAGGCGCGTGCAAGTTGGTGTGCCAAGTGGGGCAGCCGGGCGTTTGGCTTCGGCGTCATCGGCGGATTATCCCAAAAAGCTTGGACGGCCCATTCGCCGAACCGGCGGCGTTGCGTTCGCCGGACAGTAAACTCGTGGACTCCTTTGCAAACACGAGAACGCGAGATAAAGAGTTATGGCCGGACACAGCAAATGGGCGAACATCCAGCACAGGAAAGGCCGGCAAGACGAGAAGCGCGGCAAGGCCTGGACCCGGGTAATTCGCGAAATCATGGTCGCCGCGCGGCTCGGCGGCGGTGACCTGGGCACCAACCCACGGTTGCGGCTCGCCGTCGAAAAGGCCAAGGCCGTCAACCTGCCCATCGACACGGTCAAGCGCAACATCGACAAGGCCACCGGCAACCTCGAAGGCGTCGACTACGAGGAGATCCGCTACGAGGGCTATGGCATCGGCGGCGCGGCCATCATCGTGGACACCATGACCGACAACCGCGTGCGCACCGTCGCCGAAGTGCGGCATGCATTCAGCAAGCACGGCGGCAACATGGGCACCGAAGGCTCGGTGGCTTTCCAGTTCAAGCATTGCGGCCAGTTCATCTTCGCGCCCGGTGCGAGCGAGGACAAGATCATGGAAGCGGCTCTCGAAGCTGGCGCGGAAGACGTCATCACGGACGACGACGGCGCCATCGAAGTGTTGACCGCTGTCGGTGACTTCGAAGCGGTGAAAAACGCGCTGGAAGCCGCGGGCCTGAAGCCGGAGGTTGCCGAAGTCACGATGCGGGCCGAAAACACCGTCGAGGTCGCCGGCGAGGATGCCGCGAAGATGCAGAAACTGCTGGATGTGCTCGAAGACCTCGACGACGTGCAAGAGGTTTATCACAACGCCGAGCTCTCCGAATGAAAGTCCTCGTCATCGGCAGCGGCGGACGCGAGCACGCGCTGGCCTGGCGTCTAGGTCAGTCGCAACGCGTGTCGAAGATCTACGTGGCGCCCGGCAATGGCGGTACCGCGCTCGACCATCGCTTCGAGTGCGTGCCCATCACCGATCCGGTTGAATTGCGCCAGTGGGCCGCCAAGGAAAAAATCTCTCTCACCGTTGTCGGCCCCGAGACGCCGCTCGCGGCGGGCGTGGTCGACGAGTTCCGTGCGCACGGCCTGCGCATCTTCGGCCCGACCAAGGCGGCAGCGCAGCTTGAAAGCTCGAAGGCTTTTTCCAAGGCCTTCATGAAGCGCCACAAGATCCCGACGGCCGAGTTCGAGACTTTCACGGACCCTGCCGCGGCCCATGCATACATCGATGCGAAGGGCGCCCCGATCGTGGTCAAGGCCGACGGCCTGGCCGCCGGCAAGGGCGTGGTCGTGGCGACGACGCTGGCCGAGGCGCACGAGGCCGTCGACTTCATGCTCGAAGGCAACAAGTTCGGCGTGACCCACAACGAAGGCGGCGCGCGCGTCGTCATCGAGGAATTCCTGCAGGGCGAGGAAGCCAGCTTCATCGTGATGTCAGACGGCCGCAACGTGACCGCGCTGGCCACGAGCCAGGACCACAAGCGCCTGCTCGACGACGACCAGGGTCCGAACACCGGCGGCATGGGCGCCTATTCGCCCGCGCCCGTCGTCACGGCCACGGTGCATGCGCGCGCGATGCGCGAGGTGATCATGCCGACCATCCGCGGCATGGAGCGCGATGGCATCCTCTTCACCGGCTTCCTGTATGCCGGCCTGATGATCGACGCGGAAGGGCACGTCAAGACGCTCGAATTCAACTGCCGCATGGGCGATCCGGAAACACAGCCGATCATGATGCGGTTCAAGTCCGATCTGTTCGAAGTGCTGTGGCATGCCACCGACGGCAAGCTCGACCAGGTCGAACTGCAATGGGACCGCCGCATCGCACTTGGCGTGGTGATGGCCGCGGATGGCTATCCGCTGGCGCCGCGCAAGGGCGACCTCGTCACGGGTCTGCCGCCCGAGGCGCCGGATGCCGTGGTGTTTCATGCCGGCACCGCGCTTGCGAATGGTGAAGTCCGCACCAGCGGTGGCCGCGTGCTCTGCGTGACCGTGCTGGCCGACAGCGTGAAGCAGGCCCAGCAACGTGCCTACGAAGTCGCGGCGCGCATTCATTTCGACGGTGTGCAGTACCGCCACGACATCGGCTTCCGAGCCCTGCCGCACCGTTGATGGACGAGGTCAGTTCGCCCGAGGCGGTCGCCGACTGGCTGCGGGGGCTGCAACAGCGCATCGTCGCGGCGATCGAGCAGGCGGATGGCGGCAGGGCCGTGCGCGATGCGTGGCAGAAGGCGCCCGGTGAACCGCTGCAAGGCCACGGGCTGACCTGCATCCTCGAAGGCGGTGCATTGTTCGAACGTGCGGGCTGCGGGTACTCGCAGGTGCGCGGCGCGAAGCTGCCGCCGTCGGCGACACAGCACAGGCCCGAACTGTCGGGTGCGCCATTCGAAGCGATGGGCGTCTCGCTCGTGTTCCACCCGCGCAACCCTTATGTGCCGACGGTGCATATGAACGTCCGCATGCTGGCGGCGTTGCCGGCTGGTGGCGAGCCGGTCTGCTGGTTCGGCGGCGGCATGGACCTCACGCCGTACTATGCCTTCGAGGAAGACGCGCGGCACTTCCACCAGACCTGCCACGATGCGCTGGCGCCGTTCGGCGATGACAAATATCCGCGCTTCAAGACCTGGTGCGACGACTACTTTTTCCTGAAGCATCGCAACGAGGCCCGGGGCGTTGGCGGCATCTTCTTCGACGACTTCTCGGAACTCGGCTTTGGGCAGAGCTTAGCGATGCTGCAGGCGGTGGGGGATGGCCTGTTGCCCGCCTACATGCCCATCGTCGAGCGTCGCCGAAGCACGGCGTATGGCGAGCGCGAGCGTGAGTTCCAGTTGTACCGGCGCGGCCGCTACGTGGAGTTCAACCTGGTCTGGGACCGTGGTACGCACTTCGGCCTGCAATCCGGCGGGCGCACCGAATCGATCCTGATGTCGATGCCGCCGCTGGCAAGCTGGTCCTACCGGCGCGAGCCCGAACCGGGTTCGCCCGAGGCCGCGTTGACGAGTGATTTTCTCGTTCGGCGCGAGTGGGTGTGACGCAAATCCGGCCGCGGATCGGTGTGTTCGGGGGGGCCTTCGACCCGCCGCACAACGCGCATGTGGCGCTGGCGCAGGCAGCGTTGGCGCAACTCGATCTCGCGCAATTGCGCATCTTTCCGACCGGCCAGGCCTGGCACAAGACACGCGGGTTGAGCAGTGCGGAACATCGCCTCGCCATGGCCGAACTCGCGTTCGAACGCTTGCCCGATGTCGTCGTCGACGCGCGCGAAATTCGCCGGTCCGGGCCAACCTATACACTAGACACCCTGCTCGAACTCAAAACCGAGTGTCCGGACATGCAACCTGTGTTGCTGATCGGCACTGATCAGGCCGCTGCGTTGCGCAGCTGGCATGGCTTTGAGGAGATTCTCTCCATCGCTATCATTTCAATAGCGCATCGGGCAGACCCCATACGCTCTGCAGCCCGATTCGATCCGCAGACTCTGGCGCCGCTTCCCCGCGGCGCACGATTCGAACAGCTCGATCTGGTGCCGATGGACATCAGCGCCACCGATATTCGCGCCCGCGTTGCCCGCGGCGCCGACATCTCTGGTCTGGTTCCACCTGCCGTTGCGCGCTATATTGCCCGACACCATCTCTACGCACCCGCCTGATGACCACTGAAGCCGCCGCCAAGAAAGACACCCAAAAACTCCAGCGGGCCATCGTCGATGGACTCGAAGACGTCAAGGCGCAGGACATTCAGGTTTTCGACACAGAGCATCTTTCACCGCTGTTCGAGCGCGTCATCGTGGCCTCGGGAACATCGAATCGCCAGACCAAGGCGCTGGCCGCGAGTGTGCGCGATGCGGTGCGCGAGGCCGGCTTCGGCAAGCCGCGCATCGAGGGTGAAGACAATGGCGAGTGGATCATCGTGGACTGCGGCGCGGCGGTGGCGCACATCATGCAGCCGGCGATTCGCCAGTACTACCACCTCGAAGAGATCTGGGGCGAGAAGCCCGTGCGATTGAAGTTCGGCGCGGCCAAGCCGGTAGCTGCAGCCAGCGCTGCACCCGCCCCGGTGGCGAAGAAGGCGACAACCTCGCTGCGGCGGACCAGCGCCGCCAAGACCGCCATTCGCGAAGCCGAGCAAGCCGCCAAGGCCGACAAGCCGTCGAGCCGCAAGCCAGCCGCCAAGAAGACCGCAGCCAGGAAGGCCGCACCGTCGAAGCGGACCGTGGCCAGCAAGACACCGATCAAGACCGTTGTCGCCGGCAAGCCGGCCGCGAAAAAACCCGCAGCCAAGAAGGCAGCACGCAAGACCACTGCCTCGCGCAGCAAATGAAGCTGCTGGTGGTCGCGGTCGGGCAGCGCATGCCTGACTGGGCGCAGACCGCCTGGGACGACTATGCCAAGCGCTTCCCGCCAGAACTGAAGCTCGAACTCCGCGCCGTCAAGACCGAGCCGCGCGGTTCCAAGACCCTCGAGACCCTTTATGCCGCCGAACGCGAGCGCATCGAAGGCGCGATCGCCAAAGGCATGCGCATCGTCGCGCTCGATGAACGCGGCACCTCGCTCACGACCAGGGCATTGGCCGCGCGACTGCAAGCCTGGCAGGGGGAGGGCGACGACGTGGCGCTGGTCATCGGTGGGCCCGATGGGCTCGACCCTGCCTTCAAGGCGGCGGCTCATGAGCGCATTCGCCTGTCCGACCTGACCTTGCCGCATGCGATGGCGCGCGTGCTGCTGGTCGAGCAGTTGTATCGCGCGTGGTCGGTCAACGCGGGCCATCCCTACCACCGCGAATGAAATCCCCGTTCATCTACCTCGCTTCCCAGAGCCCACGCCGCGCGCAATTGCTCAGCCAGCTCGGCGTCCGGCACGAGTTGCTGCTGGCCGCGCCCGACGAAGATGCCGAGGCGCTCGAGGCCGTCCGCGGCGGCGAGTCGCCGAGCGCCTATGTGCAGCGCGTGACCGACCTGAAACTCGATGCCGCGGTCGCTCGCCATGCACGTCTTGGCTTGCCGCCCGCGCCGATCCTCTGCGCCGACACCACGGTCGCACTGGGCCGCACCATCCTCGGCAAGCCCGAAGACGCACGGGACGCACATCGCATGCTCGCGATGCTCTGCGGCCGCACGCATCGCGTGCTGACCTCGGTGGGGGTGCAGAACGGCCGGCGACGGGTGGCCGCGCTGAGCGTTTCCCGTGTGACGTTCGGTGACGTCAGCCGCAAGGAAATCACCGACTATGTGGCGAGCGGCGAGCCGCTCGGCAAGGCCGGGGCCTATGCGGTTCAGGGCCGCGCGTCTGCGTTCATCGAGCACATGACGGGGTCGTATTCGGGCATCATGGGCCTTCCGATGTACGAGACATACGCATTGCTCAAACAGGCCGGTTTCCGGGCCTGACCCACAACCCATGCAAGACATCCTGATCAACTGGTCTCCCCAGGAGACCCGCGTGGCGCTGGTCGAATACGGTTCGGTGCAGGAGCTTCACGTCGAGCGAACGCTGGAGCGCGGACTGGTCGGCAACGTCTATCTCGGCAAGGTGTCGCGCGTGCTGCCCGGCATGCAATCGGCCTTCATCGACATCGGCCTGGAGCGCACCGCGTTCCTGCACGTGGCCGATATCGTCGCGCCATTCACGCCGGGTTCGCGACCGATGAGCGCGTTGCCCGAACGGGACCATCGCGGCAATGCCGGCGCGATGGTGCCCATCGAGAAGCAGGTGTTCGAGGGCCAGTCGCTGCTGGTGCAGGTCATCAAGGACCCTATCGGCAGCAAGGGTGCGCGGCTCTCGACGCAGATCAGCATCGCGGGCCGGCTGCTGGTGTTCCTGCCGCAGGACAACCACATCGGCGTGTCGCAAAAGATTCCGTCGGACCTTCGCGATGCGCTGCGCACGCGCATGCAGGCACTGATCGAGGCTGCGGCCGTCGCGGATGGCAACGGCACGGTGCCGGCCAACACGGGCGGCTTTATCCTGCGCACCAATGGCGAGGACTCGACCGATGCGGAGCTGGCCGACGATATTGCCTATCTGCGCAAGACATGGTCGCGCGTGCGCGACCTGTCGACCCGGCTGCCGCCGATGTCGCTGCTGCACCAGGACCTGAGCCTGCTGCAACGCGTGCTGCGCGACCTGACCAACGAAGAAACCCAGACCATCCGCATCGACTCGCGCGAGCAGTTCGAGGCGCTGCAGAAGTTCGGGCAGGAGTTCATGCCCAAGGCCGCCGAAAAACTGCAGCTCTACAAGGGCGAGCGGCCGATTTTCGACCTCTGCTCGGTGGACGAGGAAATCGCCCGTGCACTGGGCCGGCGCGTGGACCTCAAGTCGGGTGGCTACCTGGTCGTCGACCAGACCGAGGCGCTGACGACGATCGATGTGAACACCGGCGGCTTCGTCGGTGCGCGCAACTTCGACGACACCATCTTCAAGACCAACCTGGAAGCCGCGCAAGCCATCGCGCGCCAGCTTCGGCTGCGCAACCTGGGCGGCATCATCATCGTCGACTTCATCGACATGGTGCGAGACGACCATCGCGAACAGGTGCTGGCCGAGTTCCGCAAGCAGCTTGCGCGCGACAGGGTCAAGACAACGGCCGGAGGCTTCTCCCAGCTCGGCCTGGTCGAGATGACGCGCAAGCGCACGCGCGAGTCGCTGGCGCACATGTTGTGCGAACCCTGCCTGGCCTGCAACGGCCAAGGCATCGTGAAGACGGCGCGCAGCGTGGCCTATGACGTGCTGCGCGAAATCCTGCGCGAGGCGCGGCAGTTCACGCCGCGCGAGTTCCGCATCGTGTCGTCACCGCAGGTGATCGAGTTGTTCCTCGACGAAGAGAGCCAGCATCTGGCGGGCTTGAGCGACTTCATCGGCAAGCCGATCTCGCTGCAGGCGGAGCCTGCGATGGGCCAGGGCCAGTACGACATCGTGCTACTTTGATGCCCAGCCAGCGCCGCTAAACGGTCGCTGGCTGGCCCGCGTGCGCAGTCCGCATCGCATGGGTCTGCAGGCGCGCATACAAGCCATCGAGCTGCATCAGCTGCGCGTGGCTGCCAAGTTCGGCAATACGGCCGTGCTCCATGACGACGATGCGGTCGGCATGCTGGATGGTGCTGAGGCGGTGCGCCACGATCAGCGTGGTGCGGCCTTTCATCAGGCGGGCCAGGGCCTCCTGCACCAGGCGCTCCGATTCGGTATCGAGCGCGGAGGTCGCCTCGTCGAGCAGCAGGATCGGCGCATCCTTATAGAGCGCACGCGCAATCGCCAGCCGCTGCCGCTGGCCGCCCGAAAGTTGCGTGGCGTTGTGGCCGAGCACGGTGTCGATGCCGTCGGGCAGGCTGCCGACATGCTTGGCGAGGTTCGCAGCCTCCACGCAGGCGATCACGCGCTCGCGGTCCACCGTTGCACCCAGCGCGACGTTGGCAGCCAGCGTGTCGTTGAGCATGACGACGTCCTGGCTCACCATCGCGAATTGGGCGCGCAGGTTTTGCACTTTCCATTCGCCGATCGGATGCCCGTCGAGCAATGCGGTGCCGGCGCTTGGCAGCACGAAGCGCGGCAGCAGGTTCACCAGCGTGGTCTTGCCGGAGCCCGAAGGGCCGACCAGCGCGATGGTCTCGCCGGATTCGATCGTCAGGCTCACGCCGTCGAGCGCGCGCGCTTCGTCTTCTCCGCGGTAGTTGACCCGGATGTCGCGCAACTCGATGTGACCGGTCGCGCGTCTTGATTCGTAGGTGCCTTGCTGCTCGGGTTCGACATCGTCGATCAGTATCAGGCCGCGTTCCAGTGCGGCAAGGCCGCGCGTGATGGGGTTGGCCATGTCGGCCAGGCGGCGGATCGGCGCGATGAGCATCAGCATGGCCGTGATGTAGGCGACAAAGCCACCGACGGTCAGGCCCTGCTCACCGCTTTGCCACAGCGCGATCACCACCACGATCGACATGGCCACCGCGGCGAGCAATTGCGTGAGCGGCGTCATCGCGGCCGACGCGATGGTCGACTTCACCGCCAGCCGGTTCAGGCTGTTGCTCAGCTTTTCGAAGCGGCCCAGTTGGCCGGCTTCGGCGCCGTGCAGTCGCACCATGCGAAAGGCCAGCACGTTTTCCTCCACGACGTAGGCCAGCTCGTCCGTGGCCTGCTGGCCGAGCCGGGTGAAGTGGTAGAGCCGCTTCGAGAAGAACTTCATGATCCAGGCCACGCCCGGCAGCAGCACGCCGATGATGAGCGTGAGCTTCCAGTTCAGGTAGATCAGGTAGAACAGCAGCGCCACCGCCGTGAAGCCGTCGCGCGAGAGGCCCAGCAGCGCCTGAACCAGCAGCATCGCGCCGGTCTGCACCTCATACACGACGGTGTTGGACAGCGCGCTGGCCGACTGCCGCGAGAACAGCGCCAGTTCAGCACCGAGCAGGCTCTCGAACAGCACGCGCCGCAACCGCTGCATGCCCTCGTTGGCGATGCGTGCAAGCGCATATTGAGATACGAACTGGGCGAGCCCGCGGACTGCGAACAAGCCGATGACGAAGGTCGGCACCAGCCACATCGCCAGCTTGCCGTTGAAGCCTCGGTCGAGGAGGGGCTTGAGAAGCGCCGGTATCAGCGGCTCGGTGAGTGCGGCGATCATCGCGGACACGACGCCGAGCGCCCACCATTGGCGCGACTGGCCGAACCACGTCATGAGCCTTGCCAACCGGCGCGTCAGGGGAGGGCGCACGGTCGCGTCGTCTGTAGAAGGCTGCATGGCGGCGCATTCTACGGGTGGCCCTCGGGGGTCAGGTTGTACACAGTTTGTGACGTAGGGGCCGGCGCAGTGTGTACCATGTCGCTTCGTTACGCCCGGCTCAGAAACTTTCTGTCCGGAAACATCTCCGAACCGCATGATCAAGCCGTTGCACGACTACAACCCAACTCCTTCTTCATCGTTCCTCGCTCGCCGCAGCCTTATCGCGGCTTTTGCTGCCTCTCCCGCGCTTCCAGCACTCGCCCAGTTCCGGGTTGAAGTGACGGGCGTCGGCTTGACGCAGTTGCCCATTGCGCTGGTGCCGTTCAAGGGGCAGGACGCTTCCCCGCAAAAGATCTCCGCCATCGTGCAGGCCGACCTCGAACGCAGCGGCCAGTTCCGCGGCGTCGATGCGTCCGGGCAGGTGATGGACGAAGCCTCTCGACCCGATCTCAGCCTGTGGCGCCAGCGCACCGCGGACTCGGTGGTGGCCGGCAGCGTGACCCGCCTTGCCGACGGCCGCTACTCTGTGTTGTTCCGCTTGTGGGACGTGGTGCGCGGGCAAGACCTTGGCGGCCAGAGCTACACGGTTCCGCAAGCCGACCTGCGGCTGGCGGCACACCGCATCGCCGATTTCGTCTACGAAAAACTCACCGGCGAAAAGGGCATCTTCTCTACCCGCATCGCCTACGTCACCAAGGGCGGCCGCTACACGTTGTGGGTGGCGGATGCCGACGGCGAAAACGCGCAGGCGGCGTTGACCAGCCCCGAGCCGATCATTTCCCCGCGCTGGTCGTCCAACGGAGGGCAACTGGCGTATGTGTCGTTCGAGTCGCGCAAGCCGGTGGTGTATGTTCACAACGTGGCGAGCGGGCAGCGTCGCCTGGTGGCCAACTTCCGCGGCAACAACAGTGCACCGGCGTGGTCACCCGACGGTGGCACACTGGCCGTGACACTGAGTCGCGACGGCGGATCGCAGCTCTACACCATCTCTTCGAACGGCGGTGATGCGAAGCGCCTCACGCAAAGCAACAGCATCGACACGGAACCGGTCTACTCTTCCGACGGCGGCACGATCTACTTCGTGAGCGACCGCGGCGGTGCGCCGCAGATCTACAAGATGGGCGCTGGTGGCGGCAACCCGACAC
This sequence comes from Variovorax humicola, assembly GCF_037889915.1. Taxonomy (NCBI): domain Bacteria; kingdom Pseudomonadati; phylum Pseudomonadota; class Betaproteobacteria; order Burkholderiales; family Comamonadaceae; genus Variovorax; species Variovorax humicola. Next base: position 60,643 of record NZ_JBBKZV010000006.1, on the reverse strand, counting down.
GGGTCACCTTCACGGGCACCTACAACATCTCTCCCTCCGTCAGCGGTGACGGACGGTGGTTGGCCTACATCTCCAGGGTGGGTGGTGCCTTCAAACTCCACGTGATGGAGTTGTCGTCCGGCAACGTATCAGCCATCACCGACACCACCGCCGACGAGAAGCCCAGTTTCGCACCCAACAGCAAGCTGATCGTGTATGCGACGCAGCTCGGCGGCAAGGAAGCGCTGATGACAACAACGCTGGACGGGAAGATCAAGGCCCGGTTGGCAGGACAGGCAGGCGACATACGCGAACCGGACTGGGGTCCGTTTCAAAAGCAATGATTAACACCGAGGAGTTCCAAATGTTGAAACGCACGATTTACTCGCTGGCCGTGGTGGCCCTGATTGCCGGTTGCTCGTCCAGCACCAAGCTGAACGACGCGCCCGTGACCGACACGCGCGGTGGCACCGGGCAAGGGCAAAGCTCCGTCGCACCGGTCAACGTCGACCAGAGCGCGCTGAATGCGCAAGGGCCGGTGGGTGTCGCGCGCATCGTGTACTTCGACTTCGACAGCTATACCGTCAAGCCCGAGTTCCAGTCGCTGATCGATGGACATGCACGCTTCCTCAAGGCGAATCCATCGCGCCATGTGTTCATCGAAGGCCACACCGACGAGCGCGGCGGCCGCGAATACAACCTGGCGCTCGGCCAGAAGCGTTCCGAAGCAGTGCGCCGTGCCCTGGCGCTGCTGGGCGTTGCGGACTCCCAGGTCGAAGCCATCAGCTTCGGCAAGGAGAAGCCGGCCGCTCAAGGCTCCGGAGAGGACGTGTGGGCGCAAAACCGCCGCGCCGAGATCTCGTACCGTTGATGAACCCCGCATTGAGTTTGCGGCGTATCGCTTGCGCCGCCGTTGTCATGTGCGCGTCGATCGGCGCAAATGCCGCGCTGTTCGAAGACGACGAGGCGCGTCGCGCCATCCTCGACTTGCGCCAGCGCGTCGAAACGATGCGCACGCAATACGAAGCCGCGGCCCAGCGCGCGGGCGAACAGAACGCGCGCACCGTGCTCGAGTTGCAAAACCAGATCGAGGGGCTGCGCAGCGATGTCGCACGCCTCACGGGGCAGAACGAGCAACTTGCCAAGACGGTCTCCGACTTGCAATTGCGCCAGCAGACGGCGGACGACAAGGTGAAGCGGAGCGAGCCCGCTCCCGTGAACGTGGACGGCCGCGAATTCACCGCCGACCCCAAGGAGAAGAGCGACTTCGATGCGGCGCTCGGCATCTTCAGAGCGGGCCAGTTCGGGCAGGCGCAATCGGCCTTTGCGGACTTCGTCAAGCGCTACCCGCAAAGCGGCTACAACCCGTCGGCGCTGTTCTGGCTCGGCAATGCGCAGTACGCCACGCGCAACTACAACGAGGCGATCGCCAATTTCCGCTCGATGCTCTCGCTCGCGCCGGACCATGCCAAGGCGCCCGAGGCCGTGCTCTCGATCGCGAACTGCCAGATCGAACTGAAGGACACCAAGGCCGCGCGCCGGACGCTGGAAGACCTGGTCAAGGCCTACCCGCAGTCCGAAGCCGCTTCTGCTGCTCGCGAACGGCTGGCGCGCCTGAAGTAGCAGGGCACCTGGACAACGCGATCGTGACCGTCGTTGCCTCGCCCGAAGCCGTCGCGGCCGACATGGCGCGGCGCTTTGGCGGCCTTGAGCGGCTCTATGGGATTGCGGGCGCGGCGCGCATTCGCGATGCGCACTTGATGGTCGTCGGCATCGGCGGTGTCGGTTCGTGGGCGGTCGAGGCGCTGGCCCGCAGCGGCGTCGGCAAGTTGACGCTGGTCGACCTGGACCACATTTCCGAATCGAACATCAACCGACAGATCCACGCACTCGATGACACCGTGGGTCAAGCCAAGGTGGAAGCGATGGCGAGCCGCATTGCGCACATCAATCCCGACTGCAGGGTCCTGGCGATCGACGATTTCGTCGAGCCCGACAACTGGGCGGCGATGCTAGCGCGCGCAGTGGACGCGCACGGGCCTTTGAATGCCGTGATCGACGCATGCGATGAAGTGCGCGCCAAGCTCGCGATGGCGGTGTGGGCGCGTAGCGGCAAGCATCGCTTCATTTCCGTCGGCGCCGCGGGTGGCAAGCGCCTCGCGCACAAGGTCGAGATCGACGACATCGCCCTGGCCACGCACGACCCATTGCTTGCGCAGATGCGCAATCGCCTGCGCAAGTTGCATGGCGCGCCGCGCGAGGGCAAGAAGATCGGCGTGACCTGTGTTTTCAGCCGCGAGGCCGTGGCGCCGCCTGATGCATCGTGTGCCATCGAAGAAGGCGACGGCAGCCTCAATTGCCACGGCTACGGTTCCGTCGTGAGCGTCACCGCAACCTTCGGCCAGTGCGCTGCAGGCTGGGCGCTCGATCAGATTGCGCAGGACTCCAAGCTATAATCTTTGGCTTTGCCGCGCTTGAGGCACGGTGAAGGAAGAAAGAGTGGGACGTTAGCTCAGTTGGTAGAGCAGCGGACTTTTAATCCGTTGGTCACTGGTTCGAATCCAGTACGTCCTACCAGAAATGACAAGGGTTAGCGGGTGAGCATCCGCTAACCCTTTTGTCTTTTTGGTCGCTCCCTCTCGACGAGGTCCATGGCCGCGATGAACCCTTGTGGCTAATGATCGCGGCGGGGCAGGAGCGGGCGTAGACGGATGCTTCGCCTACTGTCGCAGTCGGCCATCAGCAGAAGTTCGTGAACGTCCGCTATCTGGTTCCAGGATTCGCGTCCAATCAAAAAAAAAGCGGCCGTTGCGACGAGCGCGTGCGATTCGCGCTTGGTGCAACAAAGCCTCCGCTGAGCGTGCCGTCAGTTTTCCAACGGCCTGGGCCACTGTCTCAGCGAACCAGTTCGATCTCGGTCGGCCGCCACGCCTTGGTGAAGAATGCTTCCTCCGGGCTGTAGAGGCGCAGGAGCGTGAACCAGCCCTTGCCAGGAGTCGTCTGGATCCAGGTTCCCTCTTTGGCCGCTGCTGGTTTGGAGGGCGCGAAATAGACGGTGGTTGAACCGTCCGGGTTTGCTGCCGCCGCCGGCGACGGGTACGCTTGGCTGCCGGCGCGCGGGTAGCGCTGCGGTGTCTGTAGCATCGAGCGGGTTTGATTGTCGTAAACGGTGAACGACCAAAATTTGGCCGCTGGAATGTTGGCCGGCAAGGTCACCTTGTAGGTCTTGCCGCCGTCGAACGCATTCTTCTCGGCGTCCGTGAAGCCCATCAGGTACTGCGATCCGACATTGGGCACTCGCATGATCATGCCTGGTGAGTCCATCGTGTAACCGTAGTAGAACGCGGCGCGGGAATCGAGGGTTCGAGCACCGGTCGGGGGCAGAGGCTTGAACCCGTCCTTAGTGAACATGGGCGGTGGCGTCTCGAAATTGAACCCGCCTTGCCAGAGCATGTTGGCCCACATCGAGCCAGGGTAGTACGCCCAACCCGGGTAGTCGGCCCCACGCCAGTTCAGTGACCGGCCGGCCGCATTGCCCACCGCTGCAGCGTCCGTGAGAATCGCCCGCATCCTCGCATCCGGCTTGAAGGGCTTGCCCTTGACGACGCCGATGGCCGCAAGTTGGCCCAGGAGTTCCGGATCGAACGACGTGGCCGGCTCGAGCTGGACCAACTTGTCTACCATCTCGAAGTAGGAGAAGTCGCTCGGCGGAATCGTATTGAAGGCCTTGCCGCTTGCTTCCACGAACTTCGTCAGCGGAATGGGCGGGTTGGCCGCAAGCCGGACCTTCCCGTCCAGTGCCGTCGCAATGCTGGTTCCGTAGCCCCCTGGCGTGTAAGGATAGATCTTCAGCCCGTTCTTGATCGTCGCGACGGCCGGTTTGGGATCGTTGTTCTCCATGAACGCTCGCACCGCATAGAGGGCGTGCGTGGTTTTCGAGCGCCCTACAAAGAAGCCGCTGTCCGGAAGCGGGCCGTCATAGCCCGGCGGCACGATCAAGTACTTCCCTCCTTCGCCTCGATCGGGGCCGGGAGCGCCGATGTCGATGATCCATCCGAACCACATGTCGTTGAGGGTGCCGAGTTGCTTCGGCGGCACTTCAACCACCAGTGGGCCCTTTGTCAGGTCCAGGACCGCGAGGTTGTATATGGTGTCGGCATTGGCGGTGAGGAAAAGGGAGTTCGAGTCCATGAGGTCTGGGAAGATGACCACCGTGTTGTCCTCGGCCCCGATGCTCTTGAAGCCCTCGCGGATCGCGTAAGCCGATGCCCCTGAGAAGCTGTTCATGAAGGCGCTGATACCGCGCGCAAAGTCCACACTGTCGTATGCCTTGCGCGTGGTCTCCACGCTTGGGGCTCCGTCCTTGAACTCCAGAGTCCCTATGCGCGTTTCGACCCTGTCGGCCGTCCGGATGTTGTCTGGGATGGCTGCCGTCTGCGCAATAGTCAGGCCGTGCATCGTCAGCAGCGACAACGCTACGACGAACTCAGTAGTCGTTGTTCTCATCCGGTTCTTCTCCTCGTTTGTTGGTCGCAGGATAGGCCGAAAGAAATTCACGTGCCACTCGGCCTAAAGGGCAGTTGACAAGCCACCTCCACGAACATTCGCTTTTTCAGGTGGAAGCGGTCATTGAGGGCGACGGCCCGAACGTCTGTTACTGACCAAGCGGTCGGTGGCCGACCGGCATAAGCTAACCTTCGCGGCTACCACGAGTTCTGGGCGCAGAACCGCATCAAGGGCGACGCGGTCTTTGCAACGCTGGTGCTTCCGCTAGGCAAATGAGTTCCCGTTGTTTCCTGCGCGAAAGACGAGGCTTTTCCTGTAGCTCCTTGCCCCTTCAAATCGGCGCGAACGGCAGCTCTGTGGCGTCGAATCTTGACAGCGGAATTTCGCTTGTGAGCCCGTTGCAGACATACGAATCGATCGGCAGCGGACGTTCAGGCGCCTGGGAAACTTGTGAGGCTGCGACGTGCATTCGGCGAGCCGTTCGCGTTAAACAAGCGAAGGCGGTCGCTTCACAAAGCGATCTCACCTCGCTGCCCAGAACCATGTTGTCAAAGCATGCGGCCCGTCGTCCATGCCACCACGCATGTCGCCTGCGCATGGCGCTGCATCTCGTCCCGCGATCGCCCAGTGGGGGCGAGCCCGGTTCGATCGCGGACGCTCAGCCGGTTCAACGGAAGTGCAGCAAGGCCAAGCTGCCGACGAGGCCGCGTAGCGTAAGCCGATGTGGGTGCGGTGCAATACCGGCCAGGCTGTCCTGCGGTTCGATGCGGGCGAATCACACGATGTAATCCTGCGGTTGATCGTGACCGCCCAACCTATATTGCGGGGAATCGCCCGTCGGTTCAATGGGTACGTACGGAAGCGATGCCCGCTACGATGCTACGCCTCACGACCGCCGAGTGTCGGACGCCGGATCCACCTACTCCAGGAGACCCACAAATGGCCGATCTAATGTCCCTGCTGATGGACCTGTTCTCCGCGGAGGAACCGCCGGAGGTGCTGGGCCGCCGTATCCAGCAGAGCCTGCAGGTGATCCTGGCGGGCCTCGACGGACGCGAGACCTTGTCGGAAGCAGACACCGAGACATTGCGACGCGAACTGCGCATGCTGCTGAAGCTCGAAGGCATCCAGATCGCCGCCGCCGAGATCGACAAGGCCGAGCAGGTGTTGCAGTACATGCTGCGACCGAACATCGAGGAATGCCTCAACCTCTGGTTCGGCAAGTCCGAGCAGACCGACCAGGAGATCTGGACCCGCTTCGGCGCCGATGTCGCGATGGCCGCCAAGGGCCACTACGACCACTGGGCACTCGACGTCGACCACCCGCGCCTGCTGGTGGCGCTGGTCATCATCCTCGACCAGTTCCCGCGCAACATGTACCGCGACACGCCGCAGATGTACGCCTGCGATGCGCGTTGCCGCGACCTCGTGAAGCGCGGCCTGCGCGTCGGCGTGGCCGAGCGGCTGCGCCCGGTCGAAAGGGTCTTCCTGTGCCTGGTCCTGACCCACTCCGAGGCGCTCGACGACCAGCACCTGTGCATGGAGGAATGGGGGCGTGCGATGCTTGAACTGGCGTCCGACGACCCGCTCAACGCCTTCCACGAGATCTTCCACCGCCACGTCGCCGTGATCCAGCGCTTCGGCCGCTTTCCCCACCGCAACAAGGTGCTGCAACGCGCCAACACGGCGGCCGAGAACGACTTCCTCGACAACAGCTCGTTCCGCTTCGATCTGCCGCTGGTGCGCGGCCCGGGCGGCGACTTCGTCTTCGCGGGCTCGGTGAAGCGGCGCATCGTGAAGCTGCTCGACCATGAATACCGGACGCTGCTGCCGGATGTCGACGAGGCCCCGCACGGCGCCTTCGAGTTCAAGTACCTCGGGCCGGACAGGGTCTTCAGCAAGACACAGGAACAGCTCAAGAAGCAGGGCTACATCCGCATCGGCGACAGCGTGCCCGACTTCCATGCCGAGACCAGCCTGGGCCCCATCGACTTCCACGCCTTCATCGGCGAGTGCTGGTGCGTGCTGTTTTCGCACCCTGCCGATTTCACGCCGGTGTGCACCACCGAGCTCGGCGTCACCGCCAAGCTGGCGCCCGAATGGAGCGCGCGCAACGCCAAGGTGATCGGCCTCAGCGTGGACAGCACCGAGGACCACGCGCGCTGGATGGTCGACATCAACGAGACCCAGAACACGACCGTCAACTTCCCGATCATCGCGGACAAGGAACGCCGCGTGTCGATGCTGTTCGGCATGCTCGATCCGACCACCTTCCGTCACGGCGAGCATCTCGGCGAGACCATGACGGTGCGCAGCGTGTTCATCATTTCGCCGGCCAAGCGGGTCGAGCTGATCATCACCTACCCGGCCTTTATCGGCCGTAGCTTCGACGAGATCCTGCGCGTGCTCGATGCACTGCAACTCTCGGCCCGGCACCATGTCGCGACGCCTGCCAACTGGCACCCGGGCGACGACACGGTGGTGCTGCCGTTCATCTCGGACGAGGAAGCCGAACAGATGTTCGCTGAGCAGGGCGGCTTCCGCAAGGTGCGTCCCTATCTGCGCTACGTACGCGATCCGTCGTTGCGCATCTTCTGATTCATCAATCTGGCTAATGCACCAAATAAGTCGGCCGCGGCTGCGGGTTGTCCGACCCGGCGCGCCTCGTAGCATCGGGCCGCAGCCTGCCGACAAGGCGCTTAGCGTCCGTTCAACGCAAATTCTCAGACGACTTCGAATGACTCCTCCTGGCCGGCAACGCCATTCCGAGGTGGTTCCAGGAAGCTGCCGTTCGGCCGGGCCGCACGGAAATCCCCGGGAAGGCGGGCATATCGACCGATCGCTTCGCCGAGCTCTGGGATCGACGGCATGCCCGATTGATTGCCGCCCGGATCAGATCTCAGTTTGCTCAGAGATCTCCAATGCGTCGTCCACCTCGATGCCGAGGTATCTCACCGTCGACTCCAGCTTGGCATGGCCAAGCAGCAACTGCACGGCGCGCAGGTTTTTGGTGCGGCGGTAGATCAACGTTGCCTTGGTTCGCCCATCGAACGCGTGCCGTACTCAGCGGGATCGAGACCAAGTTCCTCGACCCAGCCTCGAGAATTCGAGCGTACTGCCGTGTGCCCAGGTGTGGTGAGGCGTGAACGCGGCTGGGGAACGAGAAGTCGTCGGATTTCAGCGCCGATTGCTTGATCCACTTCTGCACAGCTTCGCGCGTCGCCGACGTGATCTCGAACTGCACGGGGCGCTGGGTCTTGTGTTGCATCACTACGGCGCGGGTTGCCACCTGATCGCCGTGGCAGACGTCCCGAACCCTGAGACTGACGAGGTCGCAGCCGCGCAACTTGCTGTCGATTGCTGCTGTCGCCTTCGACGGAACGAAGATTCCTTCGCCTATCGGCGCTCTTGATTTTGTGCCGGGACTCGACGCGCTCACCATGAAGTTAGCTTTAACGACGATAGGAAGCGCTATCTCGAGAATATCGACGAAGGCTCAGATACAGGATTGGCCGAACAGATGGGCGAGAGGATTCGTGACCTTCTTCTCGCGTGGTGTTTCAGGGAGGTGGTCAGAGATACAGGATTGCAGCCCATAAATAGTCCGGGCCTTCGTGACCAATACGACGCGGCTCACTCGGACATGCAAGCCTATCTCACGGCGATTGCTTCACAGTGTTCCATACTTCGAACAACCGGCGAAGAGCCCGTCGTGCTGGTCGGTCGCTCAGCAGCAGCGACGTTGCTACATGAATATCGTTGGGGGAACGAACACTGGAAGTGCCCGCTTCCCACGGGTATCACTGTAAGTGCTGAGAAGGCGAGCGAAGCGCGTTCGATCGCACTCATCAACGGCGTGCCCGTGTTCGAGTTTGAAACGCCGTATGACGACTGCTTTGTATTGTCGACAACGATGCTTAAAAAATTGGCACTGGCTGGCTCGGGAGCCGACAGCGCCCTAGCAATCGATTGGCACGCTCAGGGCGACGATCGCTTGGTATTCGCTTTGACCTGGGAAGGCGATTTCCTCCCGGCACCAGGATAGCGTCCGCTTTCAAATTCCTCCAATGACGGCAGCGGGCCCAACGCGGTCTTCCTCTGCCCTCCCGGGCATGACCGCAGTACAAGCAGCCTCTCGAGCGGCCAGGCCAGTTGCTTGGACCGGCCTTGGGTCCAGGGATCTGTGCGCTTACTGGCGCGCCATCGCAATGCGCAGGGCCTCTTCCGGCGAGATCAGATGATCAACGCTCTCTGCGGCATCGGCTATGGCAAGTTGCACTCCCTTGACGCGCCCGTTGAACGCGTTGTCCTTGGGTCCGTAGTCGGGGGACACTGGCGCGCCGCTGTCTTCGCCCACGTCGCAGCCGTCGTCGGCCGAGAACACCATTGCCTGGGTGATCGGGACAGAGCCCTCGCCGGCCTTCTTGCCATCGACGAACAAGCTCACTTGGCCACCTTTGCCCAGGCCACCACCTGCATACGCGAACTCCATACGCACCTGATGCTCGCCGGCCGGCAGCGGATCTGCGGATTCGACGAAGTAGTGGTTCACGCCCGCAACGTTGTAGCAGTACTTGAGCTTGCCCCGGTGCGCATAGAGGCTCCATCCGCCGATGTTCGCGCCCTGCGCGATGATCACGCCCTGTGCGCCTGAGCCGGGCACCTCGACCTGGGCGGTGACGGAGTGGGACTTGTTCTTGAGGTTCAGAACACAGTTCTCCGACAGCCGGCTCATGCCGCCGAACAGCAACTGCGTCTTTCCCCTGATCAGGACGGGCCGGCCCGCGGTGTCGGGGTTCATCTTCTCGACCACCCGATCGTCGACGGGCAATACCTTGTAGCGTGTGGCCTCGATCAGCCACAGGCGCTGCAGATCATGCAGCTTCTCGGGCATCTGCTTGGACAGGTCACGGGCCTGGCTCCAGTCCTTGCTCGTGTCGTAGAGCTCCCAGACATCGTCGTCGAGCGGCACTGTCTTGCGGCCGACGAGGACCCACGGCGTCCCATGCTTGGTGACCGCGGTCCAGCCCTTGTGATAGATGCCGCGGTTGCCGAACATCTCGAAGTACTGCGTCTCGTGCCGCTCGGCCGCGTTCGCGTCGTTGAAGGTGTACAGCATGCTGACGCCCTCGAGTGGGTCTTGTGCCACGCCGTTGACCTCAACCGGCTGGGGCAGGCCCGCTGCCTCGAGGATCGTCGGCGCGATGTCGATCACGTGATGAAACTGCGAGCGCATCTCACCCTTGGCTTCGATCCCTTTCGGCCAATGGACGATCGTGCCGTTGCGCGTGCCGCCCCAGTGGGAAGCCACCTGCTTGGTCCATTGGTAGGGGGTGTTCATGGCGTGGGCCCAGCCCACTGCATAGTGGTTGTACGACTCCGGTCCGCCGAGCTTGTCGTAGCGCGCCATCAGGAACTCGGGCGTCTCGAGGGCGGCGAGTCCGTTGAAATTGGCCATCTCGTTGTAGGCTCCGTTCAGCGTGCCCTCGGCGGAGGCGCCGTTGTCGCCAACGATGTAGTAGACGAGCGTGTCGTCCAGGATGCCGAGCTTCCCAAGGCTGTCGAGCAGGCGACCGACATGGTGGTCGGTGAACTCCATGAAGCCCGCATACACCTCCATCTGCCGACGCAGGATCGGCTTCATCGTTTCGGGCATTTCGTCCCATGCCGGGATTTCAGCGTGCCGCGCGGTGAGCTCGCAATCGGCCGGGACCACGCCCAGCGCCTTCTGCCGGGCAATGGTTTCCTCGCGCAGCTTGTCCCATCCTTGGTCGAACTTGCCCTTGTACTTGTCGGCCCACTCCTTGGGTACGTGATGGGGCGCGTGCGTGGCACCGGGCGCGAAGTAGGCGAAGAAGGGCTTGTCGGGTGCCAGCGCCTTCTGCTGCCCGATCCAGGCCATCGCCTTGTCGGTCATGTCCTCCATCAGGTGATAGCCCTCCTCGGGCGTCTTCTTCGGCTCGACCGGGTTGGTGCCTTCATAAAGACTCGGATACCACTGGTTGGCTTCGCCCCCGATGAAACCGTAGAAATACTCGAAGCCGCCGCCGCCCGTCGGCCAGGCGTCGAAGGGGCCGACCGAGCTCGTCTCCCACACCGGTACCTCGTGGCACTTGCCGAATTGCGCGGTGGAGTAGCCGTTGAGTTTCAGAGTGCGGGCCAGGGGCGACATGGAGTTGGGAAGCACAGAGCTGTAGCCCGGCGCGCCCGTGGCGATCTCGGTGATGCCGCCCATGCCGCAGGAATGGTGGTTACGGCCGGTCAGCAGGGCCTGTCGCGTCGGCGAGCAAAGCGCGGTGGTATGGAAGCGGTTGAACTTCAGGCCGGCTGCGGCCAGCTTCTCCGCGTTCGGGGTCTGGCAAGGGCCGCCGAAGGCACTTGCCGAGCCAAAGCCGGCATCGTCGATGAGGACGATCAGTACGTTGGGCGCGCCCTTGGGCGGACGCAACTGGTCGATCGGCGGAAAGTGGGTGTCTGGGTCCTTGGCGTCGTAGGTGATGAGCCCAGGTCTGGCCGTGTTGCGCATCGGCAGATGGGTACGAATCCGCCCATCGTCCGAAACCGGGCCCTTCAGCTTGGCTTGTTCGCTCATGAGATTCACTCCTCGATTGAATCGATGAAGCGAATTCACATCACGGATGCGCCCGCTCCTTGGTCCCTCCCATCTGCTCGACGCAACGAGCGTACTCGGAACACGGCGCACCCGCCACAGGAAATTTCAACGCTGACGATACCTACGTTGTAGCCCCACAGTGACCTGCCCCTCTCGCCGTGCCATTCATGACGACGAGCCCGGGGCCACTGCGTTCGGACGCTGCAGAGTCGGCGACGATGTCCCCGACGCGGCGCCGGAGCGGGCTCACACATTGTTCGGGTTCATCCGGGGCCGCGGTACACACTGTCATCACTGCGGCGCAGACGCTGGCGGCCATGCGCGCGGCCGGAGCGCCTCGGCGCCAATCTGGATTTCGCAGCCTGCCGACGCCCCGGGGACCGCATCGGCCTGCGTTCATCTGCTCCGCGCAAGCGACCGCCGCCAACCCGATCCCGGGTGGCACGGAACGTGATATCCGAAGCCTTGCACTGGCCAGTGGGGCCGGTGTCCTCGTGCCCGGGAACGCATACAGGAGACTGAAGACCATGGCAAAAATTGATCGCATGATGGTGGGTGAATCGTTGGTGGGTGAGGGCAATGAAGTGGCCCACATCGACCTGATCATCGGGCCGCGCGGCAGCCCTGCCGAGAGTGCGTTCGCGCACGCGCTGACCAATCAGAAGGACGGCTTCACCTCGCTGCTGGCGGTGATTGCGCCGAACCTGCTGGCCAAGCCGGCGACGGTGCTGTTCAACAAGGTGACGATCAAGGGGGCCAAGCAGGCGGTGCAGATGTTCGGGCCGGCGCAGCGCGCGGTGGCCATGGCGGTGGCGGACTGCGTGGAGGACGGCACGATTCCGGCGGACGAAGCGGACAACCTGTTCATCTGCTGCGGGGTGTTCATCCACTGGCAGGCGGATGACGACAAGAAGATCCAGGACTTCAACTACCAGGCGACCAAGGAGTCGATCAAGCGCGCGGTGGCGGGTTCGCCCACGGCCGCGGAGGTGGTTGCCAAGAAGGGCAGCGTGAGCCATCCTTTCGCGGCGAACTGAACCGCAGGAGGCTCCGGCCCGGGGCCGGCAGCGGCCCGGGCCTTCGCGGCGGACTGTGGCGCGGTGTCGGGCGGTGCGCGATGAAGTGTGGAGCAGCGAATGGCGCGGCCAGGTCTGCCGCCGCGAGTGTGGCGACTCGTCAGCGCTTGCCCGGCACCATTCCCGAACCGATCAGGCGCAGCACGGCGCCACCGCGCGGGAACTGCGCTTCGGGCGGCGGTGCCCTGCGCTCGATCTGCACTCCCACGGCGGCCACGTCGCTGAATTTTCGTGGCTTGACCACCTTGACCCTGACCCAGTTCGCACCGAACTCACCGATCGCGATGTCGGCGATGGCTTCAGCGAAGGCCTCCAGCAACTGCAGCTTGTGCTCGGCCATCAGGCGGCGCAACCGCTCGCAGACGGCACCGTAGTCGATGGTGTCGACGATGCGGTCGGTGTCGCAGGCCCGTGCACGCGGCAGGCCCATGTGCACGTCGATGACCAGCGGCTGTGTGCGGTGCAACTCGGTCTCGTGGATGCCGATCACCGTATCGCCGACGAATCCCTCGATGAATATCACGTCCATCGCGGACAGATCCGGCATCTGCGCGGAGGCAGTCGAAGGTGGGCGAATCGACGGATTGGTGGGGTTCAGCATGCTCTTTCGTCCGGGAGGATCGTGCCGCCTGGGAGGAATTCCCTGCGAGATGATCCCCCCATATGTACCCCCGGTTTGCAAAATGCGGGCCACCCACTGCCGCTTTGTGCGACCGGGCGTTCGGCGCGCACCCGTGCACACCCCGTTGCGTTCGGTGGTCACTGCGCTCCAAAATCAATGAACCGGCGCCAATCGGCGCCGGGTGGAGACCTCGATGGCGCTGACGCTGCGTAATTCGGGACGTTCGGCGGATTCCCACGCCGATCGTGTTCTGGAAGTGGTGCGCGGTGGGTACCAGGAGCATAGCGACGATGTGGTGACGCTCTCCTGGATCCGCTGTCTCAACCAGTACAACCTGCGACCCGACAAGCCGCGCGACCCGGCCGTGATGGGTCGCGTACTGCTCGAGGAGCGCCGTGCGCGCCACGCCGCGGTTCTGGAGTGCGCGCGCTACGAGATGACGACGCTCTACCAGCAGCTGGCCGACACCGAGATGGCCGTGCTGTTGACCGACACCGACGGCGTGATCCTGCACATGGTGTCGTCGCCGGAGTTCGCTGCCGAGGTCGGACCTTTGGGCTTGCGCGCCGGCGGCGTCTGGAGCGAAACCGAGGCCGGCACCAACGGCATGGGCACTTGCATCGCCGCCGCAAGCCCGGTGTGCGTGCGCCGCGAGGACCACTTCTATACGCAGTTCACGCAGTTGACCTGTTCGGCCGTGCCGGTGTGCGACCCTTCCGGCAACGTCGTCGCCGCCCTCGACGTCACGAGCCGTTCCAGCCTGATGCAACAGCACTTGCTGGTGCTGTTGGCGATGACGGCGCGGATGATCGAGAACCGCCTGATCGATCACCAGTTCCGCAGTGCGCATCCGCTGCACTTCCACAGTCGCCCTGAGTTCGTCTATACCTTGCACGAGGGCAAGCTCGCAGTGGACGACGACGGACGCATCCTGGCCGCCAATCGCAGTGCCTTGTTCCAGCTGGGCCTGGAGTCGATGGACGAGATTCGCTCGCGGCGCATCGAGGATCTTTTCCAGACCTCGCTTCAGGACATGCTGCAGCGCAGCGCGTCATCGTCCTTCCACCCGGTCGTGACATATCGCACCAACGCGGCGTCGCGATTCTTTGCGGTGGCGCGGCGGCCGGCCGCTGCGGCTGACGCGCTGTGCCTTCCATCGTCGGCGGTCAGCGCCTCGCCATCGGCAGGCGCGTCGCTGGCGATTTCGCGCTCGAGGGCACGTCCGCCTGTCAAGCGCGCCCCGGCCATCGGTTGCGTCTTCGAAGACCCGCGCCTCGTCGCGCAAATGGAAATCGCCCGTCGTGTGATCGCGCGCGGCACGCCGGTCCTGCTCTGCGGCGAAACCGGGTCGGGCAAGGAAGTCTTCGCGCGCTCGTTGCACGAGGGGAGTCCGCAGGCCTCGGGCGCATTCGTTGCGATCAACTGTGCGAGCCTGCCGGAGGCGCTGATCGAATCCGAGCTCTTCGGCTATTGCGCCGGCGCGTTCACCGGCGCCCAGCGCTCCGGGCGCCGCGGGAAGATCCAGCAGGCCGACGGCGGCACGCTGTTCCTCGACGAAATTGCGGACATGCCGCTGGAGTTGCAATCGCGCCTGCTGCGGGTGCTGGACGAGCGCCGCGTCACGCCGCTGGGAACCGAGGAAAGCCATGCGGTCGACTTCCAGCTCATCAGCGCCAGCCATCGCCATCTTCCGACCCTGGTGCGCGACGGCCGATTCCGCGAAGACCTGTATTACCGGCTCGCCGGCGTCGAGGTGCAACTGCCGCCGCTGCGGGAGCGCAGCGACAAGCTGGAGTTGATCCGCGGCATGCTGGCCACCGAAGGCGGGCCCGACGCCATCCTGAGTGCCGAGGCCGAGCGCATGCTCATGGCGCACAGCTGGCCCGGCAATGTCCGTCAACTAGGGCATGTGTTGCGTACGGCGGCGGCGCTGGCCGATGGCGCGCCGATCACCCGCGTGCACCTGCCCGCGCTGGCCGTCAACCTCCATGCCGGCCACGAGGGAGAGCATGCTGCGTCGATGACTGGCGAGCGCGCCGGCGTCGTGGCCGCAACGCCTCCCTGCTCTCCGCCGGGCGCGCTTCACGGCGAACACCACGACGATGCCCACTCTTCGGCCAAGCTCAACCCGATCCAGACCAATGAGCGGCAGTTGCTGCTGCAGATGCTCGAGCAGCACCGCTGGAACGTGAGCAATGTGGCAAAGGCGCTCGACATCAGTCGCAACACCCTCTATCGGAAGATACACAAGCTCCAGATCGAGGTCTCGCACCCCGAGCAAGGTGCGTGAGCGAGCGTAAGGCCGGGGCCGAGGCGGCCGGCAAGGTGCCCTCCGGCAATCTGGCGTTGTTCGACCTCGACCATACGCTGGTGCCGTTCGACAGCGGCATGGCGTGGATTCGCTTTCTGATCCGCCGAGGCTTTCTTCCGGCCGATGCCGAAGAGCGCCACCTCGCCTTCTGTCGGCTCTATGTGGCGGGCACGCTCGACATCCACGCGATGCATCGCTCGAACATGCAGCCACTGCTTCCGGTCCCGCGGGCGACGCTGGCCCAGTGGCAACGCGAATTCGAAATCGAGATGGCACCGTGCATCCCGGCGCCGAGCATGGCCGCGGTCGAGCGGCACCGGGCGAACGGCGACCTGTGCGCCATCGTCACGGCGACCACGCGGCTGATCGCCGAGCCGATTGCCCGACTGTTCGGCATCGACGAATTGGTGGCGACGCGACCCGCGACCGTGGATGGCTCGCCGGATGCTGCATTCACCGGCGAGATCGACGGCGAACCTTGCTTCCGGCACCACAAGCTGAGCCGGGTGAACGAGTGGCTGGCGGCGCGGCCGGGAGGGTCGAGGACCAGCCTGGCCGAATTCGGGCGGTCGTGGTTCTATTCCGATTCCATCAGCGATTTGCCTTTGCTCGCTGCGGTCTCCGACCCCATCGCGGTCTGCCCGGACGACCGCTTGCGCGCCCACGCGCTGCAGTCCGGTTGGCCTGTTCTCGACTGGGCCTGCGCTTCAGCAGGCTGTTGAAATGCCTTGTTCGAAGTTCCCCCGCAAGTGGGCTTGGGCTGCCTGATCGTCGCCGTGGTGATCTCCCTCAACTCCGGGAAAGCAATTTGTGCCACGATGCACCCTCACTTCGGGCCTGACGCTGGAGATTCCGGGGGTCGACGCCGGGACCCAGGTGCAGGGATTCGCAAACGGACGCCCACCGGGCGAAGCAAGAGGAGCATGCAAATGATCGATTCGAGAAAAGCATCCTTTGGCCGGACAGTCGAGGTGCTCGCAGCAGCCGGCCTTCTGGCGCTGTCGGGCACTGCGCTGGCAACCAACCAGTCGCAGCAGCGCCAGGTCGGCCGGGACGTGAATCAGGCGGCCAAGCAAGACGCACGCTCGACCAAGGTCGACTGCAGGGCAGCGAACCAGCAGAGCAACGCCGCTTGCCGCCACGACAAGCGCGACACCAAGCAAGAGGGTCGCCAGGACAAGCGGGACATCAAGTATTGACCTGCTTTCTCGATCGGTGGCCCCGAGAATGACCCGTTTGAGCCATCGCTCTACGGGGTCCTCGTCCGTGCCTGCATTGCGCTTCTTGCTAGCCGTTGCCCTGGCCTTGCTGATGTCGGCCTGTGCCAGCCTGCCCGATCGGGTGGAGCGTGTCGAGTCGACGGCGCTGGCGGGCACCGAAAGCACCCACCTCGGACAGGCGCTGCGTGCGGAACTCGCGGCCCACGCCGGCAAGTCGGGGATCTATCCGCTCGGCGAGGCCAGGGATGCCTTCGCCGCGCGCATCCTGCTGGCCCAGGCGTCGGATCGCAGCCTCGACCTTCAGTACTACATCTGGCACGGCGACACCACCGGTCAACTGCTGTGGCAGGCCATCTGGCAGGCGGCGCAGCGCGGGGTGCGCGTTCGGATGCTGCTGGACGACGCCAACACCGGCGGCCTCGATCCCGTCCTCGCTGCGCTCGACGCGCATCCGAACATCGAGGTCAGGCTCTTCAATCCCTTTGCCAACCGCGGATTCCGCGTGGCCGACCTGGGTGATTTCGCGCGCCTCAATCGCCGCATGCACAACAAGTCCTTCACGGGCGACAACCAGATGACGATCGTCGGTGGCCGCAATGTGGGTGACGAGTACTACGGCGCGGACCTCAATGTCGGATTCCAGGATCTGGACGTGCTCGCCGTCGGGCCCGTGGTGGGCGAGGTCTCGGCCGAGTTCGACCGCTATTGGAACAACGAGTCCGCCTATCCCGTGGCGAGCTTGCTGGGCCCGGCGCCGAAGGACGGTGCCACCCTTCTGAACGAGAACTGGCAGAAGGTGCAGCAGGATCCGAAGGCACAGCGCTACGTCGATGCACTGCGGCAGTCGCCGCTCGTGCAGCAGGTGGCCGAGCGGAAGATCGCCTTCGAGTGGACCACCGCGCAAGTCCTCAGCGACGACCCTGACAAGGTGCGCTTTTCGCCGGAGCGCAAGGACCTGCAGATGATGCCGCGGCTCTCGGAGGTGTTCGGCAACGGGCAGCGCGAACTCGACCTGGTCTCGCCGTACTTCGTGCCCGGCCAGGGCGGTGCCGATGCCCTGGAGAAGATAGCTGCGCGCGGCGTGAAGGTGCGCGTACTGACGAACTCGTTCCAGGCCACCGATGTCGCACCAGTGCATGCCGGCTACGCCCGGTACCGCAAGGAGTTGCTGCAATCCGGCGTCAAGCTGTATGAACTCAAGCCGGGCCTGGCCGACGTCACGTCGAGGGACGACGACGGTCGCGGCGTCGGCGTCCCCGGCAGCAGCGGCTCGGGCGGGAGTTCTTCCGCGAGCCTGCATGCCAAGACCTTCGCGGTGGACCGGAGCCGCGTCTTTGTCGGCTCCTTCAACCTCGATCCCCGTTCGGCGCGCCTCAACACCGAGATGGGCGTGCTCATCGACAGCCCCGCGCTGGCTCAGCGCCTCTCCGGCCATTTCGACAGCGTGATCCCGGACCAGGCTTATCAGGTGCGGTTGCAGCCGGACAGCACCCGTATGGAATGGATCGACCGCAGCCCCGCTGGCGAGACCCGCTACACGGACGAGCCGGGCATCGGCCCGTGGCAGAGGCTGTGGATCAACTTCCTGTCGATCCTGCCGATCGAGGCAATGCTGTAGCCCCGCAAGGACGTGTTCAGGACGGCATCTTCAAGCCCGATGGGGCTTGCGGGGTGGGCGCAGCGCGCGCCTGGAGATCGTTGCGCACAGACCCCGTTGCGGCATCCACCGCTTCGACATCCGCATGCGCGGCAACGCCTTGCGCCCTGGCCATCACGGTTTGGCGAACCAGGCCGATGTGCTCGCGCAGCGTGTAGGCCTCGCTGGCATAGCTCAACGGGGCCCGGATGCGCGTGGCGGCCTGCTCGATCCGGCCGAGATCGACGAGCCATTGCTCGATAGGCAAGGGGCCAGTCCGTGACCGGACGTCGCGTTCGAGCAATGCCAGCTCTCCATACCAGCGATAGATGCGCGAGCGTATGCGCCAGCGGAACAGGCGCGGCAGGACGTTGGTCAGGGGAACGATCACGAACAGCACCGGCACCAGCAGCATGATCAGGCGCTCGAGATAGGCCGCGATGGTGAACGGCAGGTAGCGGTGAAGCACGCTGGGCCCGAAGCGGTGGTGGCGATCCGCATCGGTCGACACGGGAAGGTCCACCGCAGTAGTGTTCGGAAACTCGTCGTCCCTTTCGAAGTAGCTCTGCTTCCCATGCAGTTCGCGCGCGGCTTCGAGGAGCAGGTTGATGATGGGCGGTGACAGATCGTCGCGCGAAACCAGCATCGCCTTGGTGCCGATCAGCTTCACCTCCTGCTGCGGAATGTGCTGCTCGAGATCGATCGTTCCAGGAGGCAAGGTCAACTTCGTGATGTACGGAACCCTGCGCGGATAGGCTTCTGCGCGTGCCAGGCTCATCAGCTTGAGGTCCGGGTCGTGCAAGGCCTGCCAGACCGCCGGGAACTGCACGGGCCCGACCAGGAAGGCGGCGTCGACCTGTCCCGCCTGCAACGCGCGCAGGGCTTCCAGATTGACCAGGGGCACCAGGTCTGTGTTGAAGCGCGTGATGCCGTTCGCGGCGAGCAAGGGCTCCATGAACGCGCGTACGCCGCTGTCCGCCGAACCCACGGCGATCCGCTTGTAGCGAAGTTCATCGAACTGCTCGCGCACGACGCTGTCACGATAAAAGATCCACAGCGGTTCGTAGTACAGCGCGGCCAGCATGACCAGCGACCCGCGGTCATCCGGGCGCACCACGCCGCCATGCACGAAGGCCACGTCCACGCCGGATTTGGGATTCCGCAGCAAGCGCTCGTTCTCGTCCGCGCCGCCCGTCATGCGCTCCTCGACCGTCACGCCCTCGCGCGCCAGGATTTCCTTGTAGCGCTGCGCGTACTGGTGGTACGTGCCGTCGCGCAGGCCGGACGCGAGAACGATGTGGCGCGGAATGGCGCTTTGCAAGAACCATGCGCCCAAGAAGGCGACGGCCACGCATGCCACCGCGAGCAACGTCCAGCGCGCGTTCTCCTGTCGCGGTCCTGCAGGCACTTCATCCAGTTGCATACCGTGTCGAGTTTTCCGGCAATGTTTGGACCGGGTCCGCGAATGCGTCCCCGATTCCGTGACAACTCCACTTGTTCGGCGCAATCTACTCGTTCTGAATGCTGCCGTCTTGAGAGTTGTCACGTCAAAGGGCAAGCATTGCAAGACAATCGCATGTCTCAACCTTCGGAGGTCGACACATGACGACACCCACGCCAGACCTCGTGCGCGAGACACGGCTGTCCATGAAGCTGATGGATGTGTTCATCCGGGCCGGACTGGTGCTGGCCCTGACGCTGTTGTGCTTCCGGATCTTCGCGCCCTTCATCTCGATGATGGCCTGGGCGCTGATCCTTGCGGTGACGGTCTATCCGGGCCATCAGGCGGTGGCCCGCAGGCTCGGCGGAAAGCAAGGCCTGGCGGCCACCTTCGTGGTGCTGGTCGGCATTGCGTTGATCGTGGTGCCCATGGCCGTGGTGCTGGGTTCGATGGGCGATTCGGTCCACGCGACGGTCGAACGGGTGCGCGACAACAAGGTGGAAATCCCGGCGCCGTCGCCCGGCGTGGCCGAATGGCCCGTGATCGGCCCGAAGGTGTACGGCGTCTGGTCGCTGGCGCACACGGACATGCCCTCGGTCGTCCGGAGGATGCAGCCGCAACTCGGCGAACTGGCCGGCAAGGCGCTGGAGATGGTGGCCAGCATCGCCGGAACGGTGCTGCTGTTCATGGCCTCCTTCATCATCGCCGGCATCATCATGACCTTCGGGGAGTCGGGCGCCGAAGCCGCACGGAAGATCCTCGGGCGCATCGTCGGCACCGAGCGCGGCGTGCAGTTCGCGACGCTGTCCACCGCGACCATTCGCGCGGTGTCGCTGGGCGTGGTCGGCGTCGCGTTCATCCAGGCCATGGTCGTGGGCATCGTGATGATCGTGGCCGCCATTCCATTTGCCGGCGTGCTGGCCATGGTCGTGCTGGTGCTGGGCATCGCGCAGGTGCCGGCACTGCTGGTCACCCTGCCGGTGATCGCGTACATCTGGTTGGGCGGTAACCACGATACCGTGCCGGCCGTGATCTACACGGTGCTGCTGGCGATCGGCGGCATGCTCGACAACGTGTTGAAGCCGCTGCTGCTCGGCCGCGGCGTCGATGCGCCCATGCCGGTGGTGTTGCTCGGCGCGCTGGGCGGCCTGGCGGGCGCCGGCATCCTGGGGATGTTCATCGGCGCCACCGCGCTGAGCCTGGGCTACCAGATCCTCATGGCCTGGGTGGCGACTCATCCGGACGTCGTCACGGAAAGCGACCTGCCGCCAGCCACCTGAGCGCTGGAAGGCTATCTCGCCTGCGACGATCCAGACTTTGAAGCCAAGGCCGCCGACGTGATTGAAGTAGAAGTACTTCAACCCGACACGGCGAACTACTCCCGATGCAATCGTTGCAGGCCACTAGCTAGGCGCCTAGGCCTGGATCAATCCCCAGCGCAGCGCGACCAACGTCAGTTCCGACTGGTTGTTGGCACCCAGCTTCTGCTTCACGTGATACAGGTGCGTGCCTACCGTGCTTGGCGACAGATTGAGCGTCTCGGCGATCTGGGCCACGCTCTGGCCGCGCGCCAGTTGCAGGAACACCGAGAACTCGCGTTCGCTCAGCGTGTCGGCCGGACTCGCGTCGCCTTGGAATTGGGCCAGCGCCAGGGCCTGCGCCGTTCCGGCATCGACATAGCGCTGGCCGCGCGCCACGGCAGTCACAGCGGCGATCAGCGCATCGGGCGCGCTGCGCTTGGCCAGGTAGCCGAGCGCGCCGGCGCGCAGCGCACGTCGCGGATGGACCGTGTCCTCATGCGCCGACAGGACCAGCACGCGCGCCTTCGGGTCTTGCGCAAGCAGGCGGCGCATGGCCTCCAGGCCACCGATTCCGGGCATCGAGAGGTCCATCACGACCACGTCCGGCTGGACCCGTGCGTACTCGATGCAGGCCTGTTCGCCGGTGTCCACCTCGGCCACCACCTCGACCTGCGCGTCGAACAGCAGCATGCGAAAGCCCATGCGCACCAGGGCGTGGTCGTCGGCCAGCAACACGCGAATCATGCGGACTCCTTGCTCCCTGACGCAGGCAAGCGCACCTGCAGACGCGCGCCGTGGGGCTGCACGCTTTCGATTTCGAAGGCGCCGCCCAGTGCCTGCACGCGCTCGGCAAGCCAGCGCAGGCCGTAGTGCTCGCCACGATGCAGGTCTTCGGGTGCGAAGCCGGTGCCGTCGTCGAGCAGCGCCAGTCGCACCTCGCCAGCACGGCTTTCCAACGTCAGGCGCAGCCGGGTGGCCTTGCCATGGCGCATCGCATTGGTGATCCCTTCCTGTGCCGCACGGTACAGGGCCAGCGATGCGTCGGCGCCAAGCACGGCGTCGGCCAGGTCGACCTCGAGTGCGATCTGCACGTCGGCATGGGTGCGCTGCGTGCGCTCGATCAGGTCGTTGAGCGCCTCGGCAAGGCCGAAGTTGTCCAGCACCAGCGGCGTCAAGCGCGGGATGATCCCGTGCATTGCGTCGTATAGGCGTGAAGACTCGTCGGCGATCAGGCGAGCCGCCTGCTCGGCCTGCGGGTCGAGCGGGCGCATGCGCGTCGCGATCGACAGGGCCATGCTGCGCATTGCCGTGACCGACTGGCCGAGTTCATCGTGCAGTTCGCGCGCGATCAGGCGGCGCTCGGCTTCGATGTGCTTGTCGATCCAGCGCGTCAGTTCGCGGCTGTCGGACAACTGCGATTCGGCGCGCACCGCGCGGCGCTCGGTCTCGATGTTTCCCTGCAGCTCGCGGACCATGCGATTGAAGGCCGCGCCGATGGCCGCGGCCTCCTTGCCCGCCAACGGCGGCAGCACGGCGTCAAAGCGGCCGCCCTGAACCTGATCGAGCGCCTGGACGATCTGGCCGAATGGCCGTACGGCCCGCCCGACCAGCCAGAACACCATCGCGTTGACAGCGACCAGGAACGCAAGCGCACCGAGGCCGAGGTTCAGCATGTAGTCCCAGGCGTCGATCTCGGCGCGCGAGGCGTTCGCCCGCACGACCAGCTTGCCGTCGGGGAACGCGATGGACTGGACCGATGGCGTTGGCGAAATCAGGTCGCTGAACCATTCCGGCGCGTCGCGGCCGGCCTTGTAGGTGGGGGAGGGCGAGCGATAGAGTTCGTTCCCTTGCGCGTCGAACAGCGTCAGGTCGTTGGAGCGAATCCGCCCGATGCTCTGGAGGAATGCCAGCATCGCGGGGGTGCCCTGTGCCGCGTAGCGCAATGCCTGTCCTTGCAGCAGCAACGCTGCGACCCGATTGGCGGCCACCGTTTCCTCGTGCACGGACTCCCGCATGCTGCGCATCTCGATCGCCAGGATGGCCGCGGTGAAGATGACGGTCAGCGCAACGACGATCAGGTTGATCTTCAGCCGAAGACTCATCGGGCCTCCAGCGCGTAAGGGACCGTGGTGGGAGCAGACACCCGCGGGATGGTAGCGGCTTGGGCGGGCGTTGGCTCGATTCATGAAAATCATGAGTCTCGAATCATGATCCGAGGTCTGTTGCGATCCTGCTCAAGGCGCCACCATGCATCACGGGACTCGAGAAATCCCCGCGACTGCCAATCGGCAGCCGTGCAATCGTGCAAAGGAGACTGCTTATGCAATGGGAAACCCCAACAGCTCAAGACTTCCGCTTCGGCTTCGAAATCACGATGTACGTCGCCGCCCGCTGAGTTGGGCTGCTTGACCTCGAACCCGCGGGCCTGGCCTGCGGGTTTTCCTTGTCTTCGCCGGTCCGCCGACGCACTGACACTTGCCCATGCGCATCACAGTCCTGGGTTCAGCGGCCGGCGGCGGGTTTCCGCAGTGGAATTGCAATTGCCGCAATTGTGCGGGCCTGCGCGCAGGCACTTTGAAGGCCAAGGCGCGAACCCAGTCGTCGATCTTCGTGCAGCCTGACGAGGGCACCGATGGCGTGCTGTTCAATGCATCCCCCGACATCCTGGAACAGATCCGGAGCAAGCCCGCGCTGCAGCCAGCGCGCGCGATGCGCGATTCGGCCATCGCCGGCGTGGTGCTGATGGATGGCCAGATCGACCACGCCACGGGGCTTTTCATGCTGCGCGAACGCACGTCTGCACTACCGCTGTGGTGCACCGATCCGGTCGAGGAAGACCTGAGCCGTGGCAATCCGGTGCTGGCCGTGCTGGGCCATTACTGCGGCGTGGATCGGCATCGCATCGCGCTGGACGGCCGCTCGTTCACGGTGCCCGGTGTTGCTGACCTGAGCTTTCGCGCGTTGCCGCTGTCGAGCAAGGCCGCCCCTTATTCGCCGCACCGCGACAACCCGGTCGAGGGCGACAACATCGGCATGCTGATCTCCGATGGCCGCAGCGGCACGCGGGTGTTCTACGCGCCCGGCCTCGGGCAGATCACGCCCGCGGTGTTCGACGACATGGCTGGCGCCGACGCGGTGCTGGTCGACGGCACCTTCTGGACCGACGACGAAATGCCACGCTTGGGCCTGGGTACCAAGACCGCCCGCGACATCGGCCACCTGCCGCAGTCGGGGCCGGGCGGCATGCTCGAGTGGATGGCGAAGTTGCCGCCGCGCACGCGACGCATGCTGATCCACATCAACAACACCAATCCGATCCTCGACGAAGATTCGGAAGAGTTCGCGACGCTCGCGCGCGCCGGGGTCGAAGTCTGCGAGGACAACATGCTGATTCGCATATGAGCCAGACGCCTCCGGGCGTTGCCGGTGTCCACGAGCCGCCCATGCAACCGCCCATGCAACCTCTCACGCAACCTCTCACGCAACCCCCAGCGTGGTCGCGCGAGGAATTCGAAGCGAAGTTGCGCGAGCGCGGCCGCGCCTATCACATCCACCATCCGTTCAACGTGATGCTCAACAGCGGCCGTGCCACCCCCGAGCAGGTGCGCGGCTGGGTGGCCAACCGCTTCTACTACCAGATCGCGATCCCGATCAAGGACGCGGCCGTGCTGTCCAACTGTCCCGATCCCGAAGTTCGCAGGGGCTGGGTGCAGCGCATCCTGGACCATGACGGCTTCGAATTGAATGGTGTGCGCGACGAAGGCGGCGTGGAAGCCTGGCTGCGGCTCGCCACGGCCGTGGGCCTGACGCGCGAAGAGGTGATCGACTTGCGCCACGTGGCTCCGGCGATGCGTTTCGCGGTCGATGCCTACGTGAACTTCGCGCGTCGCGCGCCCTGGCAGGAAGCAGTCTGCTCGTCGCTGACCGAACTCTTTGCCCCGGAGATCCACAAGCAACGGCTGGCGAACTGGCCGGAACACTATCCATGGATCGAACCCGAGGGCATGGCGTATTTCCGCAACCGGGTGAGCCAGGCGCGGCGCGATGTGGAGCAGGGTCTGGCGATCACGCTCGCGCATTTCACGACCCGCCCCCTGCAGGAACGGGCGCTGGAGGTGCTGCAATTGAAGCTCGACATCCTGTGGGCCATGAACGATGCGATGGCCTTGAAATATGGGGTGACGGCATGACCGCGCTCACGGCCGCCACGCTTCCACGCGTCGGCGAGGGCTTCCGGCTGCAATGGGAGCCGGCTCAGAACGCCCATGTGCTGCTGTACCCGGAGGGCATGGTGAAGCTGAACCAGAGCGGCGGCGAGATCATGAAGCGCTGCGACGGACAGCGCAGCATCGCGGCCATCGTGAGCGAGCTGGAGACGGCGTTCTCGACGCGCGGGCTCGACAAGGACGTGCTCGCCTTCATCGAGATGGCCGGAAAGCAGAGGTGGCTCGCATGGGACTGATGCCGCCTGCCTCCCCCGGACCGCCGCTTTGGCTGTTGGCTGAACTGACGTACCGCTGCCCGCTGCATTGCGTGTTCTGCTTCAACCCGATCGACTTCGCGCGGCAGGAAGAAGAGCTGCAAACCGAAGACTGGTTTCGCGTGCTGCAGCAGGGACGCGAACTGGGTGCCGTTCAGTTGGGGCTTTCCGGCGGCGAGCCGCTGGTTCGCGATGACCTCGAGGAGATCGTCGCCGAGGCCCATCGACTTGGCTACTACACCAACCTGCTGACATCCGGCGTTGGCCTGACGGCCGAGCGCGCCGTGCGGTTGAAAGCGGCGGGGCTCGACCATGTGCAGTTGTCGTTCCAGGATTCGACGAAGGAGATGAACGACTTCCTGTCGCACACCAAGACCTTCGACCTGAAGAGCCGCGTCGCGAAAATCATCAAGGACCAGGGCTGGCCGATGGTGTTGAACGTGGTGATCCATCGGATGAACATCGACCACATCGACCGCATCATCGGCATGGCGGCCGACCTGGGGGCCGAGTACCTGGAGCTGGCGAACACGCAGTACTACTCGTGGGCGTTCCTGAACCGCGACCAGTTGCTGCCGACGCACGCGCAGTTGAAGCAGGCGGAGCGCACGACGGACGTGTGGCGCGCCCGGATGGGCGAGCGCATGCGCATCTTCTTCGTCGCGCCCGACTACCACGAGGGCAGGGCGAAAAAGTGCGTCAACGGGTGGGGCAACATGTTCCTCACGGTGGCGCCTGACGGCACGGCCTTGCCCTGCCACACCGCAAAGATGCTGCCGGGGCTGAGCTTTCCCAACGTCCGGGCTCACGACCTGCGCCACATCTGGGTCGAGTCCGAAGGCTTCAACCGCTATCGCGGCACCGGCTGGATGAAAGAGCCGTGCTCGTCTTGCGAATTCAAGGAAGTGGATCTGGGCGGCTGCCGCTGCCAGGCCTACCTCCTGGCCAACGACCCGGACGTTGCCGACCCGGCTTGCTTCAAGAGCCCGCACCATCAGCTGGTTGAAGAGGCGGTGGCGCGCGCGGGCAGACTGTCGCCGGCACAGGCAGTGGAGCATCCACTGGTGTTTCGTGAGCCCGCGAATTCGCGCAGGCTGGGGTGAATGAAACACCCCCGAAGCGCCTGCGGCGCCTCCCCCTCGAGGGGGCGCACCCGGCGGCCCGGCAAAGCCGGTTCCGCGGGTGCCCACGAACAGACTTCGCCGTGCTCGTCCTGGTTTCATGCGCCGCGTGGTCACGCGGTACCTGGTGGAGAACTGAGGTGGGGGCGCCGGAACCTGCCCGGCTTCGCAATGGGTCGACGACGTGTCGATGAGTGGGCCGCCGCTCCTGAAAAAGCGTCACTTCACGCCTCTCGCGGCAGTTCTCCATGCGCCTCGCGGGCGCCCTGCAAGGTCGCGCGACGTTCCTGCATGCGCCCGAGCGTCGCGGACAGCAGGAACCACGCAAGCGCCATCGGTACGGCACACAGCGCGATGGCGCCGATCTTGAGTCCGATCGCCTGCAGACTGTCGAAGACCCAGCCATAGAGCGCGTCGGAGCCGCGGTAGACCACCACGTCGATCATGTTCTTCGCCTTGTATTTCTCCTCGCGCCCGACGACCGTGAAGAACACCTGCCGTGCAGGATTGGCGATCGCGAAATTCATACACCGTTGCGTCACCTGGAACACGAGTACCACCGCGAGGACCGGCATCCACGCCAACACCAGGAAGCCGACCACATACACGATCGGCAACGCGGCGGCGGCCACGCCGGTGCCGAAGCGCTGGAGAAAATGCCCTGTTGCGAAGACCTGCGTGGCCAGTGTCAGCAGCCCGACGATCAGGTCGATGCTGGCGAAGATCCGTGTCTGCGCGCCCGCGCCCTGAACGCTCGACGCCACCACGTTGGCCTGTATGAGGTAGAGGATCGTTGCGCCGCAGGACAGCATGCTGACCCACGCAGCGACGCCGAGCAGGTAGGGCGACCGCACCAGTCCCGACAGCGCCGCAAAGGCACTGCCGCCAACACGCCGCTCGTCGCGCCGTTGCCCCTGCAGCGCACCGACGCTGCGTTCCAGACGCGCAGCGCAGAAGACCGCGATTTCCAGGAAAACGATGGCGGCAATCAACAGGTTGTGCGGCCCCAGCGGCACTGCCAGCGCGATCGTGATGATCGGTCCCAGCAGCCCGCCGGCGGTTCCACCGGCACCGATGAAGCCGAACAGCCGCTTGCCCTGCTCGCTGGTGAACAGATCCGCCATGAACGACCAGAACACCGCGACCGCGAACAGGTTGAACACGCTCACCCAGACGAAGAAAGTGCGCGCCACGATCACCGGCGCGATGCCCAGCGCCATCAGCAGCCAGAACAGCACCAGGTTGAGGACGAAGAAGTGATAGACGATCGGGATGAAGCGCGGGCGCGGCAGCCATGCGACCAGCGCGCCGTAGACCGGCTGCGCCAACAGCAGCGTCACGAAGGTCGCGGTAAACAACCAGGGCAGCGCCCGGGTGCCGCCTGCGATGCCCATCTGGTCGCGCAGCGGACGCAGCACGTAGTAGCCCGCCAGGAGCGCGAAGAAATAGCCAAAGGACCATAGCGCCGCCGCCAGTTCTTGCGGCGTCGCCGGAATCGCCCGCCGCAACCAGCCCTGCAGCGGCGTCATGGCGCCAGCGACAGCTTCTGCCTCAGTTCGGCTGCACTCACTGGCTGGCCGTAGCCCGGCCCACCGCGCTGGAATCGCCGGGCGTCGGCCAGCTTGCCGACCACAACCGGGTCGAAGCCGGCGTCCCGGACCAGTCCCGCCGCCACCTTCACGGCGTCCGGGTCGTCGCCGGCGATGGGGACCGCCAGCTTCGGATCGGGCCTGTTGGCCTCGCGCGTGAAGATCGTGTAGGACATGGTGTTGAACGCGCGCACCAGCCGCGCGCCGGAGAGGTATTTCTGCGAGACGACGCCGATGCCCTCCTGCTCGACCTCGTCGGCCACGGAGCCGTCGCGCGACGCCACGGCGTTGCAGGCATCGAGCATGACTTTGCCCTTCAGGTCGCGGCCGTAGTCCGCTCCGATCTGCGGCAGCGCGCCATAGGGCACCGCGATGAAAAGCGCGTCACCGAAGGCGATCGCTTGCGCCACGGTGCCCGCGCTGGCCAGCGGGCCGAGCCCGGCAGCGAGGTCCTTGAGTTCCTCAGGGTGACGCGAAGAGAACATCACCGGATGACCTGCCTTGACCCATAGCGCGCCGATGGCACCGCCGATGCGGCCCGCGCCGATGATGCCGATGCGCGTGCGGCTCGCGGCTGCCTGGGCCGATGCGGGGTGCGGCTTCAGCGCCAGGATGGCGGCCCATGCGCCGGCCGCTGCGAGCAGGCCGCGGCGGACGCGGCCCAGAGAAGATGGATGTCGCTGCATCGACTACCTCCTGCGTTCATCGAGCCCTGTGACGCGGGTTCGCATCGCATCATGTGCCGCAGGTTCCGGACGCGCAAGCCCGGGAGCTGGGCAACTCACGCTGTCCTAAGAAAAGCCGGCAAGGCCGGGCAGGACGGTGGCTCATGCCGACGGCTGCACGACCGGCTTGACCTGCACTGCGGTCACCGTCAGTTCAACTGGTCTCGCTGCATGCGAACGAAGAGGGTCGAGGCGTTCTTGCCGTTCAGCGTTTCGTACTGGTCCCAGCCTGCGAACTCCGGCAGCGCCGCCGCATTGGGCACGTCGCTCAGCGCGGTGCCGCCTTGCAGCAACTGCGCGACGCGTGCGCGCAGCTGCGTGAGGTAGCGCTGCTGCGCATCGATGGCCGCGACGGTCGTTCGTGCCCCATGTCCGGGCACGATGACCTGGACGGGCAACTGGCGCAGCGAGTGCAGTGCACCGAGCCAGCCGTCGAGATCGCCATCCATCGCGTCGGGAACACGCGCCTGGTCGAGCAGGCCGCCTGCGAACATGACGCCGCTTTGCGTGTCGAGCACCGCCACATCGCCGGGTCCGCTGCTATGCCCGAAGTAGAGCAGGCGCACCGGTCTGCCGATCGTGTCCAGCGTTTGCGTCTCGTCGAATTGCTGGTCCGGCGTGAACATCACCGTGCCCGTCATTTCTTCTTCGCCGAGGGTCTCCTTGAGCATCCTCAGGCACCGCTCGCAGCGAGATGCCATCAAGGCCGCGGCCTTGCGATGCATGAGCACAGGGATGCCGCGCGTACGAAACGCGGCAGCGCCGAAGAGGAAGTCTTTTTGTGCGTGGGTGACGAGTGCCAACCGTATCGGCTTGTCCGTCACGCCCCGGATGGTTGCCAGCAAGGCCTCTCCGTGGCGGTATGACGTGCCGGTGTCGATCGCCAGCACGCCGGTTTCGCCGACGATGAACCCCGCATTGCCGACGCGGCCGAGGGTGTGGGTGTCCACGCCACCGGCCATGCCCTGGACCATGAAGACACCGGCGCCGATCTCGATTGCCTTCGGCGCGACGTACGGTTGTGCGGACGGGGTGGGCGCAGCCGTAGCCGTCGCGGTCGCGGTCGCCGCCGCCGCAGACGCAGACGCAGACGCAGACGCAGACGCAGACGCAGACGCAGACGCAGACGCTCGCCCGGCGCCGGGTGCGGTGCAACCGGCGAGAAGCACCATGCCTGCCATCGCAACCAAGACTCCGAATCGCATCGCGACCCTCGGGCGCGTCGTCGGCATCACGGATGCAAGCCGCAAGCGAAGTCTCCCTGGAGATTCCCCGGCGTCATTCGGGCCGCCGGTATTTCAGCGAGCTTTCGAATCGGAGGTCATGCGAATCGACCACTTCGGCCTTCAGTTCCCCGTCGCCGCGCGGCACGAAGTAGAAGCGGAAGTTCGGGTTCTCGCTGATCGAGAAATCCACGTCGGCCGACATCACTGGTTGGCCCGCATACGTGATGTCGACCTGCCGCACGAAATGCGGCGGCGTGTAGAGCCGCGTGACCTGGTCGAGGGCCAGGCCGGAGTTGTTGGGGTGGCTGATCATCAGTTGCGCGAGTTGCGGCTGGTCGCTGTCGGCATGTCCCTCGACGCTCAACTTCATGCGGCCGAGCGTCTTCAGCGCAGCCTCCGCGTCCTTGCCCGGCGGCGCCGAGCAGCCGCCGGAAGCCTTGACGAAAGCGGTCGCCATCTGCAGCTTGCCGTCGTTCGTTTCGGCGATGGCGCGGATGTGGGTGTACTCGTCGACGCGCACGCGGGTCTCGATGTCGGCCCGTCCGCTCTGCGGCGTGAAACGGAAGATTGCCGAGATGGGCGAGGGGTTGTTGTCGATGATGAGGTACACCTTGTCGATATATCGCGCATGCGTCTGCCTCATGCGCGTCTTGATCGCGATGGGCACAACGGCGGCGTCTTCTGCGCGCACCGGCACGACGAGCGAGATCACGTCGTCGCTCGCGGCGGCAATCGGGCGCGACTGGAACAGGCTCACCCGCACCTTCTTCCAGATCGGGCTCGCGTCCGGGTTGTCGGCTGTCTTGATCTGCGCTGCCGTGTTCTGTCCCATGCCGAGGGGCACGATGGAAAGCAGAGCGATGAATAGCGGCGCGCAATAGCCCACGGCGCGCCTCGAGAGGGTCTTGAACCTGGAGATGTTCATGGCCTCGATGCCTTGGCCGCGGCAGGGGATGGCGCGGCGGAGGGCGTTGGATCGGCGTCTTCCCATTCCAGTTCCGCGAACGCCGCTGTCACGTTGCGTCGGTGGAAGCGATCCGCCAACAGCCATTGCGGGCCGGGCGCGACGCCGATGCTGTCGACGGCCTGCTGGATCGTCTGGTGCTTGCGGATTGCCGAGCGGGTGTCGCGAAGAAGGGCGTTCAGGTAGCCGGCTTGCGCCTCCATCACGGCGGGAAAGCCGGTGCTGACCGGCCCATGCCCCGGAACGACGACGTCGACCGGGAGGCGCCTCATGTCGGCCATCACCGAAACCCAGCCGCGCAGGCTGCCGTCGAGCGCCGGCAAGTGCTGCACGAAGAGGAGGTCTGATGCGAACAACGTGCGGGTACGCTGGTCGTATACCGTGAGGTCGTTGTCGGTGTGCGCCGTGGGCCAGGCCTGCAACGTGAGCACCCGGTCGCCGAGATCCAGGTCCATGGACTTGTCGACGCCGATGTCCGGGTAGACGATCGACGCATGCGTCAACCGGATGCCGAAGTCGCGTTGCAGCGCATTCAGGTAGAACGGTTCGCGCGCGGCCAGCGCGCGGGCGAAACGGGCGCTGGCGGCGAAGCGCGGCGCAGGTCCGTTGGGGTCGACGAAGGCCACGTTGCCGAGAACATGGTCAGGATGCGCGTGCGTGTTGATGACATAGCAGACCGGCAGCGGTGTCGTGCTCGCAACGGCGGCCTTCAATGCCCGGCCGATGGCGGGCGTGCCGCCGGTGTCGATCACCGCGACACATCGGCTGCCGACGACGAATCCCAGGTTGGCCACGTCGCCGCCGTTGGCGGGCGCCCAGTCCTCCAGCGCGCCGGTGTGAACGTACACGCCGGGCCGGACTTCATCGAGCGTGAGGGCCATTGCGTTGTTGGCGGCCTGCGCCAATGCACCTGCGACGCACAGGAGCGTTCCAGGCAGCAAGCCTCGCAGCAAGCCCCGCAGCAAGCCCCGCAGCAAGCCCCGCAACCAGCCTCGCAGCGACAACAGCAGCGACGCAAGCATCGGGAACGTGCTGCCTGCCATCACGTCACGCGACTACTTGATGTCGGCGTCGTTGATGAAGCATCCCTTTTCAGCCTTCGCCTGAAGGTCCTTGTAGCGCTTGATCTGCGGCTCCAGCGAAGGCGCATCACGGATCGCGCCGCCGCGCTCGCCGCCGATGGAGATGGCCTTGGTGATGGTGCTCATCGTGACGTAGTCGTCGTACTTCACCGTGCTTGCCAGCGCGTCGAGCACGCACGAGCACTTGTTGATCATTTCAAATTGCGGGCCCGGATGCGCGCGCATGCATTGCTGGACGTAGAGCACGCGCTCGACGGTCGGGAAGTCGTTGGTGGTGGCGGCACCGGCCGCATGGGCTGCGCCCGCAACCATCGAGAGCCAGAACAGGGTGAGCAGCGCGGGCGTTCGAAATGGTGTTTGCATGGGGATTGGGTTGAACTCCGTCAGGGTTGGCGCCGCCTCACGGCTTCAGCGGCGCCTTCGACATACATCTCTTCGACCATCAAGGGTTGCGCCTCTATCGACTCGCCCTGGATGCGTGTGCGAATGCCGTAGAGGCCGCCCGGAACGGCGTCCGACATCATGAACACATACGCCTTGTTGGCCAGCTTCTCGTAGCGCGGGCGCATCGGGTCGTCGACATAGGGGGTGATGCTGAACTCCCGCACGTCCACCGGCTTGCCGCGGTATTCGAGCGAGACGTCGCGCAGCGTCGCGCCCTGGTAGACAGCCATGCGGATGCGCTTGCGGAAGTAGTTGGGCTGGCCCTTGGTCAGGCGCTGCATCTCACGGATGTCGCGTTCGAGGAAGTAGAGAATCGCCGGGTTGCCCTGGGCGCTTTCCACCTCGGGCTGGCGCACGGCACGCGCGCCGGTGAAGAACTGCGGGCGCACGGCGCAGCAGGCGCCATCGGCTTGTGCCGTCAGCACCAGGTCCACCTTGTCGTCGAAGGCTTCTTCCAGCGTTCCGGTCTTGCGAAAGACGTAGTGCAAGGTAAGCGGAGGCTTCAGCTTGCCGATCTGGTTCTCCATGAAAAGCGCGCGCTCGGCGACTGAATAGTCGTTCTCGGCCCTGGCGATCCAGGGGGTCAGCATCGCCAGCCCGAGTGCCAGTCTCAGGACGATGTCGGCGGGGCTCGGGCGCTTCATCGCGGGGGAGAGAGAAGAGGGCGAAGTGGACGAACAGGGCGCCGCTACTTGGCCGGCGACGAGTACGAAGCGTCGACCAATGGCACGCCGTATTCCTTCAGGATGGCCTGGATCTGAGGCCCGTTCGAGTCGATGAGCCCTTCAATCTGCTTCTTCCATTCGCGTTCGCCGTAGCGAACGCCCATCGCCATCTCGTAGTCGAACTTGACGCCGGGCTCCGACTTCAACGGCACGACCACCATTTCCGGCGTCTTGACGCGCTGCGCGAAATAGCCGGCGATCGGCCCCCACACGATGGCCGCGTCGATCTTGCCCTGCGCCAGGTCGTTCACGATGATCTGGCCGGGGTATTGGTCGGGGTCGGGGCTCATCGAGGGGTAAGGCACGCCCCGGTCGACCAGGTTGTGCTTGTTGAGCCACGCCGACGCGGGCGAGACGTCGAATACGCCGATGCGAAGTTTGGAAAGCCTGGCAGGGTCGAGCTTCAGCAAGTCTTCGGCCGAGGCGACATGGTCCATGCCCTTGCCCTTGGGGTAGACCAGCGCATAGGTCGAGCGGTAATAGGGCTTGGTGACTGAGACCTGGTCATAGCCGGCGGGCACGCCGATCACGACGTCGCAGGGGTAGTCCGAGTCCGGCAACTTGAACTTCAGCGTGTTGCGGATGAAGGCCAGGCGCTGCGGAAAGGAGTAGTAGACGACCGGCAGGCCCATCGACTTGCCGAAGGTCTCGGCAATCTTGTTTTCGATGCCTTCGCCCTTGAGGTTGGAGAAGGGCAAGTTGTTCGGGTCCTGGCAGACTTTCAGCGCGGTGCGTGGTGCCGGCGCATCCTGTGCCGCCGCGCTCGCCGCCAGCGTTGCCATCGACGTTGCGACGGAGATTCCGATTGCCGCCCGTGCCAGCCCGCGAGCTGCACGGAGGCCGGTCTCATGGAGGCGTGAATCTGCATGGGTCATGGGGCAGGCATCTCTTCGACCTTGGCTCGCGTGATGGCGCCGTCGGACCGGCCCTTCAGGTAGGCATAGAGCTGGTTGATGTTCTGCATGACCTGCGGGCTGGTGGAGAAGCCGACCATGCCCTTGTCCAGCCGTCCGTTGGTCACCGTCTTGACGAAGTCGTCTTTCGACAGGGTCTTCAGGCTGGTGATGAGCGATGGCCCGACCATTCCTTCCTGGTTGGCGCCGTGGCAGCGGTCGCAGGCTGCGGCGCGCCAGGTTCGAAAGCCTTTCATCGTCTCGCTGTCGACCTTGTAGCCATCGACCACCTTGTATAGCGGCTTGTCGTCGGCATGGACGGCTGCTGCAAGACACAGCAATGCGGAAGCGGTGAGCAGTGCCTTCTTCGTCAACTTCATGATTCAAGGATCCTTCTTGTCTCGTGGGAATGAAAGATGGCAGCCGGGTGGCTGCCATCTCCGGATCTGGTCAGGGTTTGCCCGATGTCCCACCGCGCAAATCCTGACCCTGCTCTTCTTGCCCCGACGAGCACCCCGAAGCCTGTTCGCAGGCACCCGTGGAACCGGCTTTGCCGGGGGTCCGCCGGGTGCGCCCCCTCGAGGGGGAGGGGGAGGCGCCGCAGGCGCTTCGGGGGTGCTTCATCAGTTCGGCAGCGCAAAGACGGTCAATGAACCTCCGAGTTCGGTGTACTGGCTAAGTTCCTTGTAGCCACCCACTGCACCCAGGCCATCCTGGTCTTTTTCAAGCCCGGCTGCCATGCCGATGCCGGCCCAGCCGCCAATGCCCGAGAACACGCCGATGAATTGCTTGCCCTTGTGCTCATAGGTGAACACATTGCCGATGATCCCGGAAGGCGTCTTGAACTTGAACAATTCCTTGTTGATGTTCTTCTTGTCGACGCACTTCAGGTAACCCTCGAGCGTTCCGTAGCACGACAGGCCGCCAGCCGTGTTGAGCGCGCCGCTCCACACCGAGAACTTCTCGGGATGGCTCTGCACGATCTTGCCGGTACCGGCGTTCCAGGCGATGTAGTTGCCCATGCCGCCATGGCTGTTGGGCGTCGGGAACATCGAGAGGGTTGCACCCACGTAGGGTTGGCCGGCGGTGTACTCGACCTTGAACGGCTCATAGTCCATGCACACGTGGTTGGTCGGCACATAGAAGAGCTTGGTTTCCGGGTCGAAGGCAGCCGGTTGCTGGTCCTTGCTTCCCAAGGCGGCCGGGCAGATGCCCTTGGTGTTGACGTCCGGTCCGCCTTGCGCGGTGGAGTACTTCTTGACCACTTGCGGCCGGCCGGTCTTCATGTCGACGTTGGTGGCCCAGTTCACGTCCGGGTCATACTTTTCGGCGACCAGAAGCGCACCGGTCACGCGGTCCAGCGTGTAGCCGAAGCCGTTGCGGTCGAAGTGCACGAGCGCCTTGGTCGGCTTGCCCTTCACGTCGATGTCGGCCAGGATCATTTCGTTGACGCCGTCGAAGTCCCACTCGTCATATGGCGTCATCTGATAGACCCACTTGGCCATGCCGGTGTCGACGTCGCGTGCAAATACCGTCATGGACCACTTGTTGTCGCCGGGGCGTTGCGCCGGATTCCAGGTCGACGGATTGCCCGTGCCGTAATACATCAGGTTGAGGGCCTTGTCATAGCTGTACCAGCCCCAGGTGGTGCCGCCGCCCGTCTTCCACTGGTCGCCCTGCCAGGTCTTCAGCGAAGAGTCCTTGCCGACCGGCGCCATCTTGCCGTCGGTCCAGGTCATGGTCTTGTCGGGGTCGATCAGCATTTCGGCATCCGGCCCGACGCTGTAGCCCTTCCAGACCGGCTTGCCGGAGGTGATGTCGTACGCCGCGATAAAACCGCGCACGCCCCACTCGCCGCCGCTGATGCCGGTGATGACCTTGTCCTTGAAGATGTGCGGCGCGTTGGTGTTGACGGCGCCGAGCTTCGGATCGCCGTTCTTCACGCTCCAGACCACCTTGCCGGTCTTTGCGTCGAGCGCGACCAGGGTGCTGTCGGCCTGCTGCAGGAACACCTTGCCCTCTGCATACGCCAAGCCGCGATTGACCGTGTCGCAGCACATCTGCGGGATCACCGCCGGGTCTTGCTTGGGCTCGTATTTCCAGACGATCTTCTGCGTGTTCAAGTCGATCGCGAAGACCTTGTTCGGGAAAGGCGAGTGCAGGTACATCACGTCGCCGATGACCAGCGGCGAGCCTTCATGCCCGCGCAGCACACCGGTGGAAAAGGTCCACGCGACCTGCAACTTGCCGACGTTGCCTGTGTTGATTTGCTTGAGCGTGCTGTAGCGGTGGTTGGCCATGTCGCCCGCCTGCATCGCCCAGTTCTTGTTGTTGGAGATATTTTTCTCGACATCGGCATTGGCAAAAGCCAGCAGCGGCACGGCGAGTAGCGCCGTGGCCAGGTGACGCCATGAGCGCCAGTGAGAATGCGCAGAAATTCCCATCGAAGTCTCCTTGTTCAGGTCACCAAAGCACGCCCGCACGGGGCAACCGCCGGGCTTTTTAGTAGCCGGCGAGGACACTAAATGCAATTTGCGCGCCTGCTTGAAAACGCATGGATCCAGGTGCCGGCAATAACGGTCCACGACCCATGGACGCCGTGAGGCAGCGTTTTGCGTTAGGGGGAAACCCCATGAATACCTCGCATCCGGGGCGCGAATTTCGATGCGCTGCGGGATGAATTGCGCCAGGTTTCCCTCGCGGATTTCCCCTGTGGCCGGGCTGTCTCGAAACTGTGGCAACCACTTTCGACACAGAGTGTTTCACCGAATATCAAAAGCCCCGGCGCCTGCAATCATCAAGATCTCGTAATTGCATCCCAGGCCAATTGATCGGACCGCAGAAGCGGGGAAGCCGATGGGTCCGGGTATTGCTTGCAACAACAATTTCATGTCACAGACGCCGCACCCGACCACGATGCTCCGCCTCACCGGCCTGACCAAGCGCTACGGCGCCCGGGTTGCCTTGAAGGCCCTGTCGTTGAGTCTGGTGCCGGGGCAGTTCGTGGCCCTGCTCGGTCCCAATGGCGCGGGCAAGTCGACCCTCTTTCAGGTGCTCACGGGGCTGTTTGCCGCGGACGAAGGCGAAGTCGAAGTGGCCGGCCATTCGCTGGGCCGCTCCGCGACGGCGGCACTGCGGCACATCGGCGTTGTCTTCCAGCAGATGTCGCTCGACCTGGACCTCAGCATCCGGCGCAACCTGCTGTTCCAGGCGGACCTGCATGGCCTGCCGCGGCGGCTTGCCAGGCAGCGCATCGAGGAGGGCTGCGCCCAGCTTGCCGTCGATGCCGACCTCGATCGCAAGGTGCGCGAGTTGTCCGGCGGCAATCGACGCAAGGTGGAACTCGTGCGTGCCTTGCTGCATCAACCCTCTGTGCTGCTGATGGACGAAGCCACCGTCGGCCTGGACCCGAAGTCACGCCTCGATCTGATGAAGGCCATGCGTGCCAACGTGAAGGAGCGGGGCGTCTGCGTGCTGTGGGCGACGCATCGGGTGGACGAGGCGGAACAAGCCGACCGTGTGCTGGTGCTGCACCGCGGCGAATTGCTGGCGGACGGCTCCCCGGCCCAGGTGACGCAGGCGCTGGGCGAACCCACGCTGGAGGCGGGCTTCATCCGGCGCACCAGCTGACCGAAGCCATGCGCGTCGCGGAACGAATCAAAGAGACAAGGAACATCGACATGAATGGAGCCTCGGGTTTTCTCGCACGGACCGTGCGCCTGGGCGTGGCGCTGGCGGGTGTTTCCGTCGGCGCAGCCTCGCTGGCGCAGGGGACCGCCTATGTGACGAGCGAGAAGGACCAGGCGTTGACACTGATCGACCTGGCCAGCATGAGCGTCAAGGGGACGATTCCGACCTGCAAGCGGGGACGCCACATCCAGCTCACGGCGGACCGCCTGATCATGGTGGCCTGCGGCGACTCGAACGCCGCCGATGTGATCGATCCGGCGACGGGGAAGTCGGTGCGCCGCATACCGCTGGGCGACGACCCCGAGGCCTTCGACCTGTCGCCGGACGGCAAGACCATCTACGTGTCCAACGAGGACGACGGCGCTGTCAACTTCGTCGATGCGGCGAGCGGCAAGCTGCTCAAGTCGATCCCGGTCGGCAAGGAGCCCGAAGGCGTCAAGGCCAGCGCGGACGGCAAGACGCTGTATGTGACTTCCGAGGTTGCCAGCATCGTCCATGTGATCGACGTGGCCAGCGCGTCGGTGGTCAAGAACATCAAGGTCGGCAAGCGGCCGCGCCGCATGGCGCTGACGCCCGACGGCAAGGAACTGTGGGTGACCAACGAGCTCGATGCCAGCCTCAGCATCATCTCGACCGAAACCCGCAGCGTGATCGGTGGCGTGAAGCTGGAGGTCAAGGGCGCGCGCAGCGAAGACATCACGCCGGTGGGCATACAGATGACGCGCGACGGCAAGCGCGCCTTCGTTGCGATGGGGCGGGCCAACCGGGTCGCGTTCATCGACGTGCCGCAGCGCAAGGTGACCGATCTCGTGCTGGTCGGCAAGCGCGCGTGGAACGTCACGCTCGACAAGGCCGAGGCACGCCTGTATGTGGTCAACGGCCTGAGCGACGACGTCACCGTGGTCGACGTGGCCGCCGCCAGGCCGCTCAAGAGCATCCCGGTCGGGCGCGTGCCTTATGGCCTCGTGGTGGTCGAATGACGTGGTCCGCCTGGTGCCTGTGCGTGGCGTTGCTGCTTGCGGGGTCGACATCGGCCGCGCAGGCGGCGGGTGCGATCGTCACGCTCAAGGCCACGCTGATCTCGCCGGCCGACGACCCGCGGCTCGAGCGCACGCGCGTCGAACGGCATTACCTGGGCCACGTCGAAGGTCCCGCGAGTGACGGCGTGCAGGTCGCGCTCGACGAAGCCCAGTTCGAACTCCAGGCCGTCGATGCAGCCGTCGCGCTTTCGAAGCAGCCCGCCGATTCGCTGGAGGCCGCGCGCACGGCTGCCCAGGCGGCCGAACGCGCGGGCGCTGCCGTGCTGCTGGTCGACCTCCCCACCGACTGGACGCTCGCGGTGGTCGATGCCGTCAAGCTGCCGGTCGTCAACGTCGGCGATCCCGCCGACCGGCTGCGCGAGAAGGACTGCCGGGCGCGCCTGTTCCACATCATCCCGAGCGAGCGCATGCGCGCCGACGCGCTCGCGCAGACGCTGGTGTCGCGCAAGTGGAGCAAGGTACTGATGCTGGTGGGACCGAGTGCCGAGGACCAGTTGCGCGCAGCCACCGCGCAGGCGTCCCTCAAGCGCTATGGCCTGCAAGTGGTCGCCACCAAGGCGTTCAAGCTCTCCGGCGACCCGCGCGAGCGTGACCTTGCGAATCCGCTGCTGCTCACGGCCGGCAACGCCTACGACGTCGTATGGGTGGTCGACAGCGACGGCGAATTCGCGCGCGGCCTGCCGTACCGCATCGTGCTGCCGCGTCCGGTGGTGGGCGACGCGGGGCTGGTCGCGCTGGCCTGGCAGGCGCAGTTCGAACGCTATGGCGCGCCGCAGGTCTCGCGCCGCTTTGCCAAGGCCGCCGGCCGGCCGATGACCGCCGCCGACTGGTCGGCATGGATGGCGGGCAAGGCGCTGGTCGCAGCCGTCACCGCGGCCCCCAAGGGGCCGGCTGCCGCGTGGGCCAAGGCGCTTGCCGACACGCCGCTCGACGGCTCCAAGGGCGGCATCCTGACCTTTCGCCCCTGGGATGGGCAATTGCGTCAGACCGTCCTGCTCAGCGACGGGCAGGGCGTGATTTCGCAGGCACCAGTCGATGGCCTGCTGCACCCGACCAACGTGCTGGACACACTGGGCGGAGACGCCCCGGAAAAGCTATGCAAGACGACACGCTGAACCCGCAAGTCGGCCTGGCGCAGCTCGCACCGCGCCGCGGTATCGCGCACGCGCTGCAGGGCCTGCAGGCGATCGTCCTGCGCGAACTGATCAAGTTCTCGCAGCAGAAGGGGCGCCTGCTGTCGGCGCTGGTGCGGCCGCTGCTGTGGCTGGCGGTCTTTGCGGCGGGCTTTCGCAACGTGTTCGGTGTGGCGATCGTCGAGCCCTATGACACCTACATCCCCTACGACGTCTACATCGCGCCGGGCCTGGCGGGCATGGTGCTGCTGTTCAACGGGATGCAGTCGTCGCTGGCAATGGTGTACGACCGCGAGATGGGCCTGATGCGGCTGTTGCTGACCTCGCCCTTGCCGCGCGCGTGGCTGCTGTTCTGCAAGCTCTGCGCCACCGCGTTGCTGTCGGTGCTGCAGGCGCTGGCCTTCGTGATCGTGGCCGTGCTGCTCGGCACCGACCTGCCGCTGCTGTCGCTCGGCGGGTTGAATGCACTGCTGGCGCTGGCCTGCGGGGCGATGATGCTGGGCGCCCTCGGCCTGCTGCTGTCGGTCTACATCAAGCAGCTCGAGAACTTTGCCGGCACGATGAACTTCGTGATCTTCCCGATGTACTTCATGTCCACCGCGCTGTACCCGCTGTGGAAGCTGCAGGAGTCGGGCGCCGAGTGGGTGTACCAGCTGGCGCGCTTCAATCCGTTTACCCACGCGGTGGAGTGGATCCGGTTTGCCCTGTACGGGAAAGACCCGGGCCTGGCGCCCTGGGTCGTGCTTGGATGCCTCGCGGTGTTCTTCATGCTGGCCTGCTGGGGGTACGACCCGCAGCGCGGATTTGGCGGATTGACCAAGCGGGGCGGGGGGCCACCGTGAGCGTGGACCGCAGGCATTGGCTGGCCGGCGCTGCGGCACTGGCGCTGAACACGGTCCCGCTGGGTCGTGCGCTGGCCGATGAAGCCTTCCCCACCCGGCCGATCATGATGTGGGTGCCGTGGGCGGCGGGTGGCGCGACGGACCTGTCGCTGCGGCTGCTGGCCGAACTCGCGGCGCCGGCACTGGGCCAGCCCGTGGTCGTCGGCAACCGTGGCGGCGCCGGCGGCACGATGGCGATGCCGATCCTGCAAACGGCGGAACCCAACGGCTACACCATCGCGCAGATGCCGCAGCCGGTGTTTCGCGCGCCTTTCATCCAGCAGGTGCTGTGGGACCCGATCCGCGACGTCACACCCATCATCCAGTTGTCCGGCGTGACGTTCGGGGTGCTGGTTGCGCAAGACAGCAAGCTGCGCAAGCTGGAGGATCTGTTCGAGTTCGCGCGGGCGCGGCCCGGCGAATTGAGCATTGCCACCAATGGCATCGGCACCACGCCCCATCTCGTGCTCGAGGCGCTCTTCACCGACCGCGGGCTGCGCTACATCCATGTTCCGTACAAGGGGACGGCCGAGCTGACATTGGCAGTGGAGGGGGGCCAGGTCATGGTGGGCGTCAACTCCAGCGGCTTCGGGCCGGAGGTCGACGCGGGGCGCCTGCGCCTGCTGGCGACGATGGGGGCACAGCGCACCAGGCGCTGGCCACAGGTGCCGACATTGCGCGAGTCGGGTTTCAACATCGTGGCCATGTCGCCGTACGGCCTGGCCGGCCCGCGCGGCCTGCCGCCCAATGTTCTGGCGGTGCTGCACGATGGCTTCAAGAAGGCCTTGTTCCATCCGCGCTTTGCCGAGAACCTGGCCAGGTACGACCAGGAGGTGGCCTACCTCGGGCCGGAAGACTATGCGCAGGCTTGCCGCGAAGAGTACGAGAAGGAGCGCGCGGCGGCCGGTAGGCTGGGGGTGCCGCGCAGTTGAGAGGGGCGCCCCGGCGCGGGGCCGTGTGATCTCGAGAGGAGTGCGAATGGACCGGGACGATGCCCTGATGAGCGACTGGCGCCAACGCGCGCTGGTCCTCGAAACCGAAGTTGCCAAGGCGGTGATCGGACAGGCGCGCGCGATCCGCCTGATCACCACTGCCGTCTTCGCACGCGGCCACGTGCTGCTGCAAGGGGATGTCGGCGTCGGCAAGACGACGCTGCTGCGCGCCTTTGCGCGGGTGCTGGGAGGCGACTTCGCCCGCATCGAGGGCACCATCGACCTGATGCCCAACGACCTCGTCTACTACACCTACATCAGCGCCGAGGGCAGGCCGGCGGTCGAGCCCGGGCCGTTGATCCGGCACGGCGAGGATCTGGCGATCTTCTTCTTCAACGAGATCAACCGGGCACGACCCCAGGTGCATTCGCTGTTGCTGCGGGTGATGGCCGAGCGCAGCGTGTCGGCATTCAATCGCGAGTTCCGCTTCCCGCACCTGCTGGTGTTCGCCGACCGCAACCGGGTCGAGCGCGAAGAGACCTTCGAGATCTCGGCGGCGGCGCGCGACCGGTTCATGCTGGAAGTGACCATCGATGCGCCCGCGGGCGATGCCGAGCGGCGCCAGTTGATGTTCGACCCGCGCTACCACGACAGCGACCGGCTCGTCGGCGCGCTCGCCCCCGCACTGGTCGCCCACGCGGAACTCAACCAGGTCTCGGAAATGATCCAGCGCGGCGTCCAGGCGTCCGACGCGTTGCAGGCCTACGCGCTGGCGCTGTGGCGCGCGACGGCGACGCCCGCCGAATATGGTGTGCGGCTGCCGGACCTCGACGCCGCCCAGTTGATGCTCGCAGGTGCCAGCCCGCGCGGCATGAGCATGTTGCTGCAGGCCGCCCGCGTCGCGGCCTGGCTCGATGGCCGCGGCTACGTCACGCCCGAGGACGTGCAGGCGGTGTTCGTCGAAGCCATCGCACATCGGCTGTGCTACCAGCCGGTCTACGAATTGCGGCGCCAGGAGATCTCGGGCCGCTTGATGAGCGCCATCCTTTCGAGCGTGGCGGCGCCGTGAACGAGGCGGGCCGGTCGGCCGAAGGAGCGACGCGAATGACGCAGGCGCCCGCGGTGCGCGAGCTTCACTACCGGATCGGTGCGCCGGCCCTGGGACACTTTCCGGGCCATCACCGCAGCCCGCGCGGCGACAGCGGCTTCGAGTTTCGCGGCCATGCGTCGCTGCTCGACGCGCCGGACCCGCGCCGGCTCGACCTGCATGCCAGCCTGCGCGACCCCTTCGGCGGCTGGATCGTCAGGGTCTACAGCCAGCGCAAGTCGATCGCGGTGTCGATGGTGGTCGACCTCTCGGCGTCGATGGGCTTTGCTGGGGCGCGCCGCAAGCTCGACGTGGTGGCCGAGTTCGTCGACAGCCTGGCCTGGTCGGCCTGGCGCACCGGCGACAGCTTCGGCTTCGTCGGTTGCGACGACAAGGTCCGCGAAGACCTGCTGCTGCCGCCGACGCGCGCGCGTGGTGTGGGGACTGCGCTGGCCGATGCGCTTCGCACGCTGCAGCCCGAAGGGCGCTCGGCGCAGGCGCTGTCTCGGGCGCATCTCTACCTGGGCCGGCAGCGTTCGCTCGTGTTCCTGGTTTCCGATTTCCACCTGCCGTTGCCGCAGGTCGATGCCGTGCTGGCCTCGCTGGTGCAGCACGATCTGGTGCCGGTGGTGCTGTGGGAGCCGCAGGAGTTCGGCTTGAGCGCGCGACGCGGCCTGGCGCGTGTCAGCGACCCGGAAACCGGCGCCGTGCGGACGGTGTGGTGGCGGCCCGCCCTCCGCGACAAGTGGATGGCGGCCCGGGCGCGGCGCCGCGATGCGCTCCTGCAGGTCTTCAGCGCGCATCGGCTCAAGCCGCTGTTCATGGAGGGCGGCTT
Source organism: Variovorax humicola (assembly GCF_037889915.1). NCBI lineage: Bacteria > Pseudomonadati > Pseudomonadota > Betaproteobacteria > Burkholderiales > Comamonadaceae > Variovorax > Variovorax humicola. The sequence goes on along the minus strand of NZ_JBBKZV010000006.1, from coordinate 17,091 downwards.
CGATGCCGACGCCGTGACGAGGTACTTTCATGCCTGAGCCGGCCATGATCACCCTTGGGCGCGTGCCGTGTGCCCGCCGACGCGGCTTCCGCGGGGTGATGGTGGGATTGGCCGCATGGGCGGCGTGCGCCGGCGCGCTCGCCGCAATGCAGCTGGACGCTGCGTTCAGCGAGCCGAGGGCCTTCGGCTACCAGGTCGGCGACCTGGTCTCGCGCTCGGTCACGGTGGACGCGCCGGACGGCCTGGTGCTCGACGAATCGAGCGTGCCCCAGCCGGGCGTGCGCGGCAACGCGCTGGAACTGCGCAGCGTCGCGCGCCTCGACAGTGGCGTGTCCGGCGGGCGTCGCCTCGAATTCAGGCTCACCTACCAGGTGTTCCTTTCACCGCCGCAGCCGCGCACCCTCGAAATGCCGGGCTTCGTCCTGCGTTTCCACGGCGAGCCGCGCGAACAGGAGATACGCGTCGAAGCCTGGCCGGTGACCGTGTCGCCGCTCGTGCCCGAGGACGTTTCTCCCCGGCGTGGACTCGGCGAACTGCAGCCCGACGCGGCTCCTCTGCTGATCGATACCCGAGCCGCCCGCTGGCGCCTCATGGCCTACGGCGGTGTCGCGCTGGTGCTGCTGGCCTGGCTCGCCCACGTCTACATCGGCCTGCCGTGGTGGGCACGCGCGCATCGGCCTTTCCTGCAGGCCTGGCGCGCATTGCGCGGGCTGACACCGGACAGTCCGGATCCGCAATGGCGAGCCGCTTTCCAGCGCCTGCACGATGCCTTGAACCGCACGATGGGCGAGGTCGTCTTCGAGCAAGGGGTCGACCGCTTCGTGGCTGCGCGCCCGCGCTTCGGGCCCTTGCGCGAGGATCTGGCCACCTTCTTCCAGCAGTCGCGGCGCGAGTTCTTTGGCGATGAGAGAAGCACTACGGCCGACCGCCAATGGGTCGTCGAGTTCTGCCGCCGTTGCCGCGATGCAGAGCGTGGGGGCTGAAGTGAACTTCGACCATCCCTGGCTGTTGTGGGCGTTGCCGCTGGCAATGCTGCCGCTGCTCGGGCAGCCGGGCGGCGCGCTCGCCAATGCCTGGGCTGCCTGGACGCCGAGGGACCGCCCCTCGGAGATCATGGGCTGGGCGCTGCGCATCCTGGGTGCCCTCGCGCTCGCGGCGCTCGTCGTCGGGCTGGCTGGCCCCTACCGGCCGGAGTACGACGTGAAACGCATCGGCAAGGGCGCCGAGATCGTGCTGGTGCTGGACCGGAGCCGCAGCATGGACCAGGGCTTCGCCGGCGCCCGCCCTCCCGGAATGAAGGGCACCGGCCCCGAGGCGATCGACTTCTATTTCAGCCAGTCACCGGGTCGGCTGCGCGAGTCCAAGGGCAAGGTTGCGCGGCAAATGTTGTCCGAGTTCACCGCCAAGCGGCCCGATGACCGGTTCGGCATGATCGTCTTCAGCACACTGCCCATCCGGGTGCTGGAGTTCACGCAGAAGAACGACGTGGTTCAGGCCGCCATCGCGGCCGGCGACATCGGGCGCGGCCTGTCCGAGACCAACATCGGGCTCGCGATGGAACTGGCGCTGTCGTCCTTCGACGACCAGCCATATACCGGTTCGCGCATCGTCATGCTGGTGTCGGACGGCGGCGACCGGATCGAACCCGGCGTCAAGGATCGCATCGCCTATGCGGCACGCAAGCACCGCGTCGCAATCTACTGGCTGTACCTGCGCTCGGCCAACAGCCCGGGGCTCGTCCTGGCCCAGGGTGAAGCGGCTGAGAACGCCGATGTGGTGCCGGAATACGCCCTGCATCGGTTCTTCGAATCGATCGGAGTCTCCTACCGTGCCTACGAAGCCAGCGATCCCGAGGCGCTGCGCAAGGCCATCGAAGCCGTGGATCGCCTGCAGAACCTGCCCATCACCTACCTCGACACGGAGCCCAGGCGAGAACTGGCGTCGCCGGTGCTGGGCCTCGCATTCGCCTGCATCCTGCTGCTCCTGGCGGCCAGCCTGGTGGAGGTCCGGCGATGGGCCTGAACTCGCGGCGGCGCACGCACCTTGTACTGGGCCTGCTTGCGGCGCTTGCCATTGCCGCGGCGATCGATGGCGCGCATGCCTGGCGGCAGTCTCGGTGGAATGAAGCGATCACCTCCGGCACGCTGCCGGCCGAGGGCGAAAGCGTGCCGCCGCAGGTGCAGTTCGCGCGGGCGTCGGCGCAGGCGGAGAGCGGCGCCGGCGAACAGGCCCTGCACCTGTATCGCAGTCTCGACGGCGATTCGGATCTGGGCCTGGCGGCCCGCTACAACAGCGCCAACCTGCTGATGCGCCAGGCCGTCGTGGTGCGCGCCGGCGCCGAACCCGGCAAGGCGATCGCGTTGATCGAACTGGCCAAGGAAACCTATCGCGACGTGCTGCGGGTCGATCCGCAGAACTGGGATGCGCGCTACAACCTGGAGCGCGCCCAGCGGCTTCTGCCCGATCCCGACGAGATGGACGCCGCACCGCCCGAAAACCGGCGCGATGCCGAGCGTGCGGCCACCACGATGCGCGGCTTTTCGCCGGGACTGCCATGACGCGGCGGCATGGGTTGCCCCAGTGGTTGCCCGCGTGGCCGCACGGCGCGGATCGCTGGCTGCTCGGCGCGGCCGCCCTGGCGCTTGGCGCCGGCCTGCTCGATCCGGGTGTGATGACCGAGCAATTGCTCGTCGACCACGTGATCGTGCTCGACGTGACGCAGAGCATGAACGTCACCGACGAGCAGATCGAAGGCCGGCCGGCCTCGCGGCTGGCCGCCGCCAAGCATGCGCTGGGACGGTCGCTGCTGCAATTGCCGTGCGGCTCGAAGGTCGGCTGGGCGATATTCACCGAGTACCGGGCGCTGCTGCTGCTCACGCCGGTCGAGGTCTGCGCCAACCTGAGCGAACTGCGCTCGACGCTGTCGAGGATCGATACCCGCATGGCCTGGTCCGGCAACAGCGAGATTGCCAAGGGCTTGCACAGTGCGATCGGCATTGCGAAGCAGTTGCCCGGCCAGCCGTCGCTGGTCTTCATCACCGACGGCCAGGAAGCGCCGCCGCTGGATCCGCACTACCGCCCGCCCTTCGACGACAAGCCCGGCGACGTGCGCGGGCTGATCGTCGGCGTGGGAGACCTGCTGCCGTCGCCGATCCCGAAGAGCGACCCGCAAGGCCGGCCGCTGGGCTTCTGGCGTGCCGACGAGGTGATGCAGACGAGTCCGCGCAACCAGGGACGCGGCGCCAGCGTCCGCGACGAAGCGATGGTGGACGATCGTGCGGGCCTGGCCGCGCCCATGCTGGGCGCCACGCCGGGGCTGGAGCACCTGTCGGCGCTGCGCGAAAGCTATCTGCGCTTGCTGGCCGGGGAGCAGGGCCTGGCCTTCGTCCGCATGCAATCGCCCGAGCGGCTGGCAGGTGCATTGATGGCGCCCGGACTGGCCCGGCCGGTGCAGGCCCGGGCGAGCGGACGCGCCGCGCTGGCGGCGCTTGCGCTGGGCCTGCTGCTGGCGCGCTATGCAGGCCCGCTGCTGTTCCGGCGCCGGAACACCAGGGTGCTGTAGAAGTAGAACTCCGCCTCCAGCGCCCACTGGATGTTCATGGCTTGCCGAAAGCCGTGCTGCTCGCCCGCGAACAGCAGGTATTGCGCGGTGATCCCCTTTTCGCGCAATGCAGTGACCATCAGTTCGGTCTGGCTGGGCGGGACGATCTTGTCCTGGGCACCCTGGAAGAAAGCGACCGGCGCGGCCAGCCGGCCGGCGTTGCGAACCGGGGAGCGGTCGCCGTAGACCTTGCGATGGGTGGCTTGCGCGAGGGGATCGCCGGCCTCCGTGTACGGCGCGACCAGCCAGTCCAGGTACCGGGACTCGAACTTGTGCGTGTCCCGGGCCAGCGCCTCCAGGTCGCTCACGCCGTAGTGGCTGCTACCGGCCTGGAACATCCCGCGAACCGCCGGATCGCCGGCGGTCAGGCAAGCCAGCGCGGTGAAGCCTCCCGCACTGTTGCCGGTGATCACGATTCGCCCTGGATCGACCCATCCCCTGTCGACCAGGTGGCGCGCGGCGGCGGCGCAGTCCTCGACGTCCACGACGCCCCACATCCGGTGCAGGCGCTCGCGGAACGCGCGGCCGTAGCCGGTGCTTCCGCCGTAGTCCACATCGACCACGGCGACGCCCCGGCTGGTCCAGTACTGCGTGCGCAGGTCGAGCGTGCTCGATGCCGACGAGGTCGGTCCACCGTGGCACTTGACCAGGAGTGGCGGCAATTCCCCGTCGGGTGCCACATGGTCGGCGTTCGTCGGCGGATAGAAGAGGCCGAAAGCCGTCCGGCCGCGCGGCGTTGGAAACTCGATGGGCTGGGGAACGGAGAAGTGCCGATGGATCGCGGGATCGTCGGCGAGTGCATCGGACTTTCGGATCACGGTGGCCTGGCCGGTCAGCGGATCCAGCACGACGATGGCGTTTGCAAGCGTCGGCCCTCCGGCCTTGAATGCCACTTTTCCGCCTTGCGCGCGAACCGAGGAAAAGTCGGTGAAGGGCAGCTCGAACACTGTCAGCCTGCCGCTGTCGAGATCCAGCAGCGCGAGCTTGCCGATGCCGCCCTCGATATAGCTGCAGACCGCTTGCTTCGCGGAGAGAAAGGCGTATGTCGATATCCCGAGAACCCATTGCGGCCGGCCGAATTCCGCCGCCGTCGGGCACACATTGACGGCGAGTCCGTCCGCTTCGCAGCGATGGAGGTTCCACCACCCGGAGCGATCCGACACGAAGTAGAGGACGCCATCGGGCGACCACTCCGGCTGGAACACGGATTCGCCGGGACCGCCGGCGATGCGGGTCGCGTTCCGCACCGAAGCGCCGTCGAAATCCGCGACCCAGAGCTCGGTGCCAACCCACGGCATCTGCGGGTGGTCCCACGCGAGCCAGGCAAGCCGGCGACCGTCCGGGCTGAGCCGCGGCGAAGCGTAGAAATCATTGCCCTCGACCAGCACGGTCCCGGCGCCTTCGGAAGCCGCATCCAGCGCCACGATCGTGTTGGTTGCCTCCTCGCCGGGTGCCCGATGATCCTCGCGCACGCCGATCCACAGGTGGCGGTTCGTGTCGACCTGGCCGTCGGCGTACCGGAGTGCGGCGAGGGGCTGGCCCGAGGTTGGCGCCGGCGTCAGGGGCACCGGGACGCCGCCGCGTTCGAGTCGGTACAGCCGCTGGTCCGGGAAGTCGCTGAAGTAGCTGGTGCCGCCGGCAACGACCACTGCGGCGCCGCCGTATTCGTGCACCCGCGTCCGCGCGGAACAAGAGGCGGGTGTGACATTTCGGGACGTTCCATCCACGGTGTGCCGAACCAGCACATGGCGTCCGGCTTCCTGCGGCCTGGCCTCGACCCAGTACACGTCGCTGCCGTCGAGCAGCACGTCGACCAGGTTGATCGTTGCGCTTGCCACCAGCTCGGCCGTGATCGGTGATGACCACGAACCGAAGGGCGCCACAGTCGGATGGGGCATGAACATTGCGGGTGTGTCGACGACGGCCGTCGAATCGATTCTACGAATGCACGCGATGTCGGCCACTCGGGTGAGTCCGGGGGCGCAGGCGGGTTCGGCGGCGATCAAATGGAGACATGTCGATGAGACCTGAATGGCGATTGCTGCGATTGCCGCGACTGCGTGCGTGGACCCCGGAGCGATTCGACCTGGCCTGGGTGCTGCTGGGGACCGTGCTCACCTTCGTGCTTTCCAGCAAGCTGGAACTGCAGGAACGCCTGGCCACCGTGCTGGCGCGCGGCGAGGCCTGGCAGGTCGACGAGGTTCCGTTCTCGTTGCTGGCCCTGTCGCTGGGCCTGGCCTGGTATGCGCGGCGCCGGCGCCAGGAGGCTTCGCGCCTGCTTGCCAAGAACCGCGAACTCACGCAGAAGCTGATCGCACTGCAGGACAGCGAACGCCAGGCGCTGGCACGCGAGCTTCATGACGAATTCGCACAGCATTGCACCGCGATCCGCATCGAGGCCACCTACATCCAGCGCTCGAATTCACTCCCGCAGATCGGAGAAGCTGCGCGGCGCGCCGCGGCCTCTGCCGAATCGCTGCAGGTGGGCGTGCGGCGCCTGGTGCGCCGGTTGCGGCCGGCGGAGCTCGACCAACTCGGCCTGGTCCCTGCGATGCGGTCGCTGTGCGAGGACTGGACCACGCGCAGCGGCGTGCCATGCCTGTTCCGTTCCCGGGGCAATCTGTGTCAACACGGCGAGGCCATTGACACCACGATCTATCGCGTGACCCAGGAAGCCCTGGCCAATGTCGTGCGGCACGCCAATGCCACGCGAGTGAACGTCGAGCTGGCCGCGACTGCGGAGGGCTTGAGCCTGTGCGTCGATGACGATGGCCGCGGCTTCAGCGTGACGTCGCCCGAGCGCGGCTTCGGTCTGCTCGGCGCAACCGAGCGTGCCGCGGCGCTGGGCGGCAAGTTCGAGGCCGACAGCGCGCCCGGTATGGGCACGCGCATCCGCATGGAGTTGCCTCTGGTTGCGGAACTTCACGCGGAGGCGGCGTGATCCGGCTCCTGCTGGTCGACGACCATCCCGTGGTGCGGGCAGGGTACCGCCACCTGCTGGAACAGGACGGGGACATGAAGGTCGTTGCCCAGGCGGCCAGCGTCGATGAAGCCTGCATCCAGTTCGCCATCCACGAACCGGAGATCACGATCAGCGACCTCGCGATGCCGGGCAGCAGCGGGCTCGAGTTGATTCGACGCCTGCGCGAGCGTGATCCACGCGCGCGCACATTGGTCTTCAGCATGCACGACACCAACCTGCTGGTGCAACGCGCGCTCGAACTCGGCGCGCTCGGTTTCGTTTCCAAGAGCAGCGCGCCGGAGTGCCTGATCGAAGCCGTCCACAGCGTGCGCTACGGACGCCGCTACCTGAGCCCGGCGCTGGCCGAACGGCTGCGCAACAGCGCTTTCGAGTCGCAGGCCTTCGATTCGCTGACCCAGCGCGAGTTCGAACTGTTCCGGCTGTTGTCGCGCGGCGAGTCGCTGGCAACCTGCGCCAACGTGTTGCACCTGAGCCAGAAGACGGTTTCGAACCTGCAGAGCCTGCTCAAGGACAAGCTGGGCGTCAATACCACGGCCGCGATGGCGCACCTGGCGTTGCGGCACGGGCTCATTCCCGGGGAGCACGAGTACTCCTGAAGGACATCGCCAGCGCCACGGCGTTTCAGCGAACGATCTTGTCGCGATTCACCGCGCGGTCGAGTCCCTTGGCCTCGGCGAAACCCTTCACGTCGCGAAAGATCGTTCCGTCCAGGTCGGCTTCGGTGAAGTCGGCGCCGGCCACGTCCGCGCCGGTGAGGTCGGCGCCGGCCAGCCTGACGAGAAAGAAGTTGACGCCGCGCAGGTTGCTGTCCCGGAGATTGCAGAAGTTCATCACCGAGCGGTTGAAGTCGGCGCCTGCGAGCGTGGCCCCCGCGAGGTTGGCGCCCGCCAGATCGGTTCGCATCTGCCCCATCCCCTGGTTCTTGATGTTGACGCCGACGGCCGCGTTGCTGAAGTTGGCGCCGGAGAGATCGGCCCCGGGCAGGTCCGCGATCATCTTGACCCCGGTCATGTTGGCGCCCTTGAAGATCGGCATCTTCTTCACCTCGCCACCCAGGATCACGACCGACAGCAGGCTGGCCCGGGTCATGTTGGCGCCGGTGAAGTCGGTACCCATCAACCAGGCGCCGTTCAGGTTCGCGCCTTCCAGGTTCGCGCCGCGAAAATCGGACAGCACCAGCTTGCTGCCGAAGAAACTGGTGCCGCGCAGCCTGGCATGGCGAAAGTCGAGTCGGCTCAGGTCGAGGTCCGACAGGTCCTTGCCGGCCAGGTCCGCCGGGGTGGTCGGCGATGCGCCCTTCAACAGGGCCGTGACCTGATCGAGCGACAACTCGGCACCCGCGGCATTCGTCACGCCGTAGGCAGAAAGCAGCGCGAGCAGGGTCGGGATCGCGAAACGTTGGGCACGGTTCATTCGGCTACTCCTCTCGATGTCGCGGCTATCCAGAACGCCATTCGCCTGGCGACCCCCGGGCGCCATAGGATCGGCGGTCAGTCACCACTTTGAAGGAGACCGAGATGACCCAATGGCGCAAGAAATCCGCATCCGAGGTGTTCACGCCCGAGGAGATCACCGCGAGGCTCGCCGAGGAACTGCCGAAATGGTATCTGGAAGACGGCTGGATCCGACGCAAGTTCAAGACCAGCGGCTGGAAGGGCACGCTGATGGTGGTCAACACCGTGGGCCACCTCGCCGAGGCCGCCTGGCACCATCCTGACTTGACCGTGTCCTACGCCTTCGTGACGGTCAAGCTGATGAACCACGCTGCCAAGGGCATCACCGAGAAAGACTTCGAGCTTGCCAGGAAGATCGAGGAAGTCGTGATGTGGCAACCGGGCGCGGTCGAGGGGGCCGTGCTGGAAGGGACACCGGACGATCCACGCTTCAAGTACCTGAAATACGACTAGAGGATGAAACACCCCCGAAGCGCCTGCGGCGCCTCCCCTCGAGGCCCTCGAGTGGGGGCGCACCCGGCGGCCCGGCTCCGCGGGGGAAATGAAAACACCCCCGAGGCGCCTGCGGCGCCTCCAGGAGGCGCACCCGGCGGCCCGGCAAAGCCGGTTCCGCAGGGTGGCCGCGAACAGTTCTACGCACGCGGCCTGAGCCAGCACCATGCCGCCGCGCCAATGGCCAGCCACAGCATGACGACGAGGACTGCACCGGCCCGGCTGCTGGGCTTCGAGCCCTTCGCTGCGATCCACTCGTCTGCCTGGCGGCGACATTCGGCTAGCACCTCAGGCGGCAGGAGCCTGACGGTCAACCAGATCAGGCCCGGGAGCAGCAGGACGTCGTCGACGTAGCCCAGCACCGGGATGAAGTCCGGTATCAGGTCGACAGGACTCAGCGCATAGGCCACCACGAACATGCCCAGGGCCTTTGCATACCAGGGCGTCCGGGGGTTCTTGCCCGCAAACCAGAGCGTCACGCCGTCGCGCTTGATTCGCCTGGCCCAGGTCTTCAGGTTGTCGCCAACACCCATGACACCCATGACGGCCGACCTCTATGGCCTACCGATCACGCTCACCGATCCGTCTGTTTCGAAGATCGCGCGCTTGACGTCTGCGAGGCTTTCCCGGCCCAGGCTTTGGCGAATGGCCGCGTCGAGGTTTTGCCGCGTCAGGAGTGCCTGGCGCATCTTCGCGGGGTGGATTTGCCCGTCGGTCACCACTTCGATCTCGCGGCCCGCGACGAGATTTTCGACCCATTGCCACCGCGTGCATGCCAGTGCCACGCCTCGGTGCGCGAGCACCAGCACCGTCGCGGATGCAACCGTTGCCCAGAACGGAGAGGCGCCGACGACCGCCCGACTCAGCACGGCGCCGAGCAGCACGCTGACGCAGGCGTCGAACGGGATGTGCTGGCCGAACGACCGTCGGCCCGAAGTGCGGATCAGCGCCAGCGCGAAAAAGAAGATCACCACGGCACGCGCCGACATCTGCCAGACCTCGAGGTCCGGCCCGGCACCAAAAACAAGTTCGACGAAGTCCATTCCGGATTTCTCCTGCTTCCAACGGAACGCCATGGTGCCACTGTCATCGCGCGCTGGGAGTCCGGCGAGCGCCAAACCGATTCACCGCCCGCCCGCATTCATCGCACGATCTTCAAATGCGAAGTCGCCTGAGGCTTGCGTCCGAGCCGGCAGGCACCCCTATGTCAAATGACAAAAGGACCGCGAATTCCTTTCCGGATTGCCTACAAGCGGCGCCTCATGTCGCTGACGAAGGAGGGCTGTGCGCATGGTCATGGTTGTGTCTGACGCGCCGGCCTCGAGGCCAGCGTATTTCAACCAACCGAGGAATCAATATGGCCAATGTTCGAGACATTCCCGAAACACGCGACGCAAATCGAGACCCGATCACGGGCACGCCCGGTGCGCATCCCGTAGGAACAGGCGTAGGCGCGGCAGGTGGTGCGGTGGCAGGTGCGGCGGCAGGCGCATTGGCCGGACCCGTCGGAGCGGCCGTCGGGCTGGTGGCGGGTGCGGTGGCTGGCGGGCTGGGCGGCAAGGCAGTGGGCGAACACGTCAATCCGACCGCCGAGGAAGCCTATTGGCGCGAGAGCTACGTCAAGGAGCCCTACTACCAATCAGGGCTGGGCTATGAGGACTACGGGCCCGCTTACGAATTGGGCTATGTCGGGCGCGGCACGCTGGGAAGCGATTTCGACGCCGTCGAGCCGACGCTTGCGAGCCGTTGGGAAGCCGACCGCGGCCGCTCTCAACTCGACTGGCCGCGGGCGCGCAATGCCACGCGAGCCGCATGGGAGCGAGCCGATCGAACCTACTTCAACGCCGCCGAGGGCCCGCAATACGAGGACCCGCTTTCCAACGACGACGTGGTCGACGTGCTCAACGATCTGCTCGAAACCACGCGCGACGGCGGCTACGGCTTTCTGGCCTGCGCGGAAGAAGTGAAGACACCGGCCACGAAGCAGCTTTTCCTGGGCCGTGCCGAAGGTTGCCGGCACGCAGAAGCGGAACTGGTCCAACTCATCCATGCATACGGCGGCAAGCCCGCCGAGGGCGGGACGGCGGCGGGCGCCCTGCATCGCGGCTGGGTCCATGTGAAGGGGTCGCTCGGAGCGAATAGCGAGTTGTCGATCCTGGAATCGTGCGAGCGCGGTGAAGATACCGCTGTCGCCCGCTATCGCAAGGCGCTGAAACAGAACCTGCCCGCCGACGTGCGAAGCGTCGTGCAGCGTCAGGCCGACGGGGCACAGCGCAACCACGACCAGATCCGCGACTTGCGCAATGCCGCGCGCGAGCGACGCCAAGCCTGAAATTGAACCACCCCCGAAGCGCCTGCGGCGCCTCCCCCTCAGGGGGCGATACCAGCGGCCCGGCAAAGCCGGTTCCGCGGGTAGATGAACCACCCCCGAAGCGCCTTCGGCGCCTCCCCCTTGAGGGGGCGATACCAGCGGCCCGGCAAAGCCGGTTCCGCGGTATCCCTGGCATCTCACTGCGCCGGTTCCATGCGTCGCGGGGCACGCGATAGGTTGGTGGACCACTGAACTGCGAGGTCGTCCACCGCTTCGATGCGGGAGGCCTGACAGCTACTTCGCGTTCAGCGTCAGCGCCTGGAGATATTCCGCGAGGTCGAGAGACCCGTCGTTGTCCGGGTTTGCGGCGTCGAAGGTCTTTTTGCTCTTGATGCCGGCCTTCGCCGCTTCCTTGCGGTCGAGCGTCTTGTCCTTGTCGGGATTTGCCTTGTTGAATTGATAGGTGATGGCCGCGAGGAACTCCTTGATGTCGAGCGTACCGTCCTTGTCCGGATTCGCGTGCTCGAAGGCCTCCCGGGTGATGCCGAACTTCCTCGCTTCAGCCCGGCTGACCGTGCCATCGTTGTCCGGGTCGGCTTTCTTGAACGCCGCGGCAATCGCGTCTTGCGTCGGCTGCGCGTCGGCACCAAATGTTGCAAGGGACATCAACGCCATCGCGCCTGCTGTGATGAGTGCTTTCATGGACCACCTCGTTTGGATGCGCAGTTTAGTTACTCAAAGTTGATTACGCCATAACCGCCACCTGCGATCTCCTATTGGGTTGCTCCTCAGTCGATGTCGACTGCGATGCGGCGCGCTGCCGATGCGGGTGGATCGCCCTGCGTCACCACGATGTCCACCCGTCGATGGCGCGCCCGGCCGGCAGCGGTGATGTTGTCGGCCACCGGCTGCGTGTCGCCCTTGCCCTCCACCACGAGGCGCTCCGACGCCACACCGCTGGTCTTGAGCACCTCCGCCACGGCGGCGGCGCGCTTCTCGCTCAGCGCCTGGTTGTCCGGGAACTGGCGCGTCTTGATCGGCCGGTTGTCCGAATGCCCCGCGACCCGCACCGTGCCCGAGACCTCGTTGATCTCGTTCGCCACCTTGGCAATCGTCTGCACAAGCTTCGCGTTCACCTGTGCTTGCCCGGGCACGAACATGTCGTCGCCCTTGAAGCTGACGGCACTGTGCGCGACGTCCTCTTCCACACTCACCGTGCCGCGCGCGATTTCCGGCGCGAGCAATTCCTTCAGGCGCAGCGACTTGTGCACCGGCGCGGGCGGCGGACGCAAAGCGCCGATCGCGCGGAGACCCGTTTCCACCTCATTGGTCTTCTGCACCAGCTGGTACTTGTACCAGGAGAACTGCGCCAGCAGCACCAGCGACAGCAGCGATACCGTGACCCATACAGGCACCGTGCGCAGCAGCCGGAACTTGCCCACGCTGCCCACCCCCTTCCAGTGCGGCGAAAGGTCGCGGGGCACTTCGCCGCGCGCGGCCATCACGATCTCGTAGAGGCGGTGACGGATGGCATCGTGATCGCGCCGGCCATTGGGGAGCGAGCGATAGCGGCCCTCGAAGCCCAGCGACAGGATGAAGAACAGCAGATCGATCAGATCGATGTGCTCCTGCGGCGAGGCGGCCAGGCGGCCGATCAACAGGAAGACCTTTTGGCCACCGTGTCCATCGTTGTGAAACTCCTGGGCCAACTGTTGTCCGGCCCAGACGCCGGTGGCGCCGCCTTCTCCGCCGCCCCATTCCGTGCGATTGACGGCTTCGTCGATGGCGGTGCACAGCGCGTAGCTGCCGGCCACAATGTGCTCGTGCTTGATCTGCGCGCTGGTGCAGATCGACTGGAAGGTGGTGACCTCACGCGTCAGCAGTCGATGAAACACATCGAGCTGCGTTGCATCGAGCTCCTTGGGCATTTCACACAGCACGCGAATCAGTGGCTGCGCCGCTTCGAGCAGTGGATTGACCGCCGCCTTGACGGCGGCGAGACGAGCCTCCCGGGGCGGCTCTACCGCGAGGCGGATCGTCTTGGGCAGATCGACGATCGGCGTGTCGTTCGTCTCCTCCCGCAGCAGGGCCTGGTCCGCGATCAGCGCGTCAAAGGTGTTCGAATCTGAAGTCATTGCCGCCCCTCAGCTCTTGTCGAACACACGCCGAAAGCGCACGTGCCCGCCCAGTTCGCGGCGCGTGCCCCGGGTGACAAGACGAACCGCGCCGCGCGTGGTGAAGTCTTCCAGCGCCAGCAGGGCGTCGCGATCCTCATCCGTGAGCAACGGGAATTCACCGGGGTGCGTCTTTTGATACGCCAGGATGCGTTGCTCCAGGTCTGACAGCGTCTCCTCGCGCGGCGGCCATGGTGGGGGCGTGTTCCCACGATGCATCGCGGTGGCGCGCGCCTCGCGGGCCGCCTTGATCTGTTCGTCCTTGCGCTGGATCTGCGCGATCTTTTCGTCACGGTCGGCCTGGGTGATGGGGCCGATCATGTAGAACGAAGCGTGCGAGTCGTGCACCAATTCATCGAAGAAGCGGTGGACCTTCGGATGAACTTCGCCGCGGGCGAGCTTGAACTCCTGTTCGAGCTTGAGAAACTCGCGCTGGGCCTCGCTCAACGGCTGGGGCCTCTGGTTCTGGCCGCCCCCTTCGCGGGTGAACCTGCGATGGCTTTCGTCCAGCGCGTGCGCCTGCATGGCGTCGGAGCGAAAGTCCACGTTGCTTTCGTCCAGGTCGATGCGGTCTTGATCTGAGGAACGCTTGGCGCTCTCCAGGTCGAGCTTGTCCTGATAGCGCAGGCGCCAGAACCAGTAGTTGCGCATGTGCCCGTTCAGCGTCTCCTCGATGCCCAGGCCCGCTTCGACGGGTTTCCAGCGGCGGTAGATGTCGAACAGTTCGGCGGTTTCGGGGTCGACCTTGAGGTCGTTGGCGATTGCACTACCTTCGTCGTTGGCTCGAAGTTCGACTTCCGACAGGAGAGGCACCCCCGCAATGAATGCTTCGCGGTACATGTCGTTGAGCGGAATCTGCGACAGCAGCCTGGAGCGCTGGCCCATCGACTTGCCCTGATCGCCTGGCGCATAGCCGCCGCCCACATTCGAGTGCGCGCCGGGATAAACCCGCTCGGCGATGTTGCTCGGGTAGCGCGAGCCCGTGCGTCCGCACGAGAGCGGGAAGTTCTGGCGGATTTCGTGACCGGCCACCAGATGCAGGGTGCGCTCCACGTTGGGCGCGATGTCCATGGTGCCGTTGGCCCAGCCGCCCAGGCCGTGCCAGAAGGGCGACGAGTCGGCCAGGCCCACGGAGGCCACGGTGTCGAACAGGCCCAGGAACTGCACGCGCAGCGCCACGCCCGCAAGGGTGTAGTCCTTCTTGCCGCCGACGTTCTCGACTTTCAGGAGCGCTTCGTGCAGGAAGTGGCAGAAGGCCCGCGCCTGCGCCGCGCCGCGCGAGAAGCCGAAGACGGAGAGGTTGACCTGCAACAGCTTCTTGGGCGGGCGGGCCTTGAGGGCGCGCTCCAGTTCGGCCAGCTTGCCGCCGTTGCCGTCCTCGCCACGGAAGAATTCGCGCTTGCCCTCGACGTTGGCGCCGGGGCCCATGACGTGCAAGGGGGCGCTGGTTGCGAGGCGGCCGACTTCATCTTCTTCAATAAGCCGCTTCCCGTGAATCTCTCGATGCATCGAGTTGATTAACTGGATCAGCGCCCAGTTGATGCGTGCGTCGCCGCCGCTGGCCTTGGCCTTGCCGTCCTGCGACTCCTTCAGCTCTCCGATGTCCTTGAACGGTGTGCCCACGCCGGGGACGTAGTAGCGGTGGTAGCCGTTCTTGGGATGGTCCTTGTGGGTTTCAAACAGCACTGCGATGTTGCTGTGGTAGCACTGGTTGGGATCGTTCGTCTTCTTCATCACCTCAACTTTGTCGCGGTCGCGGTTGTTGTTGGTGCCATCGAAGAAGATGCCCACGTAGATCATCGAGGCGCACAGGTTCTCGCGCTGCTTGTAGTCGATGCAGGTCATGGCGGCGCCGCGGCGCATCTCCTCCTGGAGCGTCAACGGACGCTGGCCGGAGACGGCGGATGGCATGGGTTCAACTGGCATGGAAAGGCTCCCTTGGTTCTTGTTGCATTGGGTGTTGCCGCGTGACGGCTTATGGCTTGGCTGCGGGGCGCTCGGGATAGGCCATGCCCGAGGGGTGGTCCTCGTGGCCGAGATCCATATTGCTGACATAGACCTTGATCTCGTCGCCGGGCAGGAAGAACACTTGGAGTGCCCCACCTTTTTCGTAGCGCTCGATGGACACGGTCTTGCTGAGGGTGCGTTCGGTAAAGCAGCAAGCGGCTTGCTCGCTGACTGAGAGGTGCTTGCGTGTCTCGTACGGTGTAGTCCAGTGCCCGATGACCCAATCCACCTTCACGGTGAGGTCCGGTTGCCATTGGCTGGGCAGTCGCACACAGCATGAAGTCGAACCACCGCCTCCGTAAGACCGAAGGTTCGAGCCGTAGTTGCCGTCGACGTAATACTCTTGCACCCCTTCGTTGGTGAAGTTGTAGCCTGTGATGCCGGACGCGAACGACTTGGCCTTCTGTGGCTGCGATGGCGACGCGGTGGAGATGACCGACTGACAGCCGGTCAGCACCCAGCCCGCCACGGCAAGCGCAGCGAGCCAGCGCAGCAAGGCGCTCAGGCGATTCATGGGGGTACGCGGGAGACGCTGCAGGCCGGACACGGCGGAGGTCATGGGTTCAACGGGCACGGATAAGCTCTTTGGTTCTTGTTGCAGGATGGGTGTTGCCGCGTCACGGCTTATGGCTTGGTGGCGGGCCGCTCGGGATAGGCCATGCCCGAGGGGTGGTCCTCGTGGCCGAGCCCCAAGTCCGAGACATAGACCTTGATTTCGTCGCCGGGCAGGAAGAACACTTGAAGCCCATCGTCATCCGGTCCGTAGCGCTCAATGGGCACGGTCTTGGTGAGGGTGCGCTGCGTCCAGCAACAAGCTGTCTCTTCCTCCAGCGTCATGTGTTGACGCTTCTCCCAAGGCTGCGTGTAGTGCCCGATGACCCAATCCACCTTCACGGTGAGGTCCGATTGCCATTGGCTGGGCACTCGCACGCAACATGACGTTGCCCCGCCCCCTCCGTACGGCGGGAGGTTCGAACCGTAATTGCCGTCGACGACGTAGTACTGCACGCCTTCGTTGGTGAAGTTGTAGCCCGTGATGCCGGACGCGAACGACTTGGCCTTCTGTGGCTGTGATGGCGACGCGGTGGAGGCGACCGACTGACAGCCGGTCAGCACCCAGCCCGCCACGGCAAGCGCAGCGAGCCAGCGCAGCAAGGCGCTCAGGTGATTCATGGGGGTACGCGGGAGACGCTGCAGGCCGGACACGGCGGAGGTCATGGGTTCAACGGGCACGGATAAGCTCTTTGGTTCTTGTTGCAGGATGGGTGTTGCCGCGTCACGGCTTATGGCTTGGCGGCGGGGCGCTCGGGATAGGCCATGCCCGAGGGGTGGTCCTTGTGGCCGAGATCCATGTTGCTGACGTAGACCTTGATCTCATCGCCGGGCAGGAAGAACACTTGGAGTGCCCCGCCTTTTTCGTAGCGCTCAATGGGCACGGTCTTGCTGAGGGTGCGCTGCGTCCAGCAACAAGCTGTCTCTTCCTCCAGCGTCATGTGTTTACGCTTTTCCCAAGGCTGCGTGTAGTGCCCGATGACCCAATCCACCTTCACGGTGAGGTCCGATTGCCATTGGCTGGGCACTCGCACGCAACATGACGTTGCCCCGCCCCCTCCGTACGGCGGGAGGTTCGAACCGTAATTGCCGTCGACGACGTAGTACTGCACGCCTTCGTTGGTGAAGTTGTAGCCCGTGATGCCGGACGCGAACGACTTGGCCTTCTGTGGCTGTGATGGCGACGCGGTGGAGGCGACCGACTGACAGCCGGTCAGCACCCAGCCCGCCACGGCAAGCGCAGCGAGCCGGCGCAGCACGGCGCTCAGGTGATTCATGGGGGTACGCGGGAGACGCTGCAGGCCGGACACGGCGGAGGTCATGGGTTCAACGGGCACGGATAAGCTCTTTGGTTCTTGTTGCAGGATGGGTGTTGCCGCGTGACGGCTTATGGCTTGGCGGCGGGGCGCTCGGGATAGGCCATGCCCGAGGGGTGGTCCTCGTGGCCGAGATCCATGTTGCTGACGTATACCTTGATCTCATCGCCGGACAGGAAGAACACTTGGAGTGCCCCGCCT